>NZ_JAMAUS010000029.1:0-39081 GCF_023714195.1 Brevibacillus sp. MER 51 | reverse complement strand
ACTTCATGTTTTTCTCTTTGATCCACTGCTTGATCTGCTCTTTTGACATCATAAAAATCTCCCAACCTTTCTAAGACTAATTGTAGTTTAGAGGTTGAGAGTTTACACAGAATATTTTACAGACTCGCATACAGCCGAGCTTTTAGCTTACAGTCCAGTATACTAAATTTTCTGCGTGTCTTTCCTTTCTTGAAGTTCGTACATCGCAACCTTATAACTTATTACTTCTAAATGTTTTAGGTTTTCATTGATTTTATTCTGCACTTCTAATTTATGCTGCATCATCATTTCTTTTCTTTGCAGGAATGTTTCATCGCCTAATTCATAAAGATCGATATATTCTTTTATTTTAGAAATAGGCATTCCTGTCAACCGCAGAGATCGGATAAAGTTGATCCATCTCAAATCTTCATCATTATATATTCTACGACCATTTGAATCTCGAGAAATATTTCTTAACAACCCTTCCGTTTCATAAAATCTGAGTGTATTTGCAGACACATGTAAGTTATCAACTACATATTTCATTGAAAATGACATCCGATCCGTCCCCTTTCGTTATAGTTACTATAGCGAAATGTAGATCAAAAAAATAGAAAAATGCTTTAGTAACCTCTACCTAATAGCAAATTCTATTGTAAAAACCTATATTTGACTTCGAGCAGCAATAATAAACTACATTAGAAGTACCGGGAAATAGAAAACCTCAAAACTGGAGGCAATTAAGCGATGAACTCAAACTATGAAAATGGAAAAAAACTTTTTCAAGAAACTGATGAAGCAGGAATCCAAGCGGTTATTCATGCTTTAAGCGATGTATCTCCCCACATAAGTCGGTACATTATTGAATTTTTTGGGCAAGTTTTCAATAATCCCGTACTCACCTATGAACAAAGAGAAATAATCGTGATCTCTGCGTTAATATCGTTAGGTGATACTCCAAATCAACTCAAATGGCACATGAACTTCGGTTTGAAAGTTGGAATTACGCCGAACGAAATTATTGAAATTGCTACCCATTGTATTCCGTTTTGCGGCGCTCCTCGTGCTTTAAATGCCATTACCGTTGCGAAACAACTTTTTGCAGAACAAAATATCGAAGTAAACATCGAGGACGAACTACTACATTCTGTAGGGGAACGACGGGAAAGAGGCATAGCAAAACTTCAAGAAATCGACGGCAAACATGGTGAGGCGGTTGCCGATTCACTGGCCGAGATTGCCCCTGTATTAGCTGAACAAATCATTGAATTTGCGTTTGGTGAAATCTACAGCCGCTCAGGACTAAACCCTAAACAGCGCCAACTCGTCACATTAGGAGCCTTAACTGCTCAAGGTGGATGCGAGCCACAGTTGGACGTTCATCTCAATGCCTCCATTCGTGTAGGTCTAACGAGACAAGAAGTGATTGAGGCATTACTGCAATGCTACCCATACACGGGATTTCCTAAAGTCTTGAATGCTATAAATGTTGCCAAAAAGATATTTTTAACATAGTTATTCACCGATAGGGCAAGTTGATAAAAAGACCGGACTTCACTCACAGAGTTTTTCTGGTCTTTTTAATTAGATAAATTTTACTACTTTTTTCAGTGTACATTCATCATTTTTCCTATATGTTGGAATTAGTGATTGTCGAAAATGACTCTTAGGTGATGGATGTGCATACCCTTTATCTTGCTTAATCCAACTAACACAAAAATGGTGTAAACCACCTCCACTATATCTACATCACTAAAACACCCAGAGAACCTTCCAAGTCATATTAAATTCCAATATGAACTCCCCTCATATTTCACAATCCTATCAGAACCTTCAGAATCCCGTATTATTTCACTATTTCTTTAAACACTCTATTTATTAATCTCAATAACTATGCAAAAAGCGAAACCGCGTCCAAAGTGGTCCTTTCAGGATGTTTTTTCAGAGGTGGACGCTTAAGGGCGTGTTTCGCTTTTTGCATTCCATCTTGGTCGGTGTCCCAAAGATCTTCGCTTTTTTCTCCTGTTTCCTCTACGAGCATTCCGTGTTAGACGGGTTTTAAAAGCCTTAAAAGATGGA
This sequence comes from Brevibacillus sp. MER 51, assembly GCF_023714195.1. Classification (NCBI taxonomy): domain Bacteria; kingdom Bacillati; phylum Bacillota; class Bacilli; order Caryophanales; family Paenibacillaceae; genus Brevibacillus; species Brevibacillus sp. MER 51. The sequence continues at coordinate 37,020 of NZ_JAMAUS010000029.1, read as the reverse complement.
AGAATGTAATCAGTCACGACAGAGAAGAATATTTCCAGACGTAGCGACTTGTGGAGTCCTACCCTTCGGAGCGGACAGCCCCAGCCCCCAGCTGGACGGAGCCTGGAGCCTAGACTGGAAATATTCTTCTCTTCACCAAAACAACATAAAAAAGACCTCTGTCCTAAAACAAAGGTCTTCCCCCATCGAAATAATTATTCACCTAAATCAACGTTATGGTACACCTGCTGCACATCGTCCAAGTCTTCCAAAGCATCGATCAGCTTTTCGAATTGAGCTTGTACGTCTTCTGTCAGCGTTACTTCATTTTGTGGCAGCATGGTCAGTTCAGCTACGGTAAACTCTGTGACGCCACCGTTTTTGAGTGCTTCTTGTACAGCATGGAACTGTTCGGCATCTGCGTAAACGATGACAGCACCGTCTTCTTCCAAAATGTCCCGCACGTCTACGTCTGCTTCCATCAAGATTTCCAGCACCTCATCAGAGGATTTGCCTTCCATACCAAATACCGCTGTTGGGTCAAACATATAAGCAACCGAACCGGATACGCCCATGTTACCGCCGTTTTTGTTGAAAGCGGCACGTACTTCAGGAGCTGTGCGGTTTACGTTGTTGGTCAGTGCATCCACGATGATCATGGAACCGTTTGGCCCAAAGCCTTCATAGCGCAGCTCGCTAAACGTTTCATCAGAGCCGCCTTTTGCTTTATCAATCGCGCGGTCGATAATCGCTTTCGGTACGCTGTACGTTTTGGCACGCTCCAGGACGACCTTCAGAGCACGGTTGGACTCTGGGTCCGGCTCGCCTTGCTTTGCCGCTACGTAAATTTCCTTCCCGAACTTCGCGTAAATACGACTGGTGCTCGCGTCTTTAGAAGCTTTCTTTTCTTTAATATTGTTCCACTTACGACCCATAATCCCACTCTCTTTCAATATGACAGATTAAAATATGAATACTCCGGATTCCTTTAACACACTAGCCTATTATACCTCAATCTGACGAAAGATGTTAAGCAGTGGAAGAATTTAAAAGCACAGCCCCTGATTAGAAGAGCTGTGCTTTGCTTTTGCCAGGCTTATTTCTTGGTCAATCCTTCGTAAATCGTCTTGATATTCCACTCCATCATTTTGATATACGTATCACCATCTTCTCCCGGCTTTCCGAGAGAGTCCGTAAATACTTTCCCGACAATCGGTACACCCGTTTCATTCGATACCATCTCCATGCTGCGCGGATCGATACTCGTCTCTACGAACAGAGCCGGGATTTTTTTCGCACGAATCGTATCGACCACCTGCGTAACCTGCTCTGGCGTTCCTTGGTTCTCCGAGTTGATTTCCCAAATGTACGCCGCTTCAAAATCGTACGCTTCGCTGAAATATTTGAACGCTCCCTCGCTCGTCACAAGCAAACGCTGTTCTTTCGGAATCTGGTTGTATTGCTTCACCGCTTCCTCGTGCAGTGCAGTCAGCTGTTCGATGTACTTCTTGGCGTTTTGCTCATACGTTTCCTTGTGCGCTGGGTCCACCTTGATCAAGGCATTTTTTGCATTCTCCGCATACTTGATGCCATTGCGTACATCCAGCCAAGCGTGCGGGTCTTCTTCGCTCTCTTTGCCTTTCGTCGTCAAGTGCTTGGCAGCTACGCCCTCACTGAGACGGAACACAGGTGCATCCGGGCCTGATTTGCCTGCTGTGGTCATCAGTTTATCGAACCAGGAGTTACCGGCTTCCAAGTTCAGTCCATTGTAAAAAACAGCGTCTGCATCCGTCGTTTTTTGCACGTCAGCAGGCAGTGGATCATATTCATGCGGATTGGAGCCAATTGGAGCGAGACTATGGATCTCTACCCGATCCCCCCCAACGTTTTTCACGATGTCATACAGGATGGAATACGTGGTTACGACCTGCAGCTTATCATTATCTGATTTCGTGGGCTCGTTCGCACTTTGCGGAGCACCACACGCTGCCATCAATACGGTTGATAGTAGAAAAACGAAAAACAGATTCCACTTCTTCATAACAATAATTCTCCTTTACTTTAAGAGCTCGACCCGTTTTTGCCGGGCTCGGATTGATTTCCATACTACCCCGTGTTTTCGGGAGAAAAGAAAGGCCAGGAAGAAGAGCACAGTTGCAACCACGACAATTGTGGCACCAGAGGCCAAATTATAGGTAAAGCTAAAATAAAGGCCGATAACCGAAGACAGCATCCCAAAACCGCCAGCCAAAAAGATCATGATCGACAAACGATCCGTCAAAAGATAAGCAGTAGCAGCCGGTGTAATCAGCATGGCGACGACGAGCACGATTCCTACAGTTTGCAAGGAAGCGACAGTTACCATCGTCAACAAGGTCATCAGCAAGTAATGAATGAGGTTGTTACGCAAGCCGTAGGCGGCAGCAATGGTCGGATCAAACGAAGTCAGTAACAGTTCTTTGAAAAAAGCGTAGACTGTCACGATGACGATAACCCCGATACCGACTGTCACCCACATGTCTGACGAGCGCACAGCCAATACATTCCCGAACAAAATGTGATAGAGATCGGTACTGCTTTTCAGCATTGTAACCATGATGATTCCGATCGCAAAGGCTGACGTGAACATAATCCCAATCGCCGTGTCGTTCTTGATGCGGCTATTTTGGCTCACGTAGCCAATTCCAACAGCGGTGAGCACACCTGTTAAAACAGCGCCCACGAAGAAATTGATCCCAAAAGCATAGGAGAGTGCCACCCCAGGTAATACAGCGTGCGAGATGGCATCCCCCATCAAGGACATTCCACGCAAGATGATAAAGCTACCGATGACGCCGCAGATTAACCCAACCACTACAGATGTAAACAATGCTTTTTGCAAAAACTCATACTGTCCAATTGCCATCAAGAAATCCATTATGCAAGCACCTCGGTCTTTTCGAGAAATGGGAGTTGATAGGAATATGCTCTCGACATGACTTCTCGATTCAGCACTTCATCGACCGTACCGAACTTGATCAATTCTTTGTTCATTAAAAGGAGTTGATCAAAATACGCATATGCTTTGGACAAGTCATGATGGACGACGACGATTGTTTTGTCCTGAAATTGCAGCTCTTTCAAAATGCGAATGATTGTATCCTCGCTCGCCACATCAATTCCCACAAACGGCTCGTCCAGAAGCAGCAGCTCTGGTTTTTGCGCAAGTGCCCTTGCCAGGAAGACACGCTGTTGCTGCCCGCCGGAGAGCTCCCCAATCTGCCTGTCGCGGAAATCCTCCAGCCCTACTTTTCTCAGGCATTCCAACGCCCACGCTTTTTCCTTTTTCTTCGGAAATTTAAACAGTCCAACACTTGGGTATGTCCCGATCAGCACTGTATCCATGACGGTGATCGGAAACGTCCAATCAATTATGCTCCGCTGTGGTACATAGGCGATTTTCTTCCGCAATTCATTTGTCTCTTTCCCAAAAATCCGCACATTCCCCTTATCTCTCGGAATGAGTTCCAAGAGCGCTTTGATCAGGGTTGACTTCCCTGCCCCGTTTGGACCGATGATTCCAACCATGCTCCCTACTTCAACATCAAAAGAAACATCCCGAACAACTTCGTTCCCAAAGTAGGAGACATGCAAACCCCTTACCGCGATAGCAGATTCCATGATTTTTCCCTCCAAATAATAGCCCGTTATATGATCCCGCCCAAAAACCGATGGTGAAACGGGTAAATCCCACATGCACATATGCCTACATACAACAATGTAGTCTTGTACCAATAATATTAACCAAAACAAACTAATATGCATTCGTATAAAAAAGTTGCCCTAACGCAAAATTAAATGATTTCCATTCTCATGTCAATATATTCTTTTTTCTGAAATACAAAAAAAGTGCAGCCTATGTTTAAAAGAGTCAGCACTTCCAGGATGTTCCTATTCCGTTCATATCCAAAAGCTTTTTTTCTATAAAAATAAATAAACATATGTTAAATCGCTATAGTTATGTTAATATGAAGATTATCTGTTTGATAAAAATCTAAAAATTGAAAACTAACTAAAAATATAGAGAGGTGGATCGTATGCAGGATCAAAAATTGGAGAGAGGTCTAAAAAACAGACACGTACAACTCATCGCGATCGGTGGAGCAATCGGAACAGGATTATTTTTGGGCGCAGGAAAATCGATTCATTTAGCCGGCCCATCCATCTTATTTGCTTACTTGATTACGGGCGTCATCTGCTTTTTAATCATGCGCTCCCTCGGTGAGCTCCTCTTGAGCAATTTGAACTACCATTCTTTCGTGGATTTCGTCAAAGACTATTTGGGGAATATGGCCGCATTTGTCACGGGCTGGACTTACTGGTTTTGCTGGATTTCCATCGCCATGGCCGACCTGACAGCGGTTGGTCTGTACACGCAATTTTGGTTTCCGGAAATACCGCAGTGGATGCCAGGCTTAATCGCCCTCGTGATTTTGTTAATCATGAACCTGGCTACGGTGAAGCTTTTTGGAGAAATGGAATTTTGGTTCGCGCTCGTTAAGGTCATCGCGATTCTCGCCCTGATTTTTGTCGGCATTTTCATGATCATCAAAGGCTTTTCTACGAATGCAGGTGCGTCCACCTTTACGAATCTCTGGAGTCATGGCGGTATGTTCCCGAACGGCTTCAATGGGTTCCTTCTCTCCTTCCAGATGGTCGTATTCGCATTTGTTGGGATCGAGCTCGTCGGTCTGACGGCCGGTGAAACAGAAGACCCAAAACGCGTCATTCCAAAGGCGATTAACCAAATTCCGATTCGAATTTTGATTTTCTACGTTGGCGCACTCATCGTCATCATGAGCATTTATCCTTGGAACGCGATCAACCCGTTGGAGAGTCCATTCGTGCAGGTCTTCGCAGCGATTGGCATTGCAGCCGCTGCCGGTATCGTCAACTTTGTCGTACTGACATCCGCCGCTTCCGCATGTAATAGCGCCATTTTCAGTACAAGCCGGATGGTTTACTCCCTTGCCAAAGAAAAGAATGCACCTGTGCCCCTTACCAAACTGACTGCCAACAAGGTCCCGGCAAATGCACTACTCTTTTCGACAGTTGTCATTCTAATCGCAGTCGTATTGAACTACGTCATGCCAGAGGGCGTATTTACTCTGATTACTAGTGTTTCGACCGTTTGCTTTATCTTTATTTGGGGAATCACGGTCATCTGTCATTTGAAATATCGCAAAACGAGACCGGAATTAGCAAAAGCGAACCCATTTAAAATGCCGCTCTATCCTTTTGCCAATTACCTGATCCTGGCATTCCTTGCCTTCATCCTGGTCGTCCTTGCACTCGCGGAAGATACACGAGTCGCCTTGTTTATCACACCTGTATGGTTTATTCTGCTCGTCGTGATCTACAAACTGCGGAAAACGAGGACAAATGAAATAGAGGTAGCCGAACACTAAGCAGCGCCTCCTGTTTTCACTTTCAACAACGGTGAAAACGGGAGGTGCTTTATTTTGGTATCTCCTCACGCTGCTCCCCTTCAAATACCCCTTCGATCACAATACCCTTCTTGCACTTTAGGTAGTACATAAACGGAAAATAGGAGACAAAGCCAAATAGGACTGCGCCTAATCCATACAGCAGCGGTACAGAAAGCACATGCAAGATTCCCGCTGTCCATCCCTTGACCTGCATACTGAAAATCAAAGCTTCCGAAGCGCCAAACTGCCCCATTACAAGTAAAAATAGGAAACGAAAGGCCCCATCCAAAACCCCGATCGAAGCCCCGGCTCCCGCACACAGCTTGATGTAGGACGATATTTTTATGTTTATGACTTTTACTCTCGTCATCCACTACACCCTCTTTTTAAAAATTTTTTCTAAAAGAAAACTAGCTTCCTTCCTCTTCGATGTGTACTATATGTAAAAAACCAAATCCAGCATGAGGTGATAGTAAACATGACACAGCAGAATCCGTCCTTTGCAAGACCTCCACTCGCAGATTGCATTCCTGATCTCGTTGCCTTTTCCAGAGGGGAGAAAAAAGCGACCCTCTTCATCTATAACGGCACTCTCGTCAATGTTCTCTCTGGTGAAATCTTGCCGAATATGTCCATCGCTGTTGTTGGCACCCGTATCGCCTATGTCGGTCCTTATGTAGAAGGGATGACGGATGAATCCACCAGGATCATCGATGCAAAAGGAAAGTATATGGCACCAGGACTGTTGGACGGGCACTGTCATATCGAAAGCAGCATGCTGTCCGTGACGCAATTCGCCAATGCGGTACTGCCGCTCGGAACGACAGGCGGTTTTTTCGACGCACATGAGATCTCGAATGTTCTCGGTCTACCTGGTTTGCGGATCATGCTGGATGAGGCGAGACAAACCCCGATGGCTGCTTACATGCAGGTCGCTTCCTGCGTCCCTTCAACGGATGCTTCTTTTGAAACGGCTGGGGCAGAATTCGGACCAGCGGAGGTCGCGGAAGCATTGAGCTGGGGACCCGATATGATCGCGCTCGGAGAAGTCATGAATTTCCCTGGGGTCGTGTACGGAGACCCGAAAATGATTGGAGAGATTCAAGCGACATTGCGGGCAGGAAAAGTAGTGGATGGTCACTATACATGGCCGTCAAGTGATCCACGTCTGGCTGCTTATGCAGCTGCGGGTGTAACCGGCGACCATGAGTGTGTGACCAGCGAAGATGTCGCACAGCGGGTACGCCTTGGCATGTATGCCAAAATGCGCCGCGGCTCAGCCTGGCACGATGTTGCAGCAACGATCAAGGCACACACCGAACAGGGCATTGACTCCCGCCGGATGATGCTCGTGTCCGATGACCGCATCTGTGATTCGTTGAAAGAAGAAGGTCATATGAACTTCATCGTCAGACATGCGATCTCGCAAGGAGTCAAGCCTGTGACTGCCTTTCAGATGGCGACCATCAATACAGCAGAACGATTCGGTGTCGCACGAGATGTAGGCTCGATCGCACCGGGTATCATCGCCGATATTATTTTGCTCGACGGGAATCTGGCAGATGTAAATGTCGTGACGACGATCGCACGCGGTGACGTAGTGGCGGAAAACGGTGAAATGACGCTCGAACTTTCTCCGTTCCCTTACCCTGAGTTTGCCATCAACTCTGTGAAAATCAAGGCTGAGCTCACGCCATCTGACTTCATCATCAAGACCCCCGTTCCGTCCGGGACGATCAAGACACGCGTCGCAGTTGTCCGCGAAAATCACGTAGAGACGGATGAAGTGTTTGTCGATGTGGCTGTCGCAAATGGCGAGCTCCAGATTACGCCCGAGAGTACCTTGTGCAAAATGGCTGTTTTCGAACGCCATGGGAAAACAGGCGGCTCTGGCATTGGGATTGTCGGCAATGTCGGATTTAACCAGCCAGCAGCGATTGCCATGACTGTCGCCCATGACTGCCATAACGTGCTTGTCATTGGAAACGATGATGAGCGGATGGCACAAGCAGCCAATGCTGTGATCAGCATGCAAGGAGGCATCGCTGTCGTGACTGGAGACGGCGAAATGGTGGAGCTTCCGCTGCGTTTAGCTGGACTGATGTCGACCGAGCCTTATGAAACAGTTGTGCAGCAATCCATGGAGATTAGCCAAGCCTTGGTGAAGGCGGGCTGCACGATGAACTACGCCTTTATGACATTGTCTTTGCTTGCTCTGGTCGTCATACCGACATTGCATATATCGGATACGGGCTTGATTCGCATTTCAGATGCAGGATTTGAGCGAGTATCACTGTTTGTGGAATAACGATGACATCCCCTCTTTTGCGAATGTGCAGAAGAGGGTTTTCTCTTTTGGCCATCTCATTCTTCGACCAACTGAACCACTTTGCATAATTGATAGAAATAGAAAACCCCACGCGTTTGTACGAGATTCATCTGCTCCAGATAGCGCAGCGTTTCCAAAGCGATGTTTCGCGCCTCTTTTACATCCTCTTCATTCATGTTCGCGATGGCTTCCTTCAGCTCCACAACCGATAAGGAATAGACAGCAGGTCGCAGCGTGCGTAGCAGCATGATTTTGCGGATTTGCGAGCGATTGAAGAGACGGTAGCCATTTTTCTCATCGCGGGAAGTCGTAATAAGTCCAACCTTTTCCCAGTGGCGGATGGTTGAGCTCGGCAGAGAAGTCATGGTTGCTACCTCCCCAATCGTCATCCATTCTCCGTTTCCAGCTTCCTCACCCTTTCCAGCTGGACCGTCTTCAAGCATCGCCACGTTTCGTTCCGCTAACTGTTTGTCCCTCTGCAAGTTAGCCTGTACCTCATTCACAAGCCATAGAGCAGCCTGCAACTGTCTATCCTGAATCAATCGCATGACCTGCGCCGTCACATCCATTCCAAAGCCTGGGGACATGGCTTGGATACAGGTAAAATAAGCGACGTGTTCCTCCGTATACTTCCGGTAGCCGCTCACTGACCGCTCTACAGGTGGAACCAGCCCATGTGCTTCATAATTGCGCAAGGCGCTCGTACTCAGCTTCAGCTTACGTGCAATATCAATGGGGCGCACGGCAGCCAGCCTCCTTCCGATTTTCTTCCACAAAGATTAAAGCTTATTTGTAAAGTTACTTCAACCCAAATCAGCCTCATTCCTTTTCTTTTGGAGAAACCTTTCAATTCGCGCGAATGTTGTAAGATGAATGTGACAAGTGGAAGGAGGCGCATTAACTTATGCACAAAGCTGAATTCGAACGGCAACTGACAACACTCATTCATAAGGGCTATCCTGAAATGGCGGGCATGACAGCAGATGAATTTCGGGAAAATCTGGCCCCGCTGCAACCACTGGCAGAAGCTCTCACCATTCAAGAAGACGACCTGCAAGCGGGCCTCGTCCCCTTTGTTCTCGTGGTAAAAGGCGAATGGTTCGACGGAGAAAAAGCGATGCAAGCCATCGAGCGGAAAAAGAAAGCTGGCTTCAGTGTCATGGATGCAGAAGAAATCCGGCGATTTACACCCATCGAAGACATCGAGATTCCTACAGGAATGGCTTACCTGATGACCGGAATTGATACGGGAAAAGAGACGCTGAACATCACTCCGAATGACGCGATGCCCATCCTCTTGGAGCAGCAGCGTTCTCCGCTCACGCTGGAGGAAGGGATTGCCCTGATCACTCACTTCCCGGATCATGTAAAGAAAAACAACGGCTTTTCCCTGCTCGGCTCTCGTTGTGGCGACCGACGCGTGACAGCCATGTGGATCAGCGAAAACAAGCCGAAGCTAGGCTGGTGCTGGGCTGGCAATCCACACACGTGGCTCGGTTCTGCTTCCTGCCTAGCTCGTTTGGACGAAAAAAAACCTTGAAGCTCACTCAAGGTTTTTTTCGTCCATGAATCTATCTTCCAAAAGCCTGCTTGTTTCAATCCGCGCGGGCAATGGAGCTCAGTCTACAGGTGCTTTGGCTGCTCGGTTACTGATGAAATCTTTGTAAGCAACAATTTTACGTTCTAACATACCATCCACATCGATTAAATTTTTTATTTGCTGCTCAATATAGTGTTTATGATCCTCTAAAAGACTCAATCGAGCTGAAGCAGTATGTTCTCCTTCTAAAAACAATGAAGCGTACTTCTTGATTTTCGAGATAGGCATTTGCGTTTCTTTTAACTTGATAACAAATCGCAGCCATTGAATATGCGAATCGTTATATCGCCTGTCACCGCCTTCATCGCGATCCGGAATAATTATTTTTTCCTTTTCATAATACCGCAGCGTATGTGTGCTTATCCCTAATAGATGTGCCACTTCACCAATCGTATGCATGAGAAACCTCCGAATGGATTTTATACCCTTGACTTAGAGTTTACTCTAATCTGTATACTCAATGAAACATTCAATCTCAATGGAAGCTATTGAATAAATTCAGGAGGGATATACATGAATTATACGGTCATTACGGGGGCAAGTTCAGGAATTGGTTTTGAAACCGCTCTGGCATTTGCTGCTCGTGGAAAAAACTTAATTTTAGCAGCACGTCGAACGAATGAATTAGAAAAGCTACAATCAAAAGTGGCTGAAATCAACGCAAAATTGGATGTAGTCATTCGGACAGTTGACTTAAGTGTGCGCGCAAATGTTCATGACTTTTACGACAGTCTAAAGGATTATGAGATTGAGACCTGGATTAATAATGCGGGGTTCGGAAACTTTGCTTCTGTTGGGGACCAAAACTTGAATAAAATTGAGTCCATGCTTCACTTGAATATTGAAGCACTAACGATTCTATCTTCTCGTTATGCTCATGACTATGCACATGTGAAAGGAACGCAAATCATCAATATTTCTTCAGGCGGAGGTTACAAAATCATTGCTAACGCCGTGACCTATTGTGCAACGAAGTTCTATGTAAGTGCCTTTACGGAAGGTCTAGCACAAGAATTGAGGGAGAACGGAGCAGAAATGCGAGCAAAAGTCTTGGCACCTGCTGCAACAGAGACCGAATTTGCGAAGCGTTCCTTTGATATGGATCATTTTGAATATGCTGGTGCAGTTCCCAAGTTCCATACAGCTAAACAAATGGCCGGTTTCTTGCTCGATCTATATGACAGTGAGAAGGTTGTTGGAATTGTGAATGGAGCAACATATGAGTTCGAGCTAAGGGATCCAATCTTCACGTATGTATCGAGGCCAAGCAACTAGTTTTTTATCATTCCGAGACATTTTCCACATCAAAAAGAGGATGAGTAAGTCTCATCCCCTTTTTGATGATTAAACCATTACTTTGCAAATATCGTTCGTAAACTCTACTGGGTCTTGAATCGGCAAGCCTTCGATCAAGAGAGCCTGATTGTACAGAAGCGCCGTATACAAATTGACCTTTTCCTTGTCTGTGTCAAATGCACCCTTCAACGACTGGAACACCGCATGGTTCACATTGATCTCCAGCACCTTGTCTGCCTTGACGTTCGGATTGTTCGGCATCGCATTCAAGATTTTTTCCATTTCAATCGTCATTTCACCCTCAGTCGACAAGCAGACAGGGTGTGACTTCAAGCGCTTGGAGGCTTTGACAGCTTTGACTTTTCCTTCGAGCAGCGATGCCATATAGTCGAACAGCTCTTTGTTGTTCTCGTTTTCTGCTTCGGCTGCTTTTTCTTCTTCACCCGGTTCGATTCCCAAATCCCCGCTCGATACGGATTTGAATTCCTTTTCCTTGTAGTTCATCATCATTTTGATCGCGAACTCATCGACGTCATCTGTGAAGTACAGGATTTCGTAGCCTTTCTCGGATACGAGCTCTGTTTGCGGCAGCTTCTCGATTCGCTCGATCGACTCGCCAGATGCGTAGTAGATGTACTTTTGGTCTTCTGGCATTCTCTCTACGTACTCTTCTAGCGTCACCAGCTTTTTCTCTTTGGAAGAGTAGAACATCAACAGGTCTTGCAGCGTTTCTTTATGCCTTCCGTAGTCGCTGTACATGCCGTATTTCAGCTGTCTGCCAAACGACTTGTAGAACAGCTCGTATTTCTCCCGCTCTGTTTTCAGCATGCTTTGCAGCTGGCTTTTGATTTTGCTCGTGATGTTTTTCGCAATCAGCTTCAATTGACGGTCATGCTGGAGCATCTCACGGGAAATGTTGAGCGACAGGCTCTCGGAGTCAACCATCCCTTTGACAAAGCTGAAGTAGTCGGGAAGCAGGTCTGCACATTTGTTCATGATGAGTACGCCGTTCGCATACAGCTCCAGACCTTTTTCGTACTCCTTCGAGTAGTAATCAAACGGCATGCTCTCCGGGATGTACAAAATCGCCTGATAAACAACGGCTCCATCTGCATTGATATGGATGTGCGTCAGCGGCTTGTCGAAGCCGTAATGCTTGCTCGCATAAAACTGCTCGTAATCCTCCGTGGTCAGCTCGCTTTTATTTTTACGCCAAATCGGAACCATGCTGTTCACGATTTGTTCTTCCTTCACCTGTTCGTACTCGTTCTCGCTGCCCTCTTTTGGCTTATGCTGCGTAACGTCCATTTTGATCGGGTACCGAATGAAATCGGAGTACTTTTTGATAATCGCTTTTAATCGGTACTCTTCCAAAAACTCGTCGTAATTCTCTTCCTCCGTATTCTCCTTGATTTCGAGAATGATTTCGGTTCCGACGGAATCTTTTTGATAAGGCTCAATCGTGTAGCCATCCGCACCGCTGGACTCCCATTTGTACCCAGTGTCGCTGCCCAGTGCTTTACTGATAACCGTAACCTTGTCGGCAACCATGAAAGCCGAGTAGAAACCAACGCCGAATTGACCGATGATGTTGTAGCCATCCTTCGCGTCGTTTTCTTTTTTGAACGCCAAAGACCCACTCTTCGCAATGACACCCAGATTATTTTCCAACTCATCCTGCGTCATGCCGATCCCGGTATCTGTCAGCGTCAATGTTCTGGTATCTTTGTTAACCGCTACTTTGATGTAATAGTTCTCTTTATCGAACACCAATTGATCATCGGTGAGCGACTTGTAGTAAATTTTGTCAATCGCGTCACTCGCATTGGAGATCAACTCGCGCAAAAAGATTTCCTTTTGTGTGTAAATAGAATGGATCATCATTTCCAACAGACGTGTAGATTCTGCTTGAAACTGCTTTTTTTCCATGAAATACCCACCCTTCCGGACTTCTTATGTATTCCTTTTTTGATGTTAGCACTCTCACCTCGCGAGTGCTATTCACTATTTTTATAACAGTCTTAGATTTTTCTGTCAATATGATCCAACTAGAAATAAAACCGCCAGCCTGCAAGCCTGACTCCCGGATCATCGCGACAATCACGACCCCAAATCGAGACAAAGGGAGAGCGAAGAAGAAACCCTCGGGTCAATCTCCCAAGGGTCTCCTTTGCTTCGCCTAATTTTATTTCACCGGAATATAGCCCGTTTTTTCTACTAATTCTTGTCCTTGTGGAGACAAAATCCATTCGATCAGTTTCTCTGCATTCGGATTGTCCGTCCCGGCTGTCACTGCGTAAAAATCGGCCGCAAACGGATACGCTCTGCTTTTTATCGTTTCCTTATTAGGCATTACCCCGTCAATCGCGAGCAGACGAATGTTTCCGTTTCGCACCATCTCCGTGGCATAAAACAAGAACGAGTAACCGATGGCATTCGAATAATTTTTGTAGTTGGCTGTTTGCTCGATGATTTCACCCATTCCTGTTACCACGTCTTCTTGTGGTGCTTTCATGAGCTCTTTGCCTCCCATGATTTTCTTGAGCATCGTCTGACTTCCGCTATTTTCAGGACGCTGAAAGGATCGAATATACTCATACCCGCCCCCGACTTGATCCCAGGAATTGATGTCTCCCGCATAAATGTCCTGAATCTGCTGGGTAGTGAGTCCGTGAACAGAATTCTCTGCATGGACGAAAAAGACAAAAGCTTCCTTTCCAATCGGGGTCAGCTTAAACTCTACGCCTTTTTCTTTTGCTGACAGGAGCTGTTCCTCGGAAGGCGCTGCCGCAAAAATGATATCGACTTTGCCATCCAGTAAGTTTTCGTACGCATTTGGCGTCTTGTTTACCATGACTTCACTGTCGTAAATATCGTAATTTTTCTCGGGATAAACAGCCTGCACAAAGGAAGCGTAAAGAGGATACAAGGCCGTCGCCCCATCTATTTTGGGCAAATCAGACTGTAATGACAATGTCGCTGGTTGATCCAGTTTATGGACCTTGGAGTCTGTGGCGAACGGTTTATACTGTTCCAGATCGACCTCTGCCTCACTGACCACAGGAATGCTGTTATGGTAATAGCTGCTGATCTCATATCCTGCAACTGGCAGCGTACAAAAGAGAAAATAGACAAAGAGCGCCCGGTTCCATAACCGACTCTTTTGCGGGGCGAACATTTGGCCGATGATATAGATGATAAAAACGACCGTCGTGACAGCGACAAGTAGGCAATAAACTCTTCCCTGTGCGTTCAAGGCAGTCATCACCATCGCCACGACTCCGATCACAGTGATGATCGCACCCAAAACAATACAGCCGAAGATTTTTCCTACCAATTCTTTGTTCATTCCTTCTCCTCCCAGTTCTCCTACCGTTATTATAAATGATTGGGAGAGATTAGGAAGAAGAAGCATACCAAACGAGCCAATTTACTCGACACCTAACCATTCCTTATAATTTTTTGCCCATTTTTGCAAATCGTTGATGAACAAGCTGGCGTGATAGCCATCACAAACCGCATGATGGACTTGCAAAGAAACAGGCAATAACGTTTTGCCTCCTTGCTCGAAATACTTTCCGCTCGTAATGATCGGCAGCAAATATCGCCCATCTCCCGAAATATTCAGATTAAACCCACTGAAGCTAACCCAGGGAATACACGAGACAGGGAAGGTATAAGGCGGTTCCGGTTCTTTCGCTACAAAACCTTTGTTGTCCCCATACTGTTTCATATCCGCTACGTAATTTTGATAAAAAACAGGGAACTCGTCAGCGAATTCCGTCCACATCGTAGAAAATGTTTGATCGTCCTTGTGAAAAAAAGTATAACTGGGTATCATGCTCTCCCAGTAGCCCAACTGGCCATCTGCATGAAACGATGTCCGAAATTCACGATGCTCATTGACAACGTTTGTCACCATATACAGAAAAGCCGGGTACAGCTTCATCCCTTTTTGCCGTAGAGCGGGGAGCAATCCCGATATATCAATGTTGGCTGTCATACTGAAGGTACAATTCACTCGGTTCAGATAATGCTCGAAATAAGACTTTCTGCTCCAATTGTTTAGATCGATTCGCTGAAATTTCATTGGATATCCCTCCTAAAATCGAAAACATCATGATTTTAGGAGGTGATTTTGCGTGTCCTTTTCATAACACCATCCCCTTCTCCAATCCTGCCTTACCCCTCCAGCATACCATTTGCATCTCTTCCTGACATCTGCCTGTGTATAGCCAAAATGTTTAAGCAGAAATAGAGAAGGGAAAAGGAAAGGGATGGTAAAGGAGGAACATGATGAAAAATATGTCTTTATGCTTAGCTCTTATCGTTTCGATTCTTTTCTCAACTTCCATGCCTGTTCAAGCCAGTCAGTTCAGCGATATCCCGAATGGACATTGGGCTCGGGAATCCGTTGATTTCATGGTGAAAAAAGGTGTATTAAGCGGTTATTCCAATGGGGCCTTCAGACCGAATGAGGCGATTGACAGAGCCGAGCTCACTGTTATGTTTCATAAGCTGTTTAATAAGCTCCGTCCGAATCTAAACAAAGAATCCTCCGAGCAGAAAATACAGAAGTTTGAAGATGTCCCCAAAAAACATTGGGCCTATCAACCATTAATGGAAATGTACGATGCAAACTCATTTGGTGTTGTAGATTGGGACTGGGACAAAGTCTACATCTATCCCGAAAAAAAGGTAACGTGGTGGGAAGCTATGTACTTCTTCCAAACGTTTTTTTACCAAGAGATGTATCAAATGCCCGCCGATCAAGTTTTGCAAGTCCTCGCTAGAATTGACGATATTACCGTACAGTCGGTCGATTCACCTAACTATCGATCGCCTTATCCTGGTTCCACTGCTATTCCTAACGCCGAATACACAATTAGCTACAGTCACCTCGACTCTGGAGAAATAACTTTCGCCAATGGTGACATTGACGCATTAAAAGCTTATGCACTCGCATGGCTAGTGGGCAACGACATCATGAGTACGTGGGATAACCAATTGGAAATACACGATCCACTCACACGAGCGGAGGCAGTAGTCATGCTGCACCGTACTTACAACGTATTATTAGCGGATGGGTCTCTCTCAACGTATACGAGTAAATAACCCTCGCCCAAACTCTCGTTTTAGAAAAGGAGCCCTCACATTTGGAAGGCTCCTTTTAGCAAATGCACCTTTTACTCCATCTGCATTTTGCTCATATCCATATACAAGCAGATTTCAGCGAAGCCCACCCCATACATTCCCGGACAGTACCGCTCATTCAAGAGGCAACGTTATTTTAAATAGAGTCGTATACCGTTGATTTCTTTCCAAATGAATGGTCCCCTGATGTAACGTTATAATTTTTTTACAAATGGCTAGACCGAGTCCGGTGCTATCTTTCACAGGATTGCTCCCTTTTATGAACTCTTCAAAAATGTGTTCCCTAACATCCTCTTGAACACCTGTACCGTTATCACCCAACCACAGAACAACGCCGGTCTCTATTTTCTCGCATGAAACGAATAGCTGCGTTCCCGGCGGATTATGTTTTAGCGAGTTACCGATCAAATTCGTAATAACGCGGTTCATATGCATTTTGTCGAACATGACGAACAGCGGCTCCTCTGGAATTTTCACATCCAGCTGAAATCCCCTATCTTCTATTTCCGGATAAAATTCCGCAACAAGCTGCATAAACCACTTACTGATATTCACCTTTTCTTTATCAAGTCTTACGTGCTGGTCTTCCAGCTTTGCCAGCTCGAACAAATTTTGAATCAAATGGGCCATATAAGACGATTTGTCGTTAATATATTGAACATACTGACGCCTTTGCTCTTCTTCTAGCTCCGGCCTATCCAGCAACAACTGAGAATAACCGAATACAGATGTAATCGGCGTTTTCAGATCGTGAGACAAATGCAGCAGCATGTTTCTTTTGTTGTCCGCTACCGCTTCTTTCTCTGCCGAGGTCTGCTGTAGTCGTTCTGCCATTCCGTTAAACGCTTCCCGGATTTCTGCAAATTCCATTTCAGCCGAAAATGTAAGCCTCTTCTGATAATTGAAGCCTTCCATCTCTTTAATACCCTCTACAATTTGCCGGAGAGGCTTCTTCATCTGCAAGACGGAGTACCTGGTATAGAAATAAAGGGCGATGAACAACAGAACGACAAACAACGCTATTAAGATTCCAAGCGCCAATGATATAATTTCCGACCGCTCAGGAATTTTCCACAACAGAACATAGTTTTCACCCTCTGGCCCTTGCGCTCGATAGGCATGGTAGAAAATTGAATCATCATTTCGCAGTATGTCCACTTTAGCGTACAGCATTCCATCGCTATATGTCATGATATTGTCTTCCTTGTTGCCTTTTACATAGATGACTGTCCCCGATTCATCCACGATCTCGAACCAGCCGCCGTACTCGTCTAACAACCGACCATCAATCTTTTCAAAAGGGTACTGGTATATTTTACTGCCGTCCACTCGGGTCAAATCGGGCGTTTTATCAAAATAGTTGTCCATCAACAGGTCTGTCCCCAAAAGAGCAATCATAATCGTGCATAAGAACAAACCGCTTATCACAACATAGTGCCGAAAAAACAGTTGTTTTAACGGCCGCTTGTCGGGGATGCCCTCATTTTTTTTCAAAACGATAGCCTAACCCCCTGATCGTAATTAGATAAACTGGCTTTCTTGGGTTATCCTCAATCTTCTCCCTGAGTTTGCTGATATAGACCATGATGAGGTTTTCATCCCCTATGTATTCCTGCCCCCAAACATGCTCGTAGATGGATGCTTTTGTAAAAACTCTCCCCGCATGCTTCATCAGTAAAGACAAAATCTTGAACTCGTACGATGTCACTTCTTTCTGCTGTCCATTTTTGTACAGCTTACAGCTCACCAAATCGAGCATGACATCGCCAATTTGTATGATTTCATGGTTCTGCTTTTCACCTTTAGAAAATACATCCATTCTTCTGAATAACGCTTGAACTCTGCTGACGACTTCTATGGGGTTAAAAGGCTTTCCCACATAGTCGTCAGCGCCAAGCTGCAGTCCAATAATTTTATCCATATCGTCCGATTTCGCGGACAGGAATAAAAACGGAACTTCGGAAATATGTCGCATCTTTTTTAATAACTCGTATCCATCCATCATCGGCATCATAATATCAGCAATAACCAGATCGATTTGCACGTTTGAGAATACAGCCAGCGCATCAACCCCATTACCTGCTTCAAAAGTAGCAAACCCGTAATTTTTCAAATAAATACTGAGTAGTTCACGAATTTGTGCTTCATCGTCGATGATCAGTATCGTTTTGATTGTACTTCCCTCCATCGCCTCATGTCGCAACGAAGCACAAACAAGAAGTCACGGCTTGTTGTACCCTAAAATAATTGGTCTGCGAACCGAGATAGTAACGCAGCCGCTTCTTTCCTTACCATCAGCTGCTCTGATTTATAATCGAAACTGCCATCTCTGCCTTTCACCACTTCTGGTCCGTATAATCCTTTTGCCACTACGAAATGGACTCCCTCTAAAGCCCAAGCATCTGTCCTACCACTCAACTTGGCTTTTTTCGGCTCTCCATGAAGATAGCCAAATGCCATGCGCCATACGATGGTTGCTGCTTCTTGACGCGTCAATGGCTCGTTCGGATAAAATTTGCCATCAGCAGATGCTTTTAATAAACCTAACTCGTAAGCTGATTGAATTTCCCGCGCATACTTGTTACCTGAAAGATCCGTGTAAATCGGTTTATGCTTTGATGGGGCAATGCCACTCCACTTGATGAACCAGCCAACAAACTCTCCTTTTGTTATCTGTTGTTCGGGCGAAAAGCGATTGTCTCCTTCCATATCAGCAAAGACACCGATCTGGCGCAGGTGATAAATATAGGACGCATATGGATGGTCATTCTCCACATCCTGATAACGTTGCGGCTCAGGCATTTTTTCTGCCCAACTATCTGATTTTAACTCGTAATAGAAAGCCTGCACATCTCCGTGATCGTTCAGCTTAAAAGCAGCTTTACTACCTTGTTCATCCTGGAATAAGAGTGGCTCCACCTCATATAGGACATGTTCTCCCAGCGAGTCTTTTACAATGAGCTTGCCGCCTTCAGCACGTATACGAGTCGTCCACATCCGGTTTCGCAAATCGCTGTATGTCCCTTCAAACTTCGTGAGTTCTTGTTTCGCTAACTCAAACGCTCCCCTTTTCTGCTCATTTTTCGGGTAGTAATGATCCATAAACGCTTTAATCAAAGGTATACGAATTTCGTAGTCCTTATTGACCGTAACAAATACTCCCACTTTTTCTTCCGGGATCAACCACATCCCGGTATGGTATCCTTGTAAATCCCCTCCTTTTTCAATAACATATTGTCCATTGTAATTTTGCTGGTTGGTATATTCGAAACCAAGCGCCATGTTATTCAGCTTTGGATGCACGGAAAGATGAGGTCTATGCATTTCTGCCGCCGTTTCTTCTTCCATAATCGTCACATTCCCAAGCTTTCCTTTATTGAGATGAGCAATCATGAATTTAGCCATATCAGAACCAGTTGAGAGCATTCCACCATCAGGAAGCTCCGTTGGTACCATTGCATAAGTCGGGATCGGCTGTCCGATAATATTATAAGGTACAGCCAACTCTTTGACTATTGAGGGTGTAAGTCGAAAATCACTATTTTCCATGCCAAGCGGCTTAAAGATGCGTTCCTGCACGTATTCACCAAATGGTTTTCCTGCTACTTGTTCCACAACATAACCTTGAATGGTGAAGCCGAGGTTGTCATATCTGTAAAACTCTCCTGGCTTGCGAATGACATTTGGGAGATTGTCCATAACGAATTTCTTTAAAGAAACCTCCCGTTTCAAGTCGGTTGTTGAACCGTCAGAAGTGTCTCCAAAGTCAAATCCAGTGGCGTTCGTTAACAGATGTTTCATTGTAAGAGGAGTGCCTGTCTTATTCGGAATCCGGGCACCCCCCATATATGCGGATACATCTTTGTTTAAATCTATTTTTCCTTGCTCCGCCAATTGCATAACGGCTGTAGCTGTAATAACCTTGGATACTGACGCTACACGGAATACAGTCCGATCAGGATCGACCGGAATCTTCTTCTCTACATCCGCATATCCATACCCTTTTTTAAAAAGGACCTTGTCTCCTTTTACAACTACAAACGAAGCTCCTGCCAAGTTGTTCTTAATTTCTGACCGGTTAAAAAATTCATCTGCAAATTGCTCTACCTCTCTCGGATCATCCGGCCCAGATACAGAAGATGCGAACACTTTGGTTGGAGAAACAACTCCGCTTACAAGGCTGACGCTCATAGTAGTTACAAGTACAGTCGCCATTAATGTCTGTAACTTCGAAAACATTTTCATAAGATTGCTCCTCTCCTTTACCCTTATTTCCTTCTCTAAAAGAGTAAGCAATCAATCTTAATCGTATTTCTATACAACCTTAATAGAACATGAATTTTTTGCTTGTTCATGCAAAAAACCCTGATTTCTCAGGGGCACGCTCCTCTATTCTCTCGCTATCTGTCTCCTATCCATATACAGCACATTCCACCGATGACCATCCAAATCAGCAAAGCCTGCCCCGTACATTCCCGGACCATGCTCCCGCGGCTCACTGAAAACAGTGCCCCCAGCGTCTATCACCTTACCCACCAATTCATCCACCTTTTCCCTGCTCTCGGCATCGATCGAAAACAACACTTCCGTTCCGCGCTTTGTATCTGCCAGTTCATTTTGCGTAAAGGTTTGGAAGGTAGCCTCCGGAAACAGCATAATGAGCATGTTTTTTTCGCCGATTACCAAGCCCGCCATCTCTTTGCTATTCTCATGGCGAGGATGAAAAGAGAATCCGAGTGCGGCAAAAAATGATTTGGACTTTTCGAGGTCCTTGACGGGCAAATTGATCCAAAGCTCTTTTGTCATGGAAATTTCTCCTTCGCTTTTTGTTTGGATGATACTCATTCTTCTCCTTTAAAGCATAGCAGAATCATGCTTGAAAGCTTCTTCCCGATTGCTATATTGTGTTAAACCATTCATTCATATCATTTCCGATATTGACACTCGGATTTGAAACCGATAAAGTATTGGATAAACTCGGTTTTACAAGCGCGAAAATTCCAAAAACAATAACGAGGTGGGCACATGGCAAACGATTTGATTCAAGCAATTACCCTGTTAAAACAAAAAGAATGGGTGGATCTCACGCACACATTCGGTCCGGAATCCCCGCACTTCCACGCCTTTGACGCCGCCGAATTCCAAACGCTGTTCACGCATGACGACGGCTTCTTTGCCCAGCGTTTCTCTTTTCCTGGACAGTACGGTACGCACTTGGATGCACCGATTCACTTTGTGCGCAACAAGCGTTACTTGGACGAGATCGAGCTGAAAGAACTCGTACTGCCGCTCGTCGTCATCGACAAATCAAAAGAAGCCGAAGCCAACAACGACTATTCGCTATCCGTGGAAGACATCTTGCATTTCGAAACCGAGCACGGTCAAATCGAGGGCGGCTCCTTCGTTGCCTTGCGCACAGATTGGAGCAAGCGCTGGCCAGACGTCGATGCCTTCAACAACAAGGATGCAGATGGCAATAATCACGCTCCCGGCTGGTCATTGGAGGCTTTGAAATTTTTGTTCGAGGAAAGACAAATCAAAGCAGTCGGTCACGAAACCTTCGATACGGATGCGACAATCGACTACCGGAAAAACGGAGCGCTCTTGGGCGAATATTTTGTGCTTGATCAAGACACCTATCAAGTGGAGCTGCTCAAAAATCTCGATAAGCTCCCGGCAAAAGGCGCTGTCATAGTAAACATTACACCCAAGCCTGAAAAAGCCTCCGGGTTTCCTGTTCGCTCGTTTGCCATATTGCCTTAAAGCTAAAGCCGAGTAAAAGCCAGGTATCATCACCGATCACCTGTCGCTTACTCGGCTTTTCATCTGAAAATGCCCTACGTATCCAATGGCGATTTACGAATAACCGCCACACTGGACTCCCTTACAATCAGCCTCGGCTCGAACTGTACGCGCTCAAACGCCCCTGCCCCCTGCTCACGAATCCGTTTCAGCAAAAGCTCTGTCGCCAGCCGTGCTACCTCTTCCCCCATGATCGAAACAGAGCTGATCTGCGGTGTCGTAATCGTCGTCCACACATTGTTGTCAATGCCCACGACAGCGACATCCTCTGGCACACGGACGCCGAGCTCCTTGAACCGATTCACAATCCCGATTGCCACCATGTCATTGACCGCATAGATAGCGTCCGGCATGTTTTTCAAGCTAAAAAAGTAATCAGCAGCACGAAGGCCCGTCTCAAACGAGAAGTCCTCACCGAAATACACCAGCGAGGGATCGACGTGCTGAAGCGACGCCTCATAGGCAAAATACCGTTCCTCGATCTTGTCCTTCGGCGCACCTGCGTAAGCGATTCGCGTACGACCAATTTTGATCAGATGCTCCATGACCAGTCGCCCTTCTT
This sequence comes from Brevibacillus sp. MER 51, assembly GCF_023714195.1. Taxonomy (NCBI): domain Bacteria; kingdom Bacillati; phylum Bacillota; class Bacilli; order Caryophanales; family Paenibacillaceae; genus Brevibacillus; species Brevibacillus sp. MER 51. The sequence continues at coordinate 14,830 of NZ_JAMAUS010000029.1, read as the reverse complement.
GACGGGCCATGCTGACAATATCTGCTTTCACATTGTCTTCGAGCTTTTTTCCATAGTTAATAATCGAAACGGGAACACTCGCTTTGTTAATCATCTGGACCAACGTCTTCGGATAGGCGAGCGGCATGATAATCAGCCCGTCTACATGCAGCTTTTTGACCTCACGCACAGTCTCAAGCTCCATTCGGGCATTTCCCGCTGTATTAATTTGTACGACGCGATAGCCATGCTGCTTGGCTGCTTGCTCAACCGACCAGGCGATATCCGGAATGATCGCATTGCGAATATCAGGGACAGCCAATGCGATTTGATAGGTTTGGCGCACCTTTAGACTTTGCGCGGAAGTGTTTGGAATAAAGCCCAGCTCATCGATGACGTCCAGAATCAACGCTTTCGTCTTCGGACTGATTCCCCCGCTGTCATTGATGGCCCTCGATACCGTTGCGATTCCTACGCCAGCCTTCTTCGCCACATCTTCTATTGTCACTTTATTTTTTGTATCCAACGCGTTGCTTTCCTTTCCATATCGGAATCGTTTTCAATCTTTCCGAGCTAAATGGTGTTTTCTTACCGCTATTATAGCATACACAAAACCAATGGTAACGAGGCTCGAGCAAAACATGGCGGACGACTTCGCACCTGTTGCACAACACCTATACATCCTTTCAACATAGCTAGAGTTAACATCCTCTCCTCCGACAATTGCATATCACCCCAACTCTTGCCTAGGAAATCAAATTGACAAGATCCTAAACTTATGACATATTAATTTTCGGAAACGTTTCCTATTTTACTTGCTGAATTTCATATATAGAATCCAAATCGAATGAGGAGATGGCAGATATGAAAGCGTTACGTTGGCACGGATTAAAAGACCTCCGTTTGGAAACCATTTCGGAACCGGTTGCGACCAAAGGTAAAGTGAAAATCAGAGTCGAGTGGTGCGGCATTTGCGGAAGCGACTTGCATGAATACGTGGCTGGCCCGATCTTCATCCCACAAGGAACTGAACATCCACTAACAGGCGAAAAAGCCCCGATTGTGATGGGACATGAATTTTCCGGACAAGTGGTGCAAATCGGAGAAGGCGTAACCACTATCCAGGTTGGCGATCGCGTCGTTGTCGAGCCGGTTTTCGCTTGCGGAACATGCGCTGCGTGCAGACAAGGCAAATACAATCTTTGTGAAAAAATGGGCTTCCTCGGTCTCGCAGGCGGCGGTGGCGGCTTTTCGGAATACGTGGCTTGCGATGAGCACATGGTCCACAAAATCCCAGACAGCCTCTCCTATGAGCAAGGCGCTCTTGTCGAGCCATCTGCCGTGGCCCTTTATGCAGTCCGTTCAAGTCAGTTGAAAGCTGGTGACAAAGCTGTCGTATTCGGTGCCGGTCCCATTGGCTTGCTTGTCATCGAAGCATTAAAAGCAGCAGGAGCGGCTGAGATTTATGCAGTAGAGCTGTCCCCCGAACGTAAAAACAAGGCAGCTGAGCTGGGCGCCATCGTTATCGATCCAAAAGAATACGATGTAGTCCAAGAAATTCACAACCGGACAAACGGTGGCGCAGATATCGCCTTTGAAGTCACAGGCGTACCTCCTGTCCTCACGCAAGCCATCGAATCTACCAAAATCGCTGGACAAATCATGATCGTCAGCATCTTCGAAAGAGAAGCGCCAATCAAGCCAAATCACATCGTCATGAAAGAACGCAACATGACAGGTATCATTGGCTACCGTGACGTATTCCCTGCCGTCATCAGCCTGATGGAAAAGGGCTTCTTCCCGGCAGACAAGCTTGTCACCCAGCGCATCAAGCTCGACGACATCATGGAGAATGGTTTTGAAGCACTGCTGAAAGAGAAAAACCAGGTAAAAATCCTCGTTAGCCCGAGAGCATAACCGAAAACGATTCCATAAATATCGTGCTTTTTCCTTCCACACAAGGAAATATGCCATGCCGCTACAAAAAACGGAGAGAAAGCAGGAGTAATTCCTGTTTTCCGCTCCGTTTTTTTCTCGTTATTCTCTTCGTTTTTTAGCCTTGCGCTCTGCGAAGAGGAGCAAGTGTCATTACGCTTCCTTTTCTTGTGTATGCTTCAAAATTGCTTCGATGACGACATCCCAATCCCCACGCGGAAGCTCATGCCCTGTCCCTTCCAACGTAAGCAAGACTGCTCCCGGAATGGTGTTCGCAAGATGTAATGCATGCGCGAAAGGGATGAGCATGTCTTCTGTACCGTGAATCACAAGTGCTGGTACAGCGATTTCCGCTGTCCGCAACAAGTACGGTTCACTGGCTGTCACGAAGGCGTGGTTGTTTCTACTCGCATAATGGTTGCTTCTGGCCATATCGATTTGGGCCAACTCACGAACGCGCTGCTCGTCAAAAGGATGTTTGGAACCACTGAGAACTTTCCAACTCGCAACCGCCGCCTCTAACGCCTCCTGCTCATCCTCCCAGTTGATCTCCCCTATCTTGCTGAAAAACTCTGTCAGCTTCTCATCGATTGGTGGTAGGCCAGGAGCAAAATTGGACGTTGCGTGCAATGTGATGGTACGAACTCTTTCGGGATGTCGCAATGCAATCATTTGTGTCAACATTCCGCCCATCGACATACCAACGAAGTGCGCCTGCTGTACGCCGAATGCATCAAGGACGTGAACAGCGTCATCCGCCATATCTTCAAACGCATAACCTGGATGACCAACCTCGTAGGTCGTGGAGCGCCCGACATCCCGATTATCAAAACGAATAACAAAGCGTCCCGCGTCTGCTAGTCGCTGACAAAATTCTTCCTCCCACCAAAGCATGGACATTTGTGCTCCCATAATCAGCAAAACCGCCGGATCTGTGGGCTTCCCAAAGCCTTCCGCACATATTTCTACACCGTTTCTTTTTAAGATCTGTTCTGCCATTGTATGTTTTCCTCCTCAACGAACTGAAATAAAAAAACACAGGCTAGGCTGCCTGTGCTTACGTCATCGAAAAAAGAAGAAGAAACGAAACCCATGTACATCAGATTCCAGCATCTGATCGTTCAGGATTGGTTCCATTCTCTTCACAGATCATGCAAATAGAGGGGGCATCACGCTTGCTTGCCTTCCTCACTCCTATTTGTCCATGATTCAATTGGGTTACCATAGCGGCAATCCATTTTCCGATTCGTATGCACACAACATAGCCTTTTCTCGCTATTTCATCGATTGTGTTGTGCGAATAAAGTATCGAAAAATTAATTTGCCACACGTAACCCTCCGTCCCTGATAAGTTGTGATCATCCTACCACATGCTTTTTCATCTGTCAACGATTGGCAGTTTATATGATTGTTCGTATCCCTGGTCCTGCAAAAATCGTCTCAATGTCTCGGTGTAAGCCTCATCTCGACGAATTGATCACATGGCTGCTTGGAAAGAATCTGGTCATACGTGATAATGAAGCAGGATGCCGACGCGAAGCTCACGAAGAAGACCTGTGTTTATTATTTTTCTTCTTTGGCAGCGGAAAGCAGCTTTCGCACCCTCTCATCCCGCAGCCACAATCCGCCCCACATCAAAATCGCGAGGTAGACAGCAAACAGCGTATGGGAAAAGAGCGGGGCATCGACACGGATCTGGGTAGCAATGACCCCACCAAAAAATCCAGTCAACAGAAGCGCACCCAAAACTGCTGTCCGGGGTATAGCATACAACACCGTTGATACAAGGGCGAGAATTCCAATCACGCCAATGTGATGCTCCGCATAGCCGAGTACGAGGGTTCCCTCTATGACAGGAGCAGGCTGGATGAGTTTGAATACACCGTCAAAAAGCATAAAAAGAATGACAAGTCCGCTCATAATCCGTGCAATCCACAGACGTGTTTTAGAAATTTGATTCCGCATCGGGATCCCACCTTTCATTTTTTCCTAAGCAGATCGTAACACAAATAAAACGATAGCATTTCTTCTGAATTGCTATTTTGGGGGATGTCTTTTTCTAAAAACGAAAAAAACCTTCTCAAATGAGAAGGTTTTGAATTCGTATCATGGATTAAACCGGAAGGGTAACTCTGTAACCCGGTTGGTTCTTTGGATGGTTTTGATTCAAGAACACACCACGGTCATTTTTCAACACAATTACTTCAAAGAAAGGACGGAAACGATCCTCCGAAATACCAAACGCAGTCAAGAATTTGCCAAACAGCTCTTGCTCTTCACGCTCAGGTTGGCCATCTGCCAGGGAAGAATCGATCAGGTTGACCAGGATGCACATTTTTTGAGCGTCTGTGAGCATTGGCGTTACTTCGCTCAAGAATTTCTCAATGGAGTTTTTGCGTGTATATTTCATTGCGTTTTCGAGCAACTGTCTGTTATTGGCACCTACGCCAATCACGCCGTTGCTTTCTTCGCCACCCAATACAGCGAGCAATTGACCGATTTCCTCGTGGTCCATTTCTCCATCCGATTTCATCATGTAGAGCAAGGAACATGCAAACCCAAAATGAGGGGTCATTTCTTCCCCTTTATCCGTTTTAAACATATCAAACAAACCCACGCAAAATACCTCCTATGTAAGACAAGATAGTATAATTTTACTATTCGCTGGATAATGTTAGCAACACTTGTCAGGGTAATCAATTTTTCGGCAAACAAAAAAGAAGTGCCAGCCTGCCCGCCGACACCTCCTATCCCAGCTCTTATTGCAATTGTTGCACGTGATAGCCCTTGGCTTTCAAATGATCGATAACCATGCCTTTCATCGAGAAGTGGGCAGCACCGACCACGACAAAAGAAGTCGTTTCCCCTTTTTTCTCCAACACTTCTGCCAGTTTTATAGCCATGTTTTTATCTCGCTCACCGAGCAGACGCTGGTTCACATCGCCTTCACCGAAATCGCCATGCGTCGTCATGATCTGGGTAAAGCCATTCAGATCTCCTTCTACCCATTCCGTCTGCATGTCTTTTAAGAGATTTGTGCCTTCCTCCAGCCCTTTTTCGGTCATAGCGCTATCTAAAATAATGTTCAATTCTTTCTCCTGCTGCTCTGCTGGTACATCTGACAGCAAGTCCGCTTGCAGCTTTATGCCTTCCAGCTCTTTGATCGGCTTCTCATCCAGCATCGCCTTCGTCAGGAAGTACCTGTCGATGCCGGTTAGCATCGCGAATTGAACATCTGTATCGCTGTCTACGTAGCCAAGCGTTGGCACAGATAACGAAATAGCAAAGGGCTTGTAGGCATCAAAAGAATTGGCTGGCAGTTGCAGCTTGGCAAGCAAGTTTTGCACCTTTTGGTACGTCTCGGCGGATACATGATCCTTCAATGTGGTGCCATCCGCGTATACCATCTTTTGTGTTAAATAGTCATTGTCACCGTTGATAATATCTGCTTCGACCCACAGTTCATCCGACGCTTCATACGCTTCCCGGATGTCTTTTTGCATCGGGTACATATCTGCGATACCCATGTGGATCGAGCCGAGCAAGTACATGGTGTTTTTGCCGTTGGTCACTTTCCACATAAGACCTTCGGCACCACCGCCAACCGTATCGTATGCGAACTCGACCAGTCGGCTCGCCATCACCGTCGCTTGTTCAACCGTGCTTGGCTGATTCAGCTCGAGACCTGCGCTCGTCCCTTTGACCAGGCCTTTTTTCTTCATGTAGTCAATCGGGTTATCCCCGGTCATTTCGAATGCTGCTGGCAGTTCGTAGTTCGCCAGGAGTTTGTACAAAGAAGTAATGACCGCTTCTCTCGTAATCACCTTATCCGTCGGAGTGGACAAGGAAGCGTTCTTTTTCTTCAATCCCAGAAGATCCAGCTTTTTCGCCGTTCCTTCCATCAAGGTAAGAAACTTCTCAGCAGGAATCGATTGCTGAAATGAATCGTCTTCATACCAAGCCAGTGGAAAAATTCCGTATTTCTCCCCTTCGTTCAACGTGGTCACCGACCAAGAGCTGATTGCGGGAGCTACGGAAGTTTGCCCGTGAACTGGAAGCACATACCCTAGCAAAAGCGCCAAGCTGAGTGCACCTGTACCCGCCCAGCGAGTCAGTTTGCTCCAGCGTTTGTTTAATTTCATGAAACTTTCCCCTCTCGATTCTAAGCTGAATGATTTTATGCCATTCTGTCTTAGTGGTAGATTATACCACAACTTTCTGGAAGAGATAACCGAATGATAGAAAAGAATAGAAAATAAGACCATTTTCACTATACATAAAAAGCAGCGACTCTGATCGTCAGGATCATGTTCATCACTATAAAAAAACTCACCCTCTATTTTACAGGAGGGTGAGTCCTTTTTCGAAATCATTACTTCATGGATGCTTCTTCAATTTCTTTATACGCCCAATGACCAGGTACGACATCCGGCCATCTTTGCGGGCCAGCTTGGTTCTGTGGCACACGATTCAACACGCGATTGAGAATCGTTACGGCTTCGGCACGCGTCAGCGCTTTCTCTGGCTGGAAGGTGCCATCGGGGTAACCTGTCATGTAACCTTTTGCAACAACCGCTGCAATGATTGGAGATGACCAGTGATCTCCCCTCACATCAAAAAAGGCAGTTCCTCCTCCCGCACCTTGCAAAGCCTTGTATTTATAGATGACCGCGGCTATTTCCGCTCGGGTAATGTTGGCCGATGGACGGAATGTGCCGTCCGGGTAGCCGCTCATCATACCCGCCGCACTTGCTTGATGAATCGGATTTGCTGCCCAGTAGTTGTCTGCTACATCGAAGAACCTTCCCTTATTCGCAGAAGACTGGCTCACCATTTCAGCGTTCAGTAAAATGGCAGCCATCTCCGCACGTGTCACCGTGCGATCCGGTTGAAACGTTCCGTCAGGATAGCCATTGATATAGCCACGTTGGCTCTTGCTTTTCTTATTGGTTGCAGGGCGCTCCTCTTTCTTATCTGTAGAGCTGCCTCCAGTGAAAAAGCTGTTTGTCGGCGTGGTATAGGAACCTTTTTTACGGTCTTTGTCCCGATCCCGGTCTCTGTCCCGATGCTTGTCATCTTCCAGATCTCTCCATGCTTTCTTCAAATCGTACAGAGCATCGTCTACCTCCGACTGCGTAGCATGTGGATCGTCAATGACATCCCATGCATGTTCGAGTGCATCTTCCAAATCACGCCAGCTTGATCTGGTGTAGTCGTCTTCATCCAAGTCTTTTTTCTCGATCTCTTCCACTTTGGCTCTCAATTCTCTTTTATAGACCGCGTCATCTTGTTTCTTCAAATCTTGTCTCGCTTTGATTAGTTTCTCAAGGGAAACATCTACGACAATCTGGCTCGCATGCGGATCATCCAGCACAAAGTAAGCCTGCGCCAGTCTATTCTGCAGTTCTTTCCAGCTGGCCCTCGTGTAGTCTTTTTCTTGCAGCTTTTCCACTGCAATTTCCTCTACTTTCGCTTGCAGTTTACTCTTGTCGACTGCACTTTCTTGCTTCTTCAGCCCTTCTCTTGCTATGACTAACACGGACAAGGCACCATCGATTTCTGCTTGGGTGACATTTGGCTTCGTCAGTACCGCTTTTGCAGCATCCAATGCATACACCAGCTTGCTCCAACTGTCGGGCGTATATTTTTCCTGGATCAAATTCTCGGCGTTAATTTCATTGACTTTTCCTTGTAAGTGATGAAGATCTACAGTGGTTTCTACCGCGGCAGGTGTTTCCTCTGCACTTGCTGCTTGGCTTACAGGCACGAATATGGATGCTTGGAAGATCAAGCAAAAGAGGCTAAAGAAAACAAGACTCGTTACGGCTCTGTGAAAACGTCCCAATTCCCATCCTCCGTTCTTTACGATGATCCATCTGATCACCTTTTTCCAATCATTTACATTGTATGATGGAGACCGATAAGAGGATTCATATTTTTAGAGGCCAGAAATGAAACAAAAACCAAGTAGCCAATAGAGCAGCTGCTTGGTTTTTATTTTCTGGTACTAAGCAGAAATAGGTTTTTCCGGGCGTTGCTTGGTCTTGCCGGAGAACGAAAAATTCGTCCACATACGCAATAGTCGTTCCACTGGACCATAACGGAATCGTTTTAGATACAGTGGGCTTAAAAAAAGCTGTCCCAAATAAATCACGATCGCCAATCCGCAACCAGCCAATACTCCGATCTTTCCGAACCATCCGAGTCCATATCCATAGAAAATCGTCGTACAAATGACCGTTTGCAAAAGGTAATTCGTTAAAGAGAGTTTTCCTACGGCTTCAAACCTTGGCAGCCAAGTTGATTCCGTACTACTGGAAAAGAACCAAGCAAAGGCGAAAATGTAACCAATGGCAAGAATGGATTCCCCCGTTATATCACCGACGCCACTCCACCAAGTTCCCGGCAAATACACATGTAGTGCTTTTAACAAAAGTCCTGCTGGCAAGAAAATCAGCATGTTTCGGAGATACGAGGTTCGTTCTTCCTCTGGCTTCTCGAACCACCTGCGCTTCGCAGCAAACATCCCAAAAAGGAACATGGGTGCGCTCATAAGCGGCGCGATCAACAGTAAAACAAACATCATGTATTCTGGCAAACCAAGCGGATCTTCACTGTTTCTGTGATGCACGATCTCCTCGTATGTTCCCGTGCCATAGACAGTCATGGTTTTGACCACATATGCCTCCATACGGGCAGGATCGGTAATACTCGCAGGATCATTCGGATCATCTGGCACAAGCCCCATTAAGCTGATGAGGCAGAGCAAGACAATCCCCCAAATGAGCAAAGTTTTCGGTTTACGGTTCATGAACAGCAACAAAAAGAAGCCCATCAAGCCATAAAACCCCAAGATATCCCCTTCCCACAGGAAATACGAATGAAGGAAACCAAGTCCGATCAGCATCAAAAACCTGCGGGTAAGGTAGCGTTTTTGTCTCAAGCCTTTTGCGGCCAAGCTTTGCTGCATCTTGATCATGCCAAAACCAAACATGAAGGTAAAAATCGGCATAAAGCTGCCTTCCACAAATATTTTCACAAGCTGATAAGCAGTCATTTCATAATCGGGAAGAACGTACAAATCCATTTCTTGGCTTCCCCAAATCCCATACTGGAAAATCAGCATATTCGCCAGCAAAATCCCTACTAAACTAAATCCCCGCAAGCCATCGATGATGCGAACGCGGTTCTGCCTTAGCTCCATGACTATCACCTCAAGCCTGATTGTAACGGGCTAAGCTTAATGGCTTCTAAATCGCACCTTATCGTTACCTTACTATTACATTTAACGCGACTTGGGTATGGTGGACGATCAGGAGAACTTCAACTGATTTTGATCTCATCTGCACCCGATATTGAACCGCGTTCAGGCACAGTGTTTTCCTTGGTGATTCCATCCTGGGGGCGTTGTCCTATCTGAACAAAGTGGATGCGGCCAATGTTATCGCCCCGAGCGGCGCGACGCTCTCTCTCGCCCTCATGAATGTCGAGAAACTCGCCAGCCGGGCACCAGAGCATGTTTTCATTTTGCTGGGCAGCAATGACATTCGGTTGTCGGACAAGCAGGAATTCGTCGAGAGCTATCGACAGCTGATCGGCAGCATCCGGAACAAGCTGCCGAAGGCCAAGCTCCACATCCTGTCGATCCCGCCAGTCGCCGGGGAAGCCCGAATGCAAGTGCCGCAGTATGCGAACATTACGGACTTCAACCAAGTGCTTGAACAGTTGGCCGATGAAATCAAAGTCGATTACCTGGACTTGGCACACCTCTTCGCCACCAACAAAATCCAGTACGCGGACAACGGTGTTCACTTCAAGCCGCAATTCTATCCGCTGCTCCTGGACTACTTGAAGGGGCTTGTAAAGTAGGAAAATGGCCGGTTAGTTGGCAAACATCAAACAGCCCCCACCTTTTAATTAGGGCAGGGGCTGCGTATTTTAGCATTTTACAAAGTGGTTCTTGTATCCTTCCATATTGATTTCCAGCGCATTTAGTTGCCCGCCAGAATAGCCACACCCGCCATCTATTCCTATTTTATCACCTTCTGTTGAATACCAAATTTGATTGGGTGCTGTATTCGATTTTATTCTTGAAGTTGGGGTATGTCCAAATATGACAACTTTGTCAATGCCTGTTGGACTTTCTATAAAATCCTCACCAATCCAGACAAAATCAGAAGGTGTTGTTTCTCGCCAATTCCTTGGACGAACTCCTGCATGTACAAAAATATGTCCTTCATCTTCAAAGTAATAAGGCAAATGATTAATAAAATCAATTTCTTCTTTGCGCTCTACTTTAAGTGTTCTTTTAACAAGCTCTATGTCGTTAAAAACTGAATCATCAACACCTTGAAGAAAACTATCTATTGCGTTCATACCACCCATTTTATGTAAAAAAAATAAATCAAAGGAAGGGTTCCGAGAGTCCAAAAATTCAATCAAAGAATATTCATGATTCCCCATTAACGCAATTGCCTCTTCTTCCTCCACCATTCTTTTAATCTCTGAAACAACTTTTAGAGATTCAGGTCCTCTACTGATATAATCTCCAATAAAAATAACCTGGTCCTGTATAGGCTTATAATTTATTTTTTCCAGTAGCTGCTGAAGTACATGAAAATATCCATGGATATCACCAATAATCAGTTTCCGTTTCATAGCTACCCCCTTCCTGCTTCCCCTTATTATCTCATATTCAGATTCTTTTTCCGAAAACTAGCAACAATTCTTTCAATCAAACGTACAACTCATATAAGATACAGAATTTAACAATGTAATCGAGGTGTTAACAAGCATGGAAGCATCAATCTCAATTGTCACCTACCGCCCTGAGCTGGCCGCAGCGGTCGCAGATATGTGGAATGCCAGCCGAGATAGCTGGGGAGGCGGAAATTCGATTACGACAGCCGAACAAATCAGACAAGAAGAAGCAGCCTCTGACGCTATCACTGTTTATCTCGCAATGGAAGGTGAAACGGTCGTTGGTTATTGCAGTCTGGCAGAATATCGGGAAGATACCGGCGCCCTCTACATCCCGTTGCTCAATGTACGTCCCGACTATCACGGAAAAAAGGTCGGCAGGATGCTGCTTTCATGTGCACTGGAAAAAACGATTGAGCTCGGCTGGCCGCGACTTGATCTGTATACATGGGCGGGAAACACGAAGGCTGTTCCGTTGTATAAGAAGTTCGGCTTTTTCTGGGAAGACCGGGACGACGCCACTCACCTAATGAACATGATTCCTTCTGTGCTCCGTACCGAGGCGATCGCCCATTATTTTGAGGAGCTTGACTGGTATCAGGACTCCACGCGACAGATCGTCGTAGAGCCAGACGGACGCAAGGAAAACGGCTTTGATTACTTCACCTACTCCTGGGTAAAAGGAGACAAGAGCTTGCGCGTGGAGTTTGAGCGGCGCGGCAGAGGCATGCGCCTCATTGAGACGGAAGATTATCACGTGTCTGCCGAAGTGGAAAAGCTGGAGCTGGTCTTTGGACGGGAGTATCAGATTCACTATCGGATCGTCAACAAATCAGGCAAGCCGTTACAGATTTCGTTAAACGGGCAACCGAGCGACACGATCCGCTTTGGTTATCAGCACGAGCTGGCTGTGACAGGGGAAACCACGCTGTCCGCAACCTTTTTTGTCGATCCAATCACAGAAGAGCAAAGCATCTGGCGCACGCACCCGCGTGTCTGCACCCACCTGCTGATCAACGGCAAGGCAGCGCTGTTTGAGGTCGGAATCCTTCCCAAGTTTCCTGCTACCCTTTCCTTGCATGTACCAGGCCTCTCTTATCCGGGGCAGACAAAGCTGTTTTATTTGGACGTGGAAAACAATTTTGCGGAAGAAGCCCAATTTGCATTCGAGCTGCCCGCTTGCTCATTTTTTGACTTACAAGAGCAACGCCACACTTTGAAACTGTCTGGCAAAGAGCGCATGTCGCTTCCGCTTAACGCTGATCTGTATGAACACGGCTTTTACGAAGCCAACGTACAGGTGGAGGCAAAGCTCGCAGATGGCAGATCAGTTTCTTTTGCCAAAAAAATTGGGGCTGCCTTCACGGGACTTGGTGCGATGGTGTCGGGAGAAACGGAACAAGCTTGGCAAGTGTACCATGGCCGCCATATGCTCTACTTGAACAAAGAAGATAATGAAATGACCGTTGTTGGCGGGACAGGTGGCGAGCCAACCAATCTCCTCTATCCCAAGCTCGGCAAGCCTTTTTCCAGCGAGTTCTCGAAGAAACGTGCCGAGAAAGTTGAATTTATCGCAGAAAAAGGAGCGATCGGAATCCGTGCGACGTATCACTCCAGTGCATTCGCGCAAATAGCGTTGGTTAGCAAAACACTCCTGTTCGGAGATGGCACTGTGGAACACGGGGTGGAGATAGAAAATCATTCTGCTGACAAGCTGGCTGCTGAGCTGTGGCTAAACCAGGGCTTTCATCACAGTTTTTATCGCCCCATTGTGCCTTACCAAGGCCGTTATGTTGAAACACCATCCTCCTATGGTAGCGATATGGATTATTGGGATGCTGAGTTAGTCAGTGAAAACTGGCTGTTTACACAGGATGAGTCGGCCCCATGGGGAATGTGCTGGCCTCCTGAATACCGTTTTGACATTCAAGGCTGGTACGTGACACTTGAAACCAATCTCGGCATGCTTGCTCCACATGAAAAAAAATCGTTTGGCCCGATTTACTTTTCGCATGGGGGCTATGCTGACTGGAAAGAGTTTCGTGCCTTTGCCCGTAAGGAACCACTGCCAGCAGACTTGATCTTGACCTCTCACCTGGAGTTGAGTGCCAATGGGCAAAATCCGTTTGTCACAAGTAAGGACCTGGATGTACAGGTGAAAGAATACAAGCAGCAGTACTTGGACGGAGAACTGATGGCATCTCTTTTGAGTGAGTCTGCTTCCGGACAAACGCAGAGCTTTACTGAAGATGAAGAAGAGACGGAATCTGGCTTCTCCTTCAAGACGCCGGAAAAACCATATGACCTCGTGCAAGTAGAGGGACGTTTTGCTACGCATGTGTCGCATTTGCAGAGCGCGATTTTCCCAATTGGTCAAGGCAAGGTCATCCAGGAACAAACAGTGGAAGAGGGGCAACAGGTCTATATCGCCGACAATGGACGATTGCGGATCAAAGCCGCTCCTGATTTTGCTCCGACACTCTACTCGCTCACAAGCAATGGACAGGAGTGGCTGGATAGCTCCTTCCCTGAGCGGAAACCGAAATCTTGGTGGAATCCGTGGACAGGTGGAATCGGCAATTATATTGAGGAGTTAAGCGCGTTTTCCCTGGTTAAGGAAGAGCGTACTGCATCCTTTGTCGAGCTAATTGACAACAGGCAAAATGCGTGGCAGGGAATCAAGGTGAGCTACCATGTGAAAAAGCAGGAGAAGTATCGCGGGTTGACTTGCCATCAGTATTACTTGCTGCTGCCAGGGGTACCTGTCCTCTGCCATACCATAGAAATCGAGCAGAATACTGGAACCTACTTTGCTGGCAAGGAATTGTCCACGGACATCTTTTTGCAGCCAGGAACCGAAGACGAGGCGGTATGGCTGAAAACCGTCGGTACGAATGGAGAGGAGCTCAACTACATGCTGGCACAAGGTGAATTGGATGTCCTTGAAGTTTCTGATTATGTCCTCGGGCGCGCTAACAGCAGGGATCAAATGCATATCGTTACTGACCTCGATACTGCGGACCTCCAAGTATACGCAAACAAAGAAGTAGCGGTAGCTTCTGTCATACGCGAGCTGAATCTGCCAAACAACAGCACGACCTTTACTCCACCTGTCTTTTTCCTGTTTGCCGACAACACGCTTCCATCCAATGCCTTATCTGACTTACGTGCGATACGCTTTGCCAAATAAGGGAGGGCTTCACAATGAAAACCATAGATGCGCACATGCATTTATCCCATATCGAGGAATTCAAGCGGACAGCGGCAGAAAAGTCGTTTGTCGATTACTCCGTTGCCGGCCTCTTGCAAGAATATGCCGAGAATGGCGTGATTCTTGGGATAGGCATGGGCTTGACAGAGACTCAGCCAGACGGCTTTCCCGATGTGGATGCGGTCACTCCCATGGGACTAGACCTGACAGACGAGTTGCCGCCACAGTTCGTCTATTGCCTGGGAATCAACCCGTTCAAGCTGGATGAAGCCGCAGTGGCACGCTTGGAAGCTGACCTGCAAAAACCCAATGTGGTCGGGTTGAAAATCTATCTGGGCTACTATCCCTTCTACGCCTATGATAGCGTCTATGATCCCGTCTATGCGCTCGCAGCCAAATACCAGGTGCCTGTCGTCTTTCACACCGGCGATACGTACTCAGAGCGCGGGCTCTTAAAATACTCCCACCCTCTCACACTGGACGAGGTGGCGGTGAAACATCGAGACGTCAATTTCATGATGGCCCATTTTGGTGATCCGTGGGTACTCGATGGGGCAGAGGTCGTTTATAAAAACCGAAACATGTTTGCAGATCTCTCCGGCTTAATGATCGGTGACGCAGCCAATTGCAAGCGACTTTCGGAATCCCCCCTCTTCTTCTCCCATCTGCGACACGCAATCACCTATTGTGATCATTACGACAAGTTTTTGTTCGGAACAGACTGGCCGTTGGCGCCAGTGAAGTCGTATATCCAGTTTGTACAGGACCTAATCCCAACGGAGTATCACGAGGATGTGTTTTACAAGACAGCATTGAAGGTGTTTCCCAAAATCAAGCCGTTGGTTGAGTAGACAATACAAATCCCATGTCTCTTCCTCATGAAGTGACCCAGTAAATTGAGACAAGGAAAAAGCACCTCCTGAATCGTATTCCAAATATGATTCTAAGGAGGTGCTTCTTTAATGGGCACAAGAGTGCATTACCCAGAAGAAGTAAAATGGCAAG
>NZ_JAMAUS010000028.1:0-42025 GCF_023714195.1 Brevibacillus sp. MER 51 | reverse complement strand
ATACTAATCGGTCGAGGACTTATCCACACACTCTTAGCAATCATGCGTATTCAGTTTTGAAGGAATGAGATGAAAAGCTGTATTCCCGATTACTTGTAAAAGTAATGGAGAATGCAGCTTTTTTTGTTGTGTCATAGGTGTAACCGCGCAGATCGAATGCACGGTTTTTTGTTTTCTTTTTTTGTCCCTCTATTCTCCCTTACGCTACAAACAATGGAAGGAGGGGGAGAATGTCAATACATCCGTTACGACTGTTGGCTATATTGCTTTTCGCTACATGTATAGGTGTAGCGACCTACATCATTTTGAAGCCGCATCAAGTGACCTATATACAATTGCGTTCAACAGTGGAGAAAGAAAGTGGTCAATTACTTGAAGCAAGAGATATGGAGCCATTAACACTGAGACTGGGAGGGATCTTTCAACAACCCATTGCCCCAATTCCAGGCTTGATTCCATGGGAAGAAGGACAGAGTCTCGTCGGTTTAGCATTCACCCGTCAAGTGAAAGGAGGTCGACCATTATTGCAAAGTGATTTGGAGCAAACCAGTAATCCGCAAGACAGCGGAGTCATCACAGAAAAAATGACAGGTATGAGCATTCCCGTGGACAATGTTGCAGGAGTTTCACCGCATGTATCAAGCGGAGAAAGAGTGCATGTCTATGCTTCCTTTGAAGATGAGTCAGGAGCACATTCTGGACTTCTGTTGCAAAACATGCCGATCATTGGCATTCAACGCGAAATGGAAGGAGATCATCCCAATCTGGTAGCAGTGACTCTCTCCCTGACACGTGATGAGGCTGTTCTGCTAACACACGCACTTCATTATGGAAAAATCAGATTGGGCTTGGCTGCAGTGAAGGATGAGGGGAATCCAGGAATAGGAGACGCAAGATTCGCTTCAGAGCTAATGAAGACGAAAACACGCTGGGGTATTAAAAAGGAGGAGCATGAGTGAAAAGGCGTTTGCTCATAGTAGATGATGATCAAGAATCAGTTCGTTTGTTAACGGCGCAACTTGTAAATAGCAGATGGATCGAAGTGTGTGGGGAAGCACTCGGAGTGGAAGAGGCATGGGCAAAATTACAGGCAAACCAACCCCATTTGGTGTTGCTGGGTGGTATAAAGGGAACGGAAAGAGGTGTGTTGTGTCAGCAATTTCGGCTAGCCTTTCCTCATCTTTCGTTTATTGCTGCTTGCTCAAGCAATGAATTGATGTGGGAGCCTTTTTTCCGGAACTTAGGCTTATGGGTTATTGCCAAGCCAATTGAACCAGGGCAGATCGAAGCGTTAGCTATGATGATACAACCTTCAGGAATGGTAGCAGAATCTGCGCCACAACAACACCAGTATGTAATCCAGGAACAGACCAAGAGCTATCCGAGCCAGCCTCCTTCATTCTCCGAGCCGATTACAGGTAGTTTAGTTCCTGAAATGACTCGTCCCAAACAGCTTATAACTGTTTACGGTCCCAAAGGTGGCGTAGGAAAAACATTTATTTCTCGTGAGCTAGCGATTTTCTTTTCTACGCAAAAAAACGAGGGGGTCCCATTGCGGGTAATCGCTGTTGACTTCAATCTTGATCTCGGTACATTTGCGACTACTTTGAATCTCCCCCGTACCCCGAATCTTTTTACGTGGGTAAAGGATCTTGATGCTCAGTTGCATTCGTATATTCAGGGTCAAGGAAAAGACCCGTATTCCATTAGTAGTGAGGAATGGCAGGAATATGCACAAGCCTTGCCGTTATCTCCTCAACAAATCGAGAAATATGTGGTTGTTCATTCCGATACGGGATTGCATGTAATTACCTCCCCCCGTGATATTCGGCAAAGCTTTGAAATCCGTGACTATCATTTATATTTGATTCTCGAAACGTTAAAACAAAGCAACTACGACGTCGTTCTTATCGATACGGCTCCGGATACAACAGATGCAACGATTCAAGCTCTGTTTTTTGCAGAACATGTTGTGATGGTGGGAAATCCGGTAGTGGACTCCATTGAAAATATTCAACGATTGCTAAAACTGTTGAGAGAAGCAGAGTACCCTGAAGAGCGCATTCAAATTTGCATGAATCGTTTGCAGAGGAAAGAAATGTTTACTTTAGATGAAATTCGTGCCTATTTCCAGCTTCACCCTAGCAAAAAAATCTTCTCAATACCTGACGATGTGGAAGTGAAAAAGTCGATTAATACCGGAACGCCAGTCATGCTCCAGTCAGGGAGAATTCCGGCCAAGGAAGCCATTGAGACATTAGGAAAAGCACTGTTCCCCGTAGATGGAGAGCAAATGAAGGCTGCTGAAAAAGAGAAACCAAAAGAGAAAACATCTCTCTTCAAGTGGTTGTGGGGATAAGGGAGGGTGTCATGTTCGATAAAAAACAGTTACTAGGCATTACTAATCAAGTTCGCCCTGCGCAAGAATTACGATCAGCGGGCAGGGGAATGGCGGGAGTTCCTTCGACGCTTCACGAAAAAATGCAAGCCCCCGATCACGCGCGGACGAATGAAAAATGGGTCGGGGCAGATCGAGAAACGTCGATTCGTACCCAGATTGTTGAGAAATACGGAAAGCGATTATGGGAGGAAAAGCATTCTTCACTCTTTTTAGATGAGCTGACGACAGATATTCGAATGCTGCTGGAGTCGCAAACCACCCTAACGTCCATACAAATGGATGCAGAAGTAAAACGACTGCTGCATTCTTTGACGGGTTGGGGCCCATTAGACGCCTTATTAGAGGATAACGACATCACGGAGATTCTTTTTCATCGCTATAACTATCTCGTCATTGAAAGAAAAAGTACTGGTCGTCTTGAATCTCCGGACATTGCTGTTTTTCGTGATGAGGAAGAGCTGCTGCGCCTATTGGAACAAATTGCAGCGACAATGGGACGTGAATTTAATGAAACAAAAGCAGAGTTGCATACACAGCTTCCGGACGGTTCCCGGGTTGCTGCTACGCATCGCTCGATTTCTCCCGATGGACATATGCTCACGATCAGAAAACACCGCGAGCTACTCAGTGAGTCCGATTATTTGCGGTACGGTTCTATTTGCGAGCCGATGCTTCTCTTTTTAAACAGAGCCGTCGGTTTATCTCGTGCATCTGGCATTGTCAGTGGAGGAACAGGCTCAGGCAAGACACACATGCTCAATCTCATCTCCCAATATGTACCTGATCATTTGAGTATTATTACGATCGAGGATGTTTTGGAGATGAAGCTTCAGCATCCTTTTGTACGCAGATTTTTAGCGAAACCTGCAAATTACGAGGGGAAGGGTGGGTTTTCGATCAAGGATTGTGTTCGCTTGTCCTTGCGAAAAAGGCCGGATGTCATTATGGTCGGTGAGACACGAGGGGGAGAAATCGTAGATATGCTTTGGGCGATGAATACGGACCATCCTGGCAGCTGGAGCACAGCACATGCAAACTCACCGCGTGCTTTGATAGATTCAACATTGCCCATTTTATTTGGAAAAGCAGATGAAGGGTATAGTGCGGAAGAGCGCAATTTAATGATCGGTTCGGCACTGGACCTGATTGTTCAAGTAAAACGTTTTGAAGAAGATGGCAGTCGCAAGGTGGTAGCGATAACGGAGGTAGTGGGGACGGGTCAATCACATGAAGAATGGATAAAACGAGCTTGCAACATTAAACAGGTTCTCCCTGATCGGGTGTATTTGCAGGATATATACGTGTACGAAGCAACAGGCGTGGAGAATGGGAGAGTAAAGGGTCACTTCAAATGGACAGGCTACCGGCCAGAGCGACTGATTAAACGATGGCTAGAGAAAGGTTTGTCCCGAGAGGAGATTGAGCAAGTCTTTTTCACCACACCAATACCGCTATAGGAGGAGAAAGTATGGACATTAGCTTACCTGTTGCAATCGGGATGGGGATGGCCATCCTGTTATTGATCTTGCCCAACAAATTGTATATGCGAGAACCGACGGGGAAGCACGAAATCGTAGAAGTGTTGCAACAGGACAGGAAAACTATTTGGAAGCAGTTTGAGGAGAGGTTGGAAAAATCGCGCTCAGGGTGGGGGGTAAACCAGTATGTGACCCTCTCTTTTTTATTGGGAATCGCGTCCTTTGGTGTGAGTAGTCAGATCTTGCAGTCTTGGTGGATGTCATTGCCTGCTTTGCTGGCAGGGATTATGTTTACCGAACGATTAGTGAGTGTATGGGGGGCTCGTCGAAAGGACGAGTTCGAAGCAGGCAATGTAAAAGCAATTCGTCTTATGGCCAGTTCTTTACGTACCTCTCCATCGTATTTGCATGCGTTTGAACAGGTAGCAACTAGTCCATTCTTATCGGAAATCGTTTTAGAGGAATACAGGCGTATTGTAGAGCTATTGCGGGCACAAGTCCCGTTGGAGCACGTAATGAATCGATTCTTTGAACGCACAGGATCAGCGGATGTCAAATATTTAGCGACTATTGTCCACATTCAACGTGAGATGGGCGGAGATATGGCCAAAACGCTCGATTTGGCTGCCTCTTCAATATTGCGGCGCAGACAGTCGCTCCGTAGACAAAAAGCAGCTATGGCACAGATCGTGGCACAGGTGAATTTACTAAGTGTCATGCCGTTTGTTTTTGTCATTGCGTTGTATGTAAATAATCCCAATCATTTCGACCCATTAACGGCCACAATCGGGGGACGGTTTCTTATTTTGGGAAGCCTGACCTCTATTTTGATTGGGGGAGAAGCAATTCGTTATGTTGCGCATAAAAGCATAAGCAGGGGAGCATAGGAGAGGGTGCAATGTTCGTTCTCGTTCTTAGTCTATTGGTGAGTGTTGCTATATTTCTGTACGGCTTGCCGTCTTGTGTGAGTAAGGGAGAACCAATCTCGGCCACCCTTTTGGGCAGGATTGACTCCGTGAAACAAGCCAAGCTTGAGAAATCGTTTCAACAACGACGAAAAAGGTGGACACTGGTTCAAAGCTTGGAGAAAAACCAGGTACTGCTACAGCACTTCTACAAATTGACGGGTGTCGATAAGAAAAAAATAGAGGAAAGATTGGTGCGTTTGGGAATCGATATAAGCCTGACTGAGATTGTCTTGTTCCGGCTCATCAGCATGTGTTTCATCGTTTCATCTCTAGCTTCATTGTCGATAAGCATGGTTAATGGGGAAAAAATCGGAACGATGAATGGGCTTCCCTTAACAATTAGCTTATTTTTGTACTTGCTGCCGAACATGCTGCTAGATCGGGCGGACAAGCGAGCAAAAGCTGAAATTCGAGAGCAGGTCCCTATCTTTTTTAGCATTGTACAGTCATTGGTGGATGCTGGCATGCCATTGCAACAGGCTGTAAAGCAGACAGCGAGGCGTTTTGATGCCAGACTTGGCAGAGAACTCGCGAGCCTGGAAATGGGAGAAAAAAGGCATGGAAACTGGCGAAAGGCGCTTGAAGAGTTGGCCTTTCGGTGGGAGGTAGATTCGTTGACTACCATTGCGCTGGAGATGAACGAGGCGATGAAAAAAGGGGTTAGCATATCGCAAATGTTGTCTGTCCAAGTAGAGGAGCAAGTGAGACAACAAGAAGACGAGGCTGCTACCCATATGAATCGGTTAAATATTAGGTTATTGCCTTTTGTCATTTTATTAATGGGACTACCGTTGCTGTTTTTGGTGATGGGCCCTGCATTCATCGGCATCGGAGAAAGCTTGTAGCAAAATTAGCGCATGTAAATATTTTTGCGAGAGGCACTGTCTTTTGGCAGAGTGAAAATAGAACCAAAATCTCAATGAGGAGTGAATGGAATGGGAGCCATCGCAGATTATTTCAACCGTTTTTGGTATGAGGAGGACGGTGTCACGATCGTAGAAATGGTCATTATCATTGCCGTCATCTTGATTGTGCTTATTCCGACACTGACACAACTAGGTACTGCCGAAGACGAGAAGCTGAAGGAACTGCAAGAAAAAATAAGCAAATGACTAACGTAATCTTGCTAGGCGTATTAGGAGCGGCCGCATGGATGGATTGGAGACAAAGGAAAATACCGAATACTCTTGTTTTTCCGGCGATTGCTGTCGGCTTATGGTATCAGTGGGAAGGTGAATTTTTAGGAGGAGCCTTACTAGGTGTGGCTGGAGCCTTTTTGTTGACAGTTGGTCCCGTAATCTTAAAAGGGATGGGGATGGGTGATCAAAAGCTACTAATGGCTGTTGGGGCTTGGACGAGTTGGAGTGTGGTGTATTCTTTGTTTTTGCATTCTATCATCTTATGCCTTGTTGTGATGGTGTTCTATCCGCAAAATTGGGCTCGCCTTTGCAACAATCTTCAAATCATAGCAGCCGGATGGACAGCACATCGACAAGTTTGGCTTCCAGACAGGGCAAAAACAGCCTTTTCATTCCCCTACGCCGTATATTTGCTGGGTGCTTTTGTGTTCCAATCCGTACGAGATGTCATCGGAGCAATCGGATGATTACACGCTTGGGACGAGTGATACGTGCGAGGATGAAAGATGAGCGAGGCAGCCAGATGATTGAGTTTATTTTGGTGTTTCCTTTAGTTTGGATCTTGATCGTATTCTCCTTTGACCAATTCAGCATGATGTACAACAAGCAAAAGGCATTGGCGGCTGCGTATGAGGCAGGGAGAATTGCTGCAGTGCAGCCCAATTTCGGTTTGGCCAAATTCCATGCGAAAGAGCGAGGCACATCGGAATTAGCACAAGGTATTGGAGTCCTTCACAAAGATGTCCAGCTGGAGCTTGATGGGAACGGCTGGAGAAAGGGCAGTCATGTAAAAGCTGAAGCAACAGTTTCATTTCGGCTTCTCGCCACGGGAGAATTATTCGAGATAACTGAAAGCTATCACATGATGGTCGAAAATGCGGAGGAGAAGCAATGAATGATTCGTTGCATCATTTTTTGAATCGAGTGAAGGAAGAGCGCGGGGCAACTATGATTACTGTGCTCTTCTTTCTCTTCTGCTTGGGCAGTCTGCTTTCTATCCTGTTATTTTTGGAACAGACAGATTATCTAAAAATGAAGATGCAACATACAGCGGATTTGATTACTAAGGGAGCACGTGCGGCTGGAAAATGGGAGTACGTGGATACAAACGGTGATAAGCAAATCAGATTGTTTGCGACAACAGAAGAAGCGGAACGGCGTGATGCGGATATCATTCGCGGAGCACGTGAAGAAGCGGGGATTCTTTGGAGATTAAACAGGGGGAATCTGGAGGGAACAAGTGATGAGGTCTCTGTTATTCACCAAAAAGGTGAACGACCTTATTTGTACTTGCAAGGAATCTATCATTTAGAAGTAAAGCTTGAAAAGGACATACCTGTATTTTGGGATGAGCTTTTTGTAAAAATGAACAGAGTCTCCCAGTCTGGGGTCTATGAATAAAGTCACAATTTTGAACAAAGGTACTGTTATTTTTGTCCTAATCCCGCGTGGTAATTTAGTAGTATATTCCAAAAATGGGGATAGGAGTGATATGACAGTGCCCTCAAAAATAGTCGATCGGTACAAACGGATTCTTAGCGGAGAGCAAAAGCGTTTTTCCCCGTATGAGTTCGAAGATGTGCAGTACCGGAAGCAAAAAGTCCAATTAGTTGTTAGATATGCGATTGAAAATGTAAAAAGATGGACTCCTGAGCAGGCGAGACGTGAATTGAGCTTGCAGGATGTCAAAGAACTGAAGCTGCATTTGGTGAGAGAATTTATTGAGCCGCCTATCGAGGCAAAGGCTGAGGATGTGTATTACTTCGTCGAATTCGCTTATCCGTATTTACCTCGACTTTCAGAAGAACAACGAGTGTTATGGGTTTACCAAGAAGTGCTTTCAGGCATAAGACGTCATTTTCCCCCAGCTTATTTTCAGAGCATAAAGGGGGAGGAACGGGCAAAAATATGCGTCGACTATATGTGCAAGCATCTGCTAAAGCTGGCAGATTTGCGTCAACTGCCAAGTATTTTCAGCAAAACAGAGAGAGCCTATACGCTCCTGAAAACATATAAACTCAAGATTCTCGTCGATACGCTCTACTTTTCACCATTTGATATGGTCACTGAAATGTATCCCGAGCTTAGTGATCCCTCGTATTGGGACGAGTTATAAAAATATTTGCACAACCCTGCTGTCTTTTTTTACGGTAGAGATAGTTTCATAGGCTTATAAGCAGATGAAACGGCCGTACTCTACAGGTGAGAGAAGGAGGCGTTGCGTATGGCAACAGTAGAGGCTCACCAGAAATGCTCTGCATCCGTGGAGCAGCTTCTAGGGCGACAAGTATGCTACCAGAAGCACAAACCCGGCAGACATCTTTCAGTGGAAAGAGTTCCGCAGGGAGCGTTCCAGATCGAATCCGTACTTCGATTTGGAGACAGAGTAGTACTCAATGACGGGCTAATTGTAATGGAGAATGCTCCAACCGTCATGGAGCGCGCGGGAAGGATTGCTCTTCTTTTCGCGACCGGAGAAGAACTTTACTTTGTAACTGAGTAGGTTCTCTTAATCGCCTTGCACGGTTGCGTGTGAGGCGACCCATAAAGCGAACTGCCTGGTTTATCAGGCTAAATAAGATTCGACGAGTCGAGAATGCTGTTGGAGAATATCAATCGTTCTATAAAAAGGAAAATGGGGGTATTTTGACGTGTTGGCAAAGAGTGCAATCGAATTAGTCAACCGCTGCTATGAGGAGACAAACAAGCTGACATTGTTGTCATTGGAAGAGTTTAAGGAATCCTTTATTGCTTTTGTTTTTGGAGATTACCAGGAAGAGTTTATGGTTCAGTATGATCTGGAAGAGTTTTATGAGCATTTGAATCAGCTTCAGTTATCGAATTGCCGGAGAGATTTTGATCGGGCAGTTGAGGAATGGTACATCACAGAGTATGGAAGCGGGTATAAAGGCGTCAATTATCATGACATTTTGTTTACGCTAGTAAAGGAAGCAGTCGTTCAATACCAATCGCCAAATCGGATAGCACTCATCCGAGACGTAACCAAACTCCTAACTATGCCAAATGGATTTCTCGCCCGATGGCAAAATGGGCAGATACGTGAACGTCCCATCCCCACATATTTTAAATACTTGATGAAGCTCGGAGTACGTACACATGAAGATATTGAAACGCTGGTAGACATGTGGCTGGTAGAGTACCCAAACGCATTTAATAAAAAACAGCAGGAGCTCTTTGCTAATCCACCTAGAAGAGGAAGACCTAACAACGTCGAGCTTGCTCTATTAATCGAGCTAGCCATGAAAGTGAGACCAGAAATGACAGCTCAGGAAAGGGAGCGATTGCGCAAAATATACTATTATCACCGCAAGTCCCTCACTGTTCGAGAGATGGTTGAAAAATTTGAGAAATACATCGCCAGTAAAAATAAATCAAATGATTCCCAGGTGGGATAATCATGTTTCACCAAATGAGCCGCTTTGTCTCCAGGTTCCGTGATTTGGAGCAGCAGGAGTTTTCACATTCTATTGAGGAAGAGCGGCAATGGAAAGTACTTAAAGAAAAGCTTGCTTCTCCACAAATAGTTGAGCAACAGGAGTCGTATCAGCGTAAATGTATTGTCGTTATGAGTTTGTACGCACAGGCTGGAGCTAGTTTTCTTGCAAGTAACCTAGCGTATGCATGGTCAGGAAAAGGCATTCCTGTTACCCTTTCCGAGTTGCCAAAAGTAACATCCTATTATTATTTTGCTCTTGATTTTGAACGTCGAGCTCGAAAGACATCATTGCTCCTCATGCAAAATAACCATCTTCGCATCCAGATAGAATCCCCAGCACAAATTCAGCATGAATCTTCTCAAACAGATACAGCCAACTGGTTACTACGGATTTGTAAGGATAGTCCCATTGTTGTCATTGATGTTTCTTCCTACTGGAATGATATCCACTCCAAACAAATTTTTGAGCATGCCGACGAAATATGGGTAGTTTTTGATGCCGATTTGGCTAGACTAACCCGTTTGTTCCTGCTAGAGCCAGTCCCTGCTTGGTGGAGGACAGAAAGAAGAAAAATAAAAATGATAGCAAACAAGTGGAATAGCCAATTGTCTCGGACAAGCATCATGAAAAAAGTAGAAGGAACGCTCTCCCTATGGGATCAGCAGCCTGTAGCTGCACGGGTAACTAACATGATTCCGTTGATGGATGGAGAGAAAACAGCAATGGCAAGCGCCAAAGCCAATCTACTTTTGGAGCTTTTCCCCGAGGAAGAGAGTGAATTTCAGTCATTGATTCATGCTTATAAAGGAAGGATGTTATGAAGAAGCAAACATTGCTTGTCATTTGCTTAATTTCGTTTCTGCTAGCAGGATCGTCCTTTTATGCAGCGACTCAATATATTGACGCGATGGCTGCGGAAAAGCTGTTTGCCCCAGTCGTAAAGGTAGCTGCAGGGAAAGAAATATCAGCCTTCGAGCCGATTACACAAAACGACGTGATACTTGTACAGGAAGAGGTAGATGAAATTCTTCCAGGTTCAGCGCGTGATTTGGATACCGTTCTGGGGAAAAGGAGCACGCAGACTATATACGAAGGCGAGCAATTATTATTGGAAAAGCTGACAGATTCACAGCTTTTACCGGAAAAAGGGGAGGCGCGTTACGAGTTCCCCCTACTATCCATTTATCCTTTAACGGAATTACGCAAAGGTGATCATGTGAAAATTTGGGTCAAATACAAGAATCCCTCGGAGCTGCAAGGCTATCCTGCACCACTGCATTTTCAAAAAACGAATGATACGGCAGATTTGTTATTTGAAAGTCAGCTTGCAAGCGTGAGGGATAGTAATGGTATTGAGATCTATACATTAAAGCCTAGCTTGTTGCCATCGCCTGATCAGATGGATTCCATCTTTCATGGATCACGAGAAAAGCTGTTGCAGAATGGCGAAAAGCGATATCGTGACTACCGAGTTCAGCCAACAGCACTACCTGCTTTTATCGGCTTTAATTTGACAGACGAGGAGTATGTGATAGTGAGCGAGGCAATGTCATATGGGATGCTTCAGGTTGGTCATATCATGGGTTCGAAGGAGCAAGCGTCATGAAAATTTTAGTTTGTTATCCGATGAAGTCACTCGCCAAAACGTATATGCCTATGTACAGTGATGTGCTGGTAGCCGAGTCGGCGGAGGAGTTTTCACGGCTTGTGCAGCTTTATATGCCAGAAGCTTCCGTGATATTTTCCGAAATGTTCAACACTCCCGTTTGGGAATGGCTGCCGGCACTGAAAGCACAACTCCCGTCCAACTCACCGTTAATTATTGTTCCCCTCTATCGGGATGAGAAGATGATTGAGAAGGTAGCTGAGGAGTCCGGGCTAGAGGACGTATACCTGTTATCAGCCCATTTATCCCAAGAAGAAATACGCCATCAAATCAGTCTGATTCTAGGCTTCGTGCAAGAGTGTTCAAATATTGGATCGTCAAAAGAAAAGGGGCTCGTCTACGCTTTACTGAGCTACGGTGCTTCTGGCATCACTACTTTTTGTATTAATTATCCCGTCATACTAGGGAGGCAGCATCCTGAAAAGCGAATTGTTGTACTTGATATGAATGACGCTAAGCCCGATTTATCACGATTCTTCAAACTCCAACAACATCAATTATCTTTATTTCGTCCTGACTTTATCGATATTCAAACAACTGCCAAGCGTAACTGGAGCAATGTCTGCAAACAGAGCGCGCACTTGCCTAATCTGTATTACGCACATGCTGCTAGCAAATGGAAAAGCTCAGAATTAAGCAATCTAATTAGTGTGTTTCGCATGCAATTTGACTATGTATACATCGATTGGGGTTACTGCTTTCCTGAGTCTGAGACTCTACAGCGGTTGCTTCATACTGTTGACCGCAATCTGTTATTCGTGAGAGCTGATCCCTTTAGTATCGATAGTGCTAGAGAGTGGCTGCATTACTGGAGAGAAAGAGGAGTGAAATGCGAGGTTCTGCTCAGTCATTTAGATCCTGGGCAACCCTTTCGAATCGGGGAGGATGTTTCGGTCTATGGTGTTGTACCACGCATTTCGGAGAGCAGGCTCATGCAATCTCATCAAAGCTGCAGCGTATTAATAGAAGAGTTTTTCGCTCCCAAATCGTACATCAGCAGTTTGAAGGAAATTGCTAAGGCACAATATGTGGACAGAAGTGCGGTGTTTTGCTGATGAGAGGGATAGAGCGAGAACAACCAGTTAAATCGGACATCCAAACCATCGAGGACATAAAACAGGTAGCAAGAGATTATTTAAATCATTTTGGCAAAACTCGAGAAGAAAAGCTAGAGATGCAACGCATTCTCGCTTTGGCAGAACAGGGAGATCGCGATAGTCACAACCATATTATTCTTCGCTTACAGCATTATTTTGAGGAAGTCCTCCAACGACCAGTAACCGAACAGATTTTGCCGCATGTTAACGGTTACGAGGGGCTCACCTTTTCTACTTACGGGTGGGGCATACTTGATGCCGTCCTCCATTTGTCTCCGTGGGTAGAGGAAGTGCGAATTTCTGCAAACCGCAACATTGCGTACCTGGAGCAAGGAGTCAAAAAATTTCTCTCTTACACACCAAGCTGGAAAGAGGTTGAAATCCTCCAACAAAAGTTGACCAATACAGCGGGCCTATCTTTTAACGAGAAAAAACCTAGATTGAGCGGGTACCTACATTCGCTAAAAGCAAGATTAACCATGTTCACTTTCCCTTATTCCAGAGTACCGACCATTCTGGTTAGACGATTTACAACACCTTCTTTTTCGCTCGACCAACTCCGTACACAGCAACAGCCAGCCTTCGACGAAAGAATTCAATGGCTAATCGAACAGCAAGTGTACGGACGCAGCAATGTGCTGGTTATTGGACCAATGGCTGCAGGGAAAACAACGTTGATGATGTGTATGTTGAAGCTGAAAGACCCTCGGACAGAATATGTCACGATCTTTGAAAGTGAACACGAGATGCGATTTGGTGATATTTGGCCGGGGGAAGTGATTGAACTCCAAAACGTGGAGGAAATCGGCATTGAATTAGAGCATTGTTTCAAAGACATGTACCGGTCAACCGCAAATACGATCTTGATTGGAGAAATTCGCGAGCCTATAGAAGCGTACCATTTTATAAATGCCGGAATCAGAGGGACAGACGCTACAATCGGAGCGATGCACGAACGATTTGCTCACAGGGCGTTACATGATTTGACCGATCTTGTTTATCAATACGGAGGGCGAAGTGTCGAGCTGACCCAGGAGAGAATTAGCAGGGCAGTCAATTTTGTCAATTCGCTTACATACCGTAACAGTGGTCACCGTTTTATTGATGCTATTCATGCGACGGAGTGGAATTCATCATTTAACCGAGTGGAATCTATTCCCCTTGTAGGTCGTAACATGCAGACGGGAGCCTATGAATGGACAGGGAATCAATTGAGCTCACAGTTAGTTGAATACATGTGTTACGTCGGCAAAGCAGACATTGAAGTGTTGAAAGAGCTACGTCTTACCGATATAGGCAGGCAGCTATGATGTACACATTTCTTTTCCCGGTGTTACTATGTCTCTTCTCTGGTTTTCTGTTTCTCGGCTTACACCTGTATAAGGGATGGAGAAGTCCCCGCGTGTTCTTCCCGCGTACAGTTGAGGTATGGAGAGAGAAATTTTTAAACCATTCTACCCGACGCATGATGTATGAACGCTTTGATCGTTGGTGTCAAATCGTGGGAGGTACACCAGAAGGGTACGTATTACTATCCCTGATTGGCGGGATAGCGGGATTCATATCGGGTATTTTGCTAGGGAATATGATTGTATCCTTATCGCTTTTTCTCCTATTGCTCTTGCTGCCAACACTGATTCTATACGCACGCTATACGGTACAAATGAATAAAAAAATCAGCTCATTTTGTCGTTTCGTAGAGTTGTTTGCCCGTTATTATAACAGTCGCAAAAACATCGTCCTTACCTTTCGCGAAATGATAGAGGAATGCCCCAAAGAATTATTGCCTGACCTCCTTCTGCTAAACAATAGCCTTTCGGATGGGGGAAACTCGGTTGTGGCAGTGGAACAATTTGCGCAGAGACTGGACCATCCGTGGGCATTTGATTTTGCAACATATATTTCCAGTGGTTTGGAAGGAGAAACAGAAGATATTCAATCACCTCTAAATCGGTTAACAAATGAGATGTTTGTACAACAAGATGAAAAGCATGAGCGTGACAGTGAAATATACTCCATTTGGATCAGCCTCCTAATCGTCATAGCAATTTGCATTTGCTTGATCCCCTACAATCAAGGGTTGCTTCAAGATTCTTATCGTCTCTATTTCTACACGCCAGATGGACAAGCCATATTAGCGATTGCGGTGACTGTGTGGATTTTTTCGATCCTATTGGCTTTTATTTGGGGAAGGAGGTATCGCTAATGCCAATGCTAATTATGTATACCTACCTTGGATTAGGCGCTCTATTTGTTTTTAGTGCAGCGTTTATGATCGGAAAGTATTTGTTTCACAAGCAAAAGCCAAAACTGTTTGTTTCTGGGGTGTGGTGGGAAAAGTGGGAGCAGGCACTCAAGCCTGACGAAGACGATAAATGGGAGCAGTTACTATCGCGAGCAGGAAGGCCTTTTGGATGGGGTAAACCAAAGTGGGTGTTTCTGCAATTGTTGACTGGAAGTACCGTTTGCATCCTGATTTTTTTGTGGGTCGTCGTGAGTCGAATGGAATCATTTCCACTGCTATCGATGTGCCTGGCATCTGCAGGCAGTTACATGCTACCGTACATGGGCTTGAAGATGTGGGCAAATCACAGGGAGGATATGCTGAGCACAGATATCGCCAGATTTATCAATCGCTATGTGACCCTTTTAGAAAATCAGGTGCCCATTTACAATGCCATGGTCAAGGCAGCAAGACCGACTAGAAAGCTAAAGGAGTATATCCCTACCTTATCTGAGTGGAACAGAGACCCTAATGAAGCACTTGAGAGCTTTAAATACAAAATTGGTGTCGACGACGGAATTATCCTCGTATCGAGCATGCGTACAATTGAGACGCTGAGCGAAGGACAAGTAAGTGCTACTATGCAACGAATGGAATGGGCTGTCGATCACCGAAGAATGTTTCGTCATCGAAAAAAGATAAAGTCTTTAGGGATTGGCTACACGGTCATTGTCTACCCGGCTTTTTACATGGGGTTATTGGTAGCCATGTTTCCTTGGTATAAGCTGCTTACAGAAATACTGGATAAATATTTGACCTGAGGAGGAGCAACTCATGACGAAGCTATTATCTATCATCATGTGCATCGTTTTCTCTTTAGGAATAATTGTTTCTAGCCTGTCTGAAATAAACACATCGGTAGTAAGAGAAGACGGGCTGAGAGATCGAGCAGTTGGGTGGATCGATAAAGCCATACCTTAAATCACGAATGAGAAAAGGGGAAAATTGAGATGTCCAAAATGTTTTTTATATTTTTAGCATGCGTCATGGTATTAGGGATCGGTGTCAGCAGTTATGGTAATGAGTTAAGCCCTGCAGCAAACGATTCTGCTGAGAGCATTAACCAATCCATCACATCGCTGAACTACGATACTCGAAATGAAAACATCAACTTTAGGATGCAAAACGGAACATCCTATACGTCGTCAAACTGATGTTGCACATACACGTATTTCTGATCATTTCGACTATGGTAGGGAGCTTGTGCGCGGGGCTTTGGAATCTCCAACCAGAGGAGCAGCTTAAACAGACACAACGAGAAAGGGTGTATCGAGCAGCGACGGTGATCTTCCATTAAAGAAGAGCTGGCGTTTCTAAAACGATGGTGAAAGCAAAAGTCTTTCTTATATGTCTACTGGTCCTTCTAATGATCACTTCCGCACTGGGAGCTTACCACTTGTACGCAATGGAAAGGACTATTGCCCGTGGAATCTATGCTGACTTGCTGGATGATATGCAGGACATCGGGTATTTGGAGCCGACGTTAGCAAATTACTATCTTATGAAAATGAAAGAATTGGGGTGGGAAGTGACAGGGGATGGGTTTGACGGGAGCTGGCCTCGAACCGAGAGCGAGCGAGCTCGCAAAGAGCGGCAGGAGACGATTACCTTGTCGGTTACGATCCAACCTTCAAAAGTGACCCAATGGCTGCATAAATTTGTAGAGGGGGATACATCCTTTTCCTTTACGGGCAGCCGTCCGTCTGAATACTTCGATCCAGGGTGGTAGTGCATGAATAAAATGATTAGCATTTTGGCTGTAATGGCGATTGTTTTGCCTTTGACGGTAGGGTTGCTTCTCACTGGTCCGCAAAATCTGTTTTCCGCATGCACGCAGTTTTTCGGCGATTTGCTCGCGGAAGTAACGCGTTTTGGTACAGGATAATGGGTCAATTAATCGCTGCGATACTGAACATTATGGTTATGCTACTCGTTCCATTAGGACTGTTACAGGTACATACGGTTGTTCAGGCCAGGAACGAATTATTGGAAGTGAGCGCAGCCGCTACGAAATACGTTAGCAACCACGGGGGGACGAGTGAAGCCAACCTGCAACAAGAGGTTCGGGCATTGATCGCTCGGGAGCTGAGTGAGAAAAAGTTTTCCATTCCAGATCAGGACCTGTTTGTCAGTGTCACTCGGACTCGTTCACTTGATCCCGTTCTGTGGAGCCACGAAGATGAGTTTGTCGTGGAGCTGGCAATTCCATACCCCCGATTTACCTCTTGGATTCCAATGCCGGCTGATTCCTTGCAAGTCCAAAGAATAGGTACGGTTAACATCATGGACTACGATTTGTAAAAGCTCCAGTTAGGAGGCTATCGTTACGGGTATAAATATCTTATCCATTTCGACGATGCTATTCTTTTTGCTGGTAGGTATGTTTATTGTAGATGCAGACATCGCCATGCAGAAAAAAGCAGAGCTGAAGATACTCCTTGAGTTGTCTAATCATCACGCTACCTTTGCTGTTGATCCTGTATTGAAAACAGAGGGTGTGATTGATCTGCTAGAAGACGAGGCTCTTGAACGTTTTGATGATAGAATGTATGAGAATGGTGGCTATCGTCGTGAGCAAGCCATGTTCGTCCCTCAAGCAGACAGTGTGACCACGGATCCCATTCCTTTCTCGCGCTATTATGTGGATTTCCGTTCGTGGCGCAATGACCACCAATTACGCCTACAGTACAATGGGACAACCCTCGTGACAGAACGAGCAACAAAAGGGCCAACTCGTCCGGGAGGTGGTATGCTGCAGATTACCGTCATAACTGAGCATGGAGAAGAATTGCACCTCGCACCAAAAACAATGGTCGGTCCATCCCATGTCGTAGTTGCCTACATTGACGAGCGGCCGTTGCTGCCGTTGCTGCCGCCACATTCGTTTCCGGTCGTATCTGTAGAAGAACTGAAAGATTAGTCAGACTTATTTACAAATTGCAAATTCTTCTGGTACTATGTAGGAAAGTGCTTACCCAGCTTGCGATTGTGAGGAAGTCGCTCTCCGAACATCCCGTTTGCCGGTCCGTTAAGCATAGTAAAAGTGGGGTTATTGATTTGTTTGATAAAGATACCATTTATATCGTAGGCGATGCACAGTCCTCTTCGAACAATCCGATTACACAGCAATTCAGTGCTTTTTTTATCGGATTGGTAGTCGATACTTCTAACGACAAGATCGTAGATGCGGCCTGTTCCTCCACAGTCCAACTGACGTCTGATTTTGCTCGGTCGATCTTTATCGGTCATTCGATTATGGCGTCGGACGAAATTGGCGAAGAGATTCGTTTTCGGTATTTTGGATCTTCCCAAAAAACATTGATCGCAGCGTTTAAGGACGCGCAAAAGAAGTACAAACAAGCAGTTTCCACGAGAAATAAAGCCACAGTCACCAAATGAATACACCCGCTGCTTTATTTATTCGTATGCACGGCATACACGTAAGTAAAACCCAGCAAATGCCATGATCACGTGCATTTGCTGGGTTTTTTGCTTATTACGAGAGGTCAGTTTCTGATGAAAAGGAGGAGAGTCCTTGCTATCTTTTGTTTTCCGCAGATTTATCTCCATGATCGTGACGTTATGGCTCATCATTACCCTCACCTTTTTCTTGATGCATGCCGTTCCGGGATCTCCTTTTGAAAAAGAAGGAAAGGCATTAAACGAAGCAGTTGCTGCCAATCTCAATGCCTACTACAACCTGGATAAGCCACTACTCGTCCAATACGGGCTGTACTTGCAAAAGCTGGTGCAGTTTGACCTTGGGCCGTCGATTGCAAATAGCTCGGATACGGTCAACAAAATGATCGCCCGTGGATTCCCCGTTTCTTTTCAACTCGGTCTGATTTCTGTCGTCTTTGCGATTGTTACCGGTATTGCGCTTGGTGTGATCGCCGCGCTACGACATAACCGTCTCATTGATTACCTTGCCATGATTATTGCTGTTATCGGGATATCTGTTCCCAGCTTTGTTGTCGCCTCCTTATTAATCAAATATTTGGCGGTCGAATGGAAGCTGTTGCCGACCGCAACGTGGGGGTCTTGGCAGCATGTGATTATGCCAGCACTTGCATTGGCATTTGGTCCGATTGCGATTATCGCTCGTTTGACCCGTACCAACATGCTGGAAGTGTTGACCCAGGAATACATTGAAACTGCTCGTGCAAAAGGGCTGTCTCCAGCGACGATCGTGTTGAAGCACGCGCTGCGTAATGCGATTTTGCCTGTCGTCACGCTTTTAGGCGCACTGATTGCCAACGTTTTAACGGGAAGCTTTGTGATCGAAAAAATATTTGCGATTCCTGGGATGGGGAAATATTTCGTCGCTGGCATTAATAACCGCGACTATTCCGTCATTATGGGAACGACCGTCTTCTATAGCGCACTTTTGATTTTCCTGATGTTTGTCGTCGATGTACTGTACGGCATCATTGATCCACGAATTAAGCTGCATCGAAAGGAGAGCGAAGGATGATCGTTTCTGATGATTTATTTATCCCCATGCGCAAAGACAACCTCAATGCGGAAGCGATTGTGCGACCTCAACTGACGTTTTGGCAAGAAGCTTGGCTTCGTCTGAGAGGAAACAAGCTGGCTCTGTTGGGGTTGGTAGTTATTATCTTGCTGGGGGTTATGGCTACGATTGGACCGATGATCTCTGGTCATGAATACGCCAAACAGTCGATTATTATGAAAAACAAACCGCCGTCGGAAGTGAACTGGTTTGGTACTGATGATTTTGGCCGCGATGTGTTCACACGTGTTTGGTATGGTGCTCGCATCTCCTTGTTTGTCGGTTTGACGGCAGCTCTTATCGATTTTTTTATTGGTGTCTTGTATGGAGGAATTGCCGGATATTTGGGCGGGCGAATCGATAATATCATGATGCGCTTCGTGGACATTTTGTACGGCCTTCCGTATTTATTGGTGGTGATTTTGCTAATGGTCGTCATGGGGCCCGGACTTTTAACCATTATTATCGCCTTAAGTGCGACCGGTTGGATCGGGATGGCCCGGACTGTGCGCGGTCAGGTCCTGCAAATGAAAAACTCGGAGTACGTACTGGCAGCAAAAACAATGGGGGCAAAGCCTTTCTACATCATTCGTAAACATCTGCTGCCCAACACAATTGGCATCATCATTGTATATGTCACGTTATCTGTTCCATCTGCGATTTTTGCAGAGGCGTTTCTGAGTTTTCTCGGTCTCGGTATTCAGGCGCCAATGGCTAGCTGGGGGGTAATGGCGAACGATGGACTCCCCACCATTTTGTCGGGGCATTGGTGGCGGCTCTTTTTCCCTGCTTTCCTCATCTCGCTGACGATGCTCGCGTTCAACGTGCTCGGTGATGGCTTGCGCGATGCGTTCGATCCGAAGTCAAGGAGGTAGGCAACATGGATAAAACGGAAAAGCTGCTGGAGGTCAGTGGGCTTCGGGTCACATTCAAGACGCATGGTGGTGAAGTGAACGCTGTTCGGGACGTGAACTTTACCTTGAACAAAGGGGAGACACTGGCGATTGTTGGTGAATCGGGATGTGGGAAAAGCGTGACTGCAAGGAGCATTATGCGACTGATCCCGGAGCATATCGGAAAAATCGCAGGAGGAAGCATTCATTTTAAAGGGCAGGACTTGGCAAAGCTGCCAGAAAAGCAGATGCGCGAGCTGCGTGGGAAAGAAATCTCCATGATCTTTCAAGATGCGATGACGTCACTCAACCCGACCATCACCATTGGTGAGCAGATTATGGAGGGAATCATTCGCCATCAAAAGGTCACCAGAAGTGAAGCCAAGCGGCAAGCGATTGAAATTCTCACCTTGGTGGGGATCGCCACTCCAGAAAGTCGTCTAAAGCAGTACCTCCATCAGTTTAGTGGCGGGATGCGCCAACGGATCATGATTGCGATTGCGCTTGTCTGTAAGCCGTCCATTCTTATTGCGGATGAGCCTACGACAGCGTTGGATGTGACGATTCAGGCGCAAATCATCGAGCTGTTCAAAAGCATTCAGAAAAAGACGGGAGTCTCGATCATTATTATCACGCATGATTTGGGAGTCGTCGCCAAGATTGCGGATCGGGTCAACGTCATGTATGCCGGAAAAGTGGTAGAGTCCGGGCCTGTTCGCGACATTTTTTACAATCCGCAGCATCCGTACACCAAAGGCTTGTTGGCGTCGATGCCTCGTTTAGATGCGGATCGCTCCATTCCGCTCAGCCCAATACCCGGAACACCCCCGGATTTGTTCAGCCCGCCAATTGGCTGTGCATTCGCAGCGCGCTGTGACTACGCGTTGGAAGTATGTCGGAATTACCAGCCTGCGGAGACCCATGTCCATAGCAAACACGCGGTTTCCTGTTGGTTGCAGGACCCTCGGGCGAAGAAGTTGTTAGCGTCGATGCAACCGCCAACAGGGACCTGATTCAAGGCTGTCGAGGGCAGTGGTCAAGCCCGGCTTCATTCGTGTAAAAGAGGGTGTCGTCTGACGTCACTATCCTTTTACGACATACAAAAACAAAAAATAAGGGGGAAGAAACAGTGAAAAAACTATCAACATTGTTGCTGACAGCTACGCTGGGTGTTTCTATGCTCATGGCTGGATGTACATCGGGTCAACCAGCTGCACCAAGTGAGAATGCACCAGGCAACACGGCTCAGCCAAACGCTCCGACGCCGGGTGATCAAGCGGCAAAGCTCCTGTTGCTGAATAATATCAAGGAACCGACGTCATTGGACCCGCCGATTGGCTTTGATGAGCCGTCCTATAATATATTGAACAACCTGATGGAAGGCTTGACTCGCCTGGACGAAAATCAAAAGCCTCAACCAGCGGCCGCTTCCGAGTGGACAATCTCCGAGGATGGCAAAACCTACACCTTTACCCTGCGTGACAACAAATGGTCCAATGGTGAACCGGTAAAGGCTCAGGACTTCGAATTCGCGTGGAAACGCATGCTTGATCCTGCACTGGCATCTCCGGCGGCATCCCTCGCGTACATTATTGAGGGAGCGGAGGCATATAACAGCGGTAAAGGTCCGGCGGATGGCGTAAAAGTAAAAGCGGTGGACGACAAAACACTAGAGGTCGTGCTCGCTCAACCAGCTTCCTGGACGCTCCTGTTGGCATCCAACCCAGCTTTCTTCCCTGTACACAAAGCAACTGTAGAAAAAGATCCGAAATGGGCAGCAGAAGCAGCAAGCTTTGTCGGAAACGGGCCATTCAAGCTGACAGAATGGGCGCATGACAGTGAACTGAAAATAATGAAGAGCGATACGTACTGGGATGCAGCAAACGTAACTCTGCCTGGTGCTGTTTGGAAAATGATTGATGACGAGAATACCGAGTATCAAATGTTTACGAACGAAGAGCTGCACAGAACGACAACCGTTCCTGCAGACATGGCAGACCAATTGTTCAAAGATGGCAAAGTATTCGTGCGTGATGGAGCAGGTACAGAGTTTTATCGTTTCAACGTAACGAAGGAGCCATTTGATAATGCCAATATTCGTAAAGCCTTCAGCTTGGCGATTGACCGTAAGACGCTGGTTGACCTGGTGCTGATGCGTCAACAAAAGCCGGGAACTGGCTTCGTATCTTATGGTTTGCCTGATGCCAACGGTGAAGGACAATTCCGTGAGGTAGGCGGAGAATTGGTGAACTTCAACCCAGATGAAGCGAAGAAGCTCCTGGAACAAGGAATGAAAGAAAAAGGCTACACAAAGCTGCCGGAGGTTACACTCACGTACCGCAGCGGAACGGCCAACGAGAAAACGGCACAAGCCGCGCAGGAAATGTGGAAGCAGACGCTGGGCGTAGATGTGAAGCTGCAAAAGGTAGAGGGAAAAGTTTTGACGGATATGCAAAAGCAATTGCAGTATCAAATTGCTCGTTCTTCCTGGTTGCCTGACTTTGGTGATGCGATCAACTTCCTCGACATTTTCCAATCGAAGGCAGCAAGCAATCGTACGGGCTGGGGCAATGCACAATTCGACAAGCTGATCCAAGACGCATACAAGGAGCCAGACGATGCAAAACGTCTGAAGCTGCTTCATGATGCAGAAAAAATTTTGTTGGATGAAGCGCCAATCGCACCGCTTTATTTCTACAACACTTCCTTGCTCTCAAGCGACAAAGTGAGTGGTGTACAAAGCTCTTCACTGAGCTACACAGACCTGAGAAAAGCTGTCGTGAAGTAAGAAAGAGTAAGTAGGGAGAAGTCATTTCAGGTGGATGAAATGACTCTCCCCCTTTTTCGCTAGAATTTTTAATAGTGCTATAATTTAGTATGTCTATGAGAAAAAACACAACGAAAGAAAGCACGAGTGCTGGAGAAGATGGAGGAAAACATGATTATTCAAGCCATCGAAGTAAAACGAATTTCTGTACCATTGAAAAAGCCTTTTAAAACGGCTTTGCGTACGGTGCATAGTCTGGAATCGATTCTGGTGAAAATCACCTGCGATAACGGTATGGTCGGGTGGGGCGAAGCTTCGGCGACTGTCGTCATTACCGGAGACAGCATCGAGAGCATCGAGTCAGCGATTATGAATACGATGAGACCTCAGCTCATCGGCTTGAATTTGCTTGCCTATGAACGAGTTTTCCAAACCTTGCACCAATCCATGGTAGGAAATACGAGTGCGAAGGCAGCGGTAGACATTGCGTTGTACGACCTTATTTCTCAGCGCGCAGGAATGCCGTTGTACCAATTCCTGGGTGGCTACCGTGACCAATTGGAGACGGACTATACCGTTAGCGTGAACTCCCCGAAGGAAATGGGCGAGGATGCAGCTCTCTACCTCAAGCAAGGCTTTCACGTACTGAAAATCAAGGTCGGCAAAGACAATATCGAGGATGATATTTTGCGTATCCAGGAAATTCGCAAATCCGTGGGCAATCAGGTGAAGATTCGTCTTGATGCCAACCAGGGATGGAATGTAAAAGAAGCGGTCCAATCCATTCGCAAAATGGAGGACATGGGTCTTGGCATCGAACTCATTGAGCAGCCTGTAAAAGCGCATGATCTGGAAGGCTTGAAGCGGGTAACAGATTCAGTCGATACGCCAATCATGGCTGACGAGAGTGTGTTTTCACCAGCGCAGGCCCTGCAGGTGTTGCAAAACCGTGCGGCAGACATGATTAATATCAAGCTCATGAAGGCTGGTGGCATTTACAAAGCACAATTGATCAACCAATTGGCTGAAGAGCACGGTATTCCATGCATGGTTGGCAGCATGATCGAATCGCGTTTGGCTGTATCAGCAGCAGCTCATTTTGCGGCCAGCAAGAAAAACATCACCCGCTTTGATTTCGATGCCCCGTTGATGCTTTTGCACGATGGCATAGAAGGTGGCGTAACGTACGAGGGCCGCTTGATGCGCATGCCAGAAGAGTCGGGGCTCGGCATTCGTTCCGTCAGCCTGTGGGAGGGGGAGAACTAAGATGAAATCTGCTATAGTTTCTGTTTCTGTCGCCACTGTGTGGACCAAGCCGGAGTCGCCGCGTGATATTGACCAAGTAGCGCTCCAATCCCCGGTAGATGCACGAAGCTGGCTCGCTTCCCTTACTGTAGAAGAGAAGCTTGGTTTTTACGACAATAACGCGATTCAAACTCAAGCGCTGTATGGTACCCGCGTAGAGGTAGTCGAGGAGCATGGGGAATGGTCACAAATTCTGATTCCTGATCAGACAACGAACAAAAACGCAACAGGCTATCCCGGCTGGGTACCGTCTCGTCAGTTAGCACCGTGGTCAGATGCTTTTGAGGTACAGCAAGGCCAAAAGCTGGCAATGGTCACGGCGGCGTTTACCCATCTACATACAGCCGACCAAAAGCCAGACCTGGAGCTTGCGTTTTTGACCAAACTGCCGCTGATTGGGGAAACCGCGGACTGGGTAACGGTAGCGACACCGAACGGTACAGGACTTTTGCCAAAAGCAGACGTCCAAATCGTCAGAGTAAACGAGCCCATCGAGCTTTCCGGTAATCGTGGAGAGGCAATCGTAGAAGCGGGCAAGCGATTCCTCAACCTGCATTATTTATGGGGCGGCATGTCCTCTTACGGGTATGACTGCTCAGGATTTGCGTACAACATGCACCGATCTGTCGGTCTCCAGATTCCGCGTGATGCATCTGATCAGGCAAAAGCCGGACAGCTCGTGGAAAAAGAAGCGTTGCTTCCGGGGGATCTGCTGTTTTTTGCCCATGAAGAGGGGAAAGGCAGAGTCCATCACGTAGGCATTTATATGGGGAATGGTGAAATGATTCATTCTCCGGATTCGCGAAGTGCCATCGAGATCGTCAAGCTGGATGGCTACAAGCTCGAAAAGGAACATTGTATCTCCAGACGATACTGGTAAACGGATAACGGGGAGGAGTGGCCAGATGCAACGAAAGAAGCTGGTCCAGGTAAAGAACCTGACAAAAACCTTTACGTTGGGTAAAGGGCTCTCACTTACGGCAGCGGACAATGTTTCCTTCGATATATACGAGGGAGAAACGTTTGGACTGGTAGGGGAATCTGGCTGCGGTAAATCGACCACAGGCCGTACAATTATCGGATTGTATCAACCGACGACAGGTGAGATCATTTTTGACGGGCAAAACGTCCACCAGGCATCATCTGCTGAGCGGAGCAAGCTGACACGCCATATGCAAATGATTTTTCAGGACCCATATGCTTCTCTGAACCCTCGAATGAACATAGCGGAAATCATTTCGGAGGGCCTGCATCTAAATGGGCTATATAAAGGGAAGGAACGGATAAAACGTGTGATTGAGCTATTGGAGATGGTTGGTTTGCAAAAAGAGCATGCCAACCGTTTCCCGCACGAGTTCAGTGGTGGTCAGCGACAGCGGATAGGGATTGCGCGGGCACTTGCCGTCAATCCTACCTTCATTATTGCCGATGAGCCGATTTCCGCACTCGATGTTTCGGTTCAGGCACAGGTCGTTAACTTAATGAAGAAATTGCAGCAGGAACAAAAGCTGACGTACTTGTTTATCGCGCATGATTTGGCAATGGTCAAGCACATTAGCGATCGTATTGGCGTCATGTATTTGGGCAATATGGTCGAGATGACTGCCAGTGAAATCCTTTACGAATCACCGAAGCATCCTTACACGCAGGCGTTGTTGTCAGCTATTCCTGTCCCCGATCCCGACTTGGAGAAAAGTCGTGAGCGCACCATTATCGAAGGAGACGTTCCGAGCCCGATCAATCCACCTAGTGGCTGTGTGTTCCGTACGCGCTGTCCGGTCGCCAAAGCAGTATGTGCCGAAAAGAAGCCTATCTGGCAGGAAGTAGACACCAACCACTTCGTCGCCTGTCACTTGTATCAGTAGTCTTCGGTTTTATCAGAAGATTCGACATTGTCTTTTTGCCATCCTTGGTATTAGGGATGGCTTTTTCTTCATAAACTTTTAACTCTAACCTATGAAAGGGCTTTCATCAACTGTTCTGAGAGGAGAACTGTTAATATTCTGTTAACTGGCAGGAATCGAACGGGTTTTGTCGAAATACGGATACAGTAAAACATTCCGTGACTCACCTACTTCATCGTGATCTTCCATTCCAGAGAAGTGAGGGTTGCATATGACTCTGAGTACCTCCTCGTTCCATTCAACTCCCCGTCGCTGGCGGGAAGTGGAGACACAGTTGGGAATTGTTGTCCCTAGATCGCTTCGATCGGACACTTCTGCTCTACTGTTTTTGGAAAGCGTCGCTGCAACACCCATGTTGGACAAAGAAGAAGAGCTTGCTTGCCTGATTCGCTATCAAAGGGATGGCGATCTTGAAGCACGTGAAACGATTGTGCGCGCCTATTTACGATACGTAGTTAGTACCGCTTTGCGCCATTTGAAAAGAGGGATGCCGTTCCTGGATTTGATTCAGGAGGGCACGATAGGTTTGTTTACTGCGATTGACAAATTTGATGTGGGACGAGGCGTGCGTCTCTATCATTACTCGCACTGGTGGATTTCTCAAGCGATCACCCGTGCCATCAACGACAAAGCAACTTTGATTCGCATTCCTGTCCACATGCATGAGCAGATTCGCCAGTATCAGAAGCAAGTCCTACATCTCGTCCATGCTTTGAACCGGACGCCAGATCGACAGGAGATTGCCGTACTCTTGGATATTCCATTAGAAAAGGTGGAGGCCATTGAACTGGCTCTCATGATGAAGATGGAATCCATCGACGC
The DNA here is from genome assembly GCF_023714195.1 of Brevibacillus sp. MER 51. Classification (NCBI taxonomy): domain Bacteria; kingdom Bacillati; phylum Bacillota; class Bacilli; order Caryophanales; family Paenibacillaceae; genus Brevibacillus; species Brevibacillus sp. MER 51. The sequence goes on along the minus strand of NZ_JAMAUS010000028.1, from coordinate 15,330 downwards.
TGAGCTGGACAGTGAGAAATGGCAGGCTTGGCATGAAGACGAGAGCTTGAGCTACGCAGAAATCATGGATGATGGGTTGTCCTCGCTGGATGACTGGATTGAAAAAGTAGACCTTCGCTCGCAAATGCGCGCAGCGTTGGAGCGACTTAGTCCCCGAGCCCAAGAAATTATCTCCATGCGTTATGGTCTCTATGATGACCAAGTGTATACGCTGGAGGAAGTGGGGAAAATGTTTGGGCTTACCCGCGAGCGTATTCGCCAAATTGAAGCGACGACGATTGACCGATTGCGAACACAAAAAGCTTCGCACGTATTAAAAGATTATTTAACCTAACATAGGATTGGTTATTACGGCCCCTCTTCGTACAGAGGGGTTTTTTCTGTCAGAAATGGTCGAATTCTCAAAGTGTCAGACTCACAGCGGGAGAAGCGTAGTCTTTTTCTCCTTGTGGTAAACTGGTAAGATAGCTTCATGATTTTTTCGCTATTTTAAAGAGGGAGTTCGAAAAGGAGGATCGCTATATGGGCGATTATATGATAAGAGCAACGGGTTTTAATGGGCATGTTCGTGCATTTGCCGCACGCACGACGGAATCTGTCGAAGATATGCGTCGTCGTCACGACATGTGGAATACAGCGACAGCAGCAGCGGGACGTACGCTGACTATTACCTTGATGATGGGGGCTATGTTAAAAGGAAACGAGAGCCTTCATGTCAAAGTAAAAGGAGGCGGACCAATCGGGCAGATCATGGCGGAAGCAAACGCACATGGTGAAGGAATCGCGTATGTATCCAACCCGCACGTCCACTTTGAGCTAAACGAAAAAGGCAAGCTCGATGTAGCGCGTGCAGTGGGAACAGACGGGTTTGTGTACGTAACGAAAGATCTCGGTCTCAAGGAGCCGTATCAAGGCAGTGCGCCAATCGTCTCTGGTGAGATTGGAGAAGACTTCACTTATTATTTTGTGATGTCCGAGCAAACGCCTTCAGCAGTAGGGGTGGGTGTACTGGTGAATCCAGAAGACCGTTCTGTTTTGGCGGCGGGTGGTTTTATTCTTCAGCTGTTGCCAAATACGCCTGAAGAGGTTGTGGCAGCAATTGAAGAGCGTTTGGGACAGCTTCCACAGGTTTCTCGCATGATTGGTGAAGGTTTGACTCCTGAAGAGATTTTGGCCCGCGTATTGGATGATCCAAAAATCTTGAGCCGCACGGAGATTCAATTTAGCTGCAAATGTACAGCGGATAAGGTTGTTCAGGCACTGATCAGCATGGGACGCGAAGAAATGGAAAGTCTGATTGAGGAACAGGGCGAAGCTGAAGTACACTGTCATTTCTGTAATGAACGTTACCATTATGACAGATCCGCGTTGGAAGACATCCTGAAAGACATGTAAGCGCGGCGTCAAGTAGGGGAGTGTTGGCATGACCAACGTAAAAGGGTTGTGGGCATTCATTGGGGCGCTTGTATTGTTGCTGCTTGCCGTTACCTGGGCATGGTACCAGGCATCAGGCAAGCTGCAGCCTGCCGCCATCGTAGGGGATAAGACGATTAGCAACGATGAGTATGTAACGGCGCTGAAACAAAAATTCGGTAAGCAAGTGCTAAACGACATGATTAATCGGGAAGTCGTTTTTCAAGAGGCGAAGCGATCCGGTATCACGGTTGATCCGAAGCAGTTGGAGCAAGAGCTTTCCCAGATTCGCGACAGTTACGGAAGTCGGACAGACAGCGAGTTTGAGGCTGCGCTGTTAAAACAAGCGGGGACGACAGTGGAAGCCCTGAAGCAGGAGATTTCTTATCAAATCCTGCTGCAAACCTTGGCAACGAAGGACATGACCATCAAGGATGAAGAGATATTAAACGTCTACAATAGCCGATCTGACCGTTATACCCGACCAATGCAGATGCGTTTAGGACAAATCGTCGTGGCTTCAAAAAAAGAAGCGGAAAAAGTTTTGGCTGATTTGAAAAACGGGGCCGACTTTCAGACGATTGCCAAAGAGCGTTCGATTGATGCAGATACAGCGGCGAGTGGCGGGGATGTAGGCTGGGTTTCCATCAAGGATAATCGATTGCCTGACGAAGCGAAGCCCATCGTAGAAAAGCTGGAGAAAGACAAACATAGCGAAGCGATCAAAATACAGGATCAATACGTCATTTATCAACTGATAGAGCGTAGGGAAGCCAGTCAACGGACGTTTGAAGAGGTAAAAGAGGAGCTGCGCCGAGAAATCGCATTTGCCCAGGTCGAGTCGCTGGATGTCGTGCTGGAGCGATTGCGAAAATCGGTAGGGGTCCAGATTTCTGGGCAAATGCCTCATTGACCAAATAGGCTACCGTTGATATAATTATGTCAATAAATCCTAGCGTTTTACTCGGTTATAAAAATAGGAGGGGCAGAACATATGCGCGTGGCTAATTCCATTACCGATTTGATTGGATTTACTCCGCTTGTAAAGCTAAATCGTGTTGTCACCGAAGATATTGCAGACATTTACTTGAAGCTGGAGTTCTTCAACCCGGGCAGCAGTGTAAAAGACCGAATTGCGTTGTCGATGATTGAGGCAGCAGAGGCAGACGGAAGTCTGAAACCGGGTGATACCATCATTGAACCTACGAGCGGAAATACCGGTATTGGACTCGCGATGGTTGCTGCTGCAAAAGGATATCGTGCTATTCTGGTCATGCCAGAGACGATGAGTATGGAGCGCCGTAACCTGTTGCGTGCGTATGGTGCAGAGCTGGTTCTCACACCAGGCAGCGAAGGGATGGGCGGAGCGATTCGCAAAGCGGAAGAGCTGGCGAAAGAAGATAGCTCGTATTTCATTCCGCAACAATTTAAAAACCAGGCAAACCCGGCCATTCATCGTGAGACGACTGCTCGTGAACTGTTGGACCAAGCCAAGGAAATCGGCGGCGTAGATGCGTTTATTTCCGGTATCGGTACAGGCGGAACGATTACGGGTGTAGGGCAGGTTCTTCGTGAACACTATCCGAATGTACAAATCGTGGCTGTTGAGCCTGCGGCTTCGCCAGTTTTGTCTGGCGGCAAACCAGGTCCACATAAGATCCAAGGTATCGGGGCTGGCTTTGTTCCAGAAATTCTCGATACTCAAATTTACGACGAAATCATTAAGGTAGAAAACGAGGACGCTTTTGAAACTGCGCGTCGTGTGGCTCGTCAGGAAGGCATTCTCGGCGGGATTTCTTCTGGAGCAGCGATCCATGCGGCTCTGCAAGTAGCAGCGAAGCTCGGCAAAGGCAAAAAAGTGATCGTTGTCATTCCTTCGAATGGGGAGCGTTATTTGTCCACACCTCTATATCAGTTCGAAGATTAATTGTAAAAAGATACCGCAAGACCACGGAGCCGCGTTGGCCACGTGGTCTTTTCTTTTTGTATCAGGCAACTATATAATGAACGGATAAATAGTGAAAACCGGAGCGTGAAGAGGAAGAATGTTCCCTACCTTTGCTGATTGTCAGACATATGCCTTATCTTATTCGTTGGTTCCCCTAGCCCTGCGTAGACCGTGGTCTTCGACGATTGATCCGTGGCAGGTGCTCACAAAGTTACAGCCTTCTCTGCAAAATGCTATCCTGCTGGAAAGTGGACGAGCTGGGCGGTATACCTTTTTGGCATATGAGCCTATCGCTACGCTGCGCAGTCAGCGAGGAGAAACAATCGTTTCGTACCCAGAAGGAAAAATTGAAAGCATAGATACTCACAACCCATTGAGTGCTTTGCGAGAGATGCTATCTCGTTACCGTACGCCTACGCTTCCAAGTATGCCGGATTTTTCCGGAGGGGCCGTAGGTTATATCAGCTATGAGATGAACCGCTTTTTTGAGCCCAGCTTGCCACAGATAGCGACTGACGACTTACAGTTGCCAGACCTGTATGTTATGATAATGCAAGACCTTCTTGTCTTTGATCATGAGACCCGAGAGATCATTTGCCTGACGCATTTGAACGCGGACAATTTGACTGAAGAGAGCTATCGACATGCAGAACTCCAGCTGGAAAAACGTATGGACTCGATTGCTTCATTGGCAATGGAGCGGGATGAGACAGATTGGGAAGCGTTGCGCAAAAGACCGCTTGCCAAGCTAGTGCCAGCGTCCGTATCCTTTGCCAAAGACCAATTCGAGAATGCTGTTCGTCGGGTGCAGGAGTACATCGCCCAAGGGGATGTTTTTCAGGTCAATCTGTCGGTACGGCAGAGCAAGCCAGTGCAGGTGACTGCCCCAGAAGTGTACGATGTGCTTCGCAAGCTGAATCCGTCTCCTTATATGGGCTATCTGAGCTTCCCTGAATTTCAATTGGTTAGTGCCTCGCCAGAGCTACTTGTAAAGGTAAAAGGCAAGGAAGTGCATACTCGTCCAATCGCCGGTACACGTCCGCGTGGAGTAACGGACGAGCAAGACGATGCGTTGGCACGTGAGCTGATCGATAATGAAAAGGAACGCGCAGAGCATGTCATGCTGGTTGATCTGGAACGTAATGACATGGGCCGCGTCTGTCGCTTTGGCAGTGTGGAGGTCAGCGAATTCATGGTCGTGGAGAAATATTCCCACGTCATGCATATCGTCTCTCACGTCAAAGGAGAGCTGGCAGCAGGCAAGGATGCGCTTGATGCGATCGAAGCGACTTTTCCGGGAGGAACGATCACCGGAGCGCCAAAAGTTCGCACGATGGAAATCATCGAAGAGCTGGAGCCAGTCAAGCGAGGCGTCTATACGGGATCAATCGGCTGGTTTGGCTTCAATGGCGATATCGAGGTCAACATTGCCATCCGCACGATGGTGATCAAGGATGGCGTAGCTCATGTGCAGGCTGGAGCGGGTATCGTGATTGATTCGGTTCCAGAGGCAGAGTACGCCGAGTCATTGAAAAAGGCAGAAGCGTTGTGGAAAGCGCTTGAGTTGAGCGAGCAGAGAACGATGAGTTGAGAGGAGACGAGTGTACGATGATTTTGATGATTGATAACTACGATTCCTTTACCTACAATTTGGTGCAGTATGTGGGAGAGCTTGGGGAAGAGCTGCAAGTGTATCGCAATGACAAAATTACACTGGAAGAAATCGAGCGATTGGCACCTGATTATTTGATGGTGTCTCCAGGGCCGTGCACGCCAAATGAAGCGGGGATCAGCATGGATGCGATCCGCCATTTTGCCGGAAAAATTCCGATTATGGGTGTTTGTTTGGGCCATCAGTCCATTGGGCAAGTGTTTGGCGGAAAAGTCATTCGGGCCGAGCGCTTGATGCACGGAAAAACGTCTGAGGTTTTCCATGATGGCAAAACGATCTTTCAGGACATCCCTTCTCCTTTTACAGCGGCACGCTATCATTCCTTGATTATTGAGGAAGCGTCCATTCCGAGTGAGCTGGAAGTAACCGCCCGGACAGCCGAAGGAGAAATCATGGCTGTGCGCCATCGGGAGTACCCAATTGAGGGCGTCCAGTTCCACCCTGAATCGATTATTACCGAGCACGGCAAGCAATTGCTGAAAAACTTCCTTACCGCATACGCGCGTCACACGACAGGTTGACACATAGATACGACAGGAAAACCGCCTTTTTTCGAGGGCGGTTTTTTATTTACATACTCTTTATATAACATTCATGGTTCCTCGATATACGGCTTGTACAATGAAACCGAAGAAGGCAAAAAAGGAGAGATAGTAAATGGATGTAAATCGTCGACAGTTTTTGACTTATCTCGGTGTAGGGACAGCGGCGTTGGCTTCGGTAGCAACAGGAATTCCTGCCCTGGCAGCTGGTGGTACCCTATCAGGAAAAACGGCCGATCATCTGTTTGGTCTCGATACAAAGAAGCATAACTTCAATCCGAAATTCAAAGAAATTCATCCGACTACAAAAGACGATGTTGTACTGCCGGACGGTTTTAAATACGATGTAGTGGCTTCCTATGGCGATAAGATCAATGCGGCAGGAGATACCTTCGGGTTCAACAACGACTTCACCTGTTTCCTGCCAATCGAAGGCAAGTCCGATCATGGCCTCTTGTGGGTAAATCACGAATATTTAGGTGAATTGGAATATTACGTAAACGGTTATGACTATCTGAATGCTGATTCTAAGGACAACAAACGTACCCCTGCACAAATCGAAAAATACTTGTATGCACTTGGCGGTTCCATTATTGAAATCAAAAAAGAAAATGGCACATGGAAGCTTGTTTCCGATTCCAAATATGGTCGTCGGGTAAGCGGGCTGACCAAGCATGTGCTGACGGGTCCAGCAGCTTCCATTGCTAAAGAAGTAACCGGAACATTTGCGAACTGCTCCGGCGGCGTGACGATGTGGAATACAATTCTTTCCTGCGAGGAAAACTACATGGACGTCGTCGGTGATTGCAAGCTGCCTGAAGCCGAGCACTATGGCTGGGTTGTTGAGGTAGATCCATTTGATCCGAAATCGACTCCGAAGAAGCATACAGCATTGGGCAGATTCTCCCACGAAAACACGGCAATGGTTCTGGCTCCGTCTGGACAACTGGTCGTCTACATGGGAGATGATGCGAAAGACCAATACGTGTATAAGTATGTATCCAAAGGTAAGTACGATCCGAAGGCGGGAAAAAGCAATTCCAAGCTGCTTGAAGAGGGGACATTGTACGTTGCCAACTTCGGTAAGGGTAAATGGATTCCGTTGGATTTCGCAACAAATGAAGCGCTGAAAAAAGCAGTCGATGCAGATGGCAAACCGATGTTTGCTTCTCAGGCTGACGTGCTTCTCAACTGCCGAGATGCATCCAAAGCAGTAGGGGCTACCCCGATGGATCGCCCAGAAGACCTGGAAGTTCATCCGATTGATGGTTCCGTCTTCATTGCCTTGACCAACAACGACAAGCATGGCAACTTCTACGGACAAATCGTTCGTCTGTTCGAGAATGACAACAACCATGCAGGTTTGGAGTTTACGTTTGAGATTTTTGCAGCAGGTGGACCACAAAGCGGTTTTGCGGCGCCAGACAACATGGCTTTCGACAGTGCGGGTAACCTGTGGGTCGTGACAGACATCTCGTCCTCGTCGATGAACAGCGGCATTTATAAATCCTTTGGAAACAATGGTGTGTTTTTCATTCCAACAACGGGTAACAGCAAGGGAGAAGCCGCACAATTCGCGTCTGCACCAGTAGGCGCTGAAATGACAGGTCCTTGGTTTACTCCTGATGAAAAAACACTGTTCCTGGCGGTGCAGCATCCAGGTGAAAACCTGAAGTCGTACGACAAGCCAACCAGCCACTGGCCTAAAGGCGGAAATGCAGTAGCCATGCCGAGCGTGATTGCTATTACAGGTTTCTAGGACAAGGAGTGTAACAGACTATGCTGTCGAGCATCGGTATTCCTGGATTAATTCTGATCCTGATCATTGCTTTGGTGATTTTCGGGCCGAGTAAACTGCCAGAGATCGGTCGTGCTTTTGGACGAACCTTGACCGAATTTAAAACCGCAGCAAAAGATTTGACCAAAGACGATGATGAAAAAGAGAAGGCTCCAGAAGAAGCGTTGAAACGAATTAACTAATCCGGCCTGAGTGAAGGCGGTGCGTACACGAGACGCACTGCCTTTTTCCGCGCATGAGGAGGAGTTCGAGTGAGCAAAGAGATGCCTATACTTGAGCATGTGACAGACCTGCGCCGCAGAATTTTGATTGTGCTGTCCGTTCTTGTTGTCAGTATGGTTATCTGCTTTTTATTTGTGGATCATATTTATTTGGCGTTAGCGAATCATTCAGGGGAAAAGCTGGCGATCCTTGGGCCGGGAGATATCCTGTCGATCTATGTAAAGCTGGCCGCAGTCGGTGCGCTTGCGATTACAATCCCGGTTGCGGCTTATCAAGTTTGGCGCTTTGTGGTGCCCGCATTGGAAGAAAGAGAGCGAAAAGTGGCGCTCATGTATATCCCGGCTCTATTCCTGCTGTTTATTTTCGGGCTTTCCTTCGCCTACTTTGTGCTATTTCCGATGATGTACAAATTTGTGTTGGGTTTATCCAACGGGAATTTTGAACTGGTCATTACAGCGAACGATTACTTCACCTTTATGCTCAATCTTTGCCTTCCGTTTGGGTTGCTTTTTGAACTGCCGGTTGTCGTTTTGTTTTTGAGCCATTTGGGGATTCTCAACCCGCATCGCTTGGCTAAAATACGCAAACCGGCCTATTTGGTGCTCGCGATTATCTCGATTACTATTACGCCGCCTGATTTCCTCTCCGATATTATGGTAATTGTGCCACTTATCGTTTTATATGAAATCTCCATTACTATCTCGCGTTTCGTACACGGCAAACGCTCGGAGGAAACGGAACTTTCTTCGGAAGTGTGATATGATGCTCTCGACTATATTATCGGGAGAGAGCGCAGATGCACGTTTATGCTAACGGGACGATTTGTCCGGCTCATGAGGCTACAGTATCGATATTGGATCACGGGTTTTTGTACGGTATTGGTTTGTTTGAAACCTTACGTGTATACGACCGCAAGCTATTTCTATGGGATGCTCATTACGCCCGGCTTTGTTCCGGGCTTTTTGCGTTGCAGATTCAACCTGCTTGGACAAGGGAAGAGCTGGCGGAAGCCATTTTGATGACCATCGATGCAAACGAGTTGCGTGATGCTTACGTCCGCTTGAGTATTACGGCTGGCGCAGAAGGGGTGGGCTTGGTAGCAGAGGGCTACGAGCGTCCGTCCTTATTTGTATTTGCCAAACCTGTAGCACCTCTGGCAGTACCTCCTCCGCCAAAACGATTGCAGACATTGGCGTTGGCGAGACAGACAGCGGAAGGCAAGCAGCGCTTTAAATCGCACAATTACTTAAACAATGCTCTTGCACGTCAAGAACTCGGCGCCCGTCCGGATGTGGAAGGTCTGTTTTTGACGCATGATGGCTTCGTGGCGGAAGGAATTGTGAGCAATGTGTTCTGGGTCAAGAATGGCAAGCTGTTTACCCCTTCTATTGATACAGGCATTCTGGATGGTGTGACGCGGCGACATGTTTTGACTTTGGCACAGCAATTATCCATGCCTGTCGAAGAAGGTCGATATCGCCTGGAAGAGCTGCTCAACGCCGATGAAGTCTTTACGACAAATTCCGTGCAAGAGATCGTTCCGATTTCCGAAATTGACGGGCAATCCCTCCCTTCGACATATGGTGCATATTCGTGCGAACTGCACCGCGCCTACCGTCAGTCTGTAGCGGCTAGCGAGTAAATTATGGTATGCTACTATTCAATGTGCGAAGACGGAAAAAGGGAGTTTGATCATGAAATACAATTCATTTCGAATCCATGCTGCGACCTTCGCTGAGATGGTATCGGAGCTTGTCAGAAGGGGAGTTCCTGTTCCAGAAGCGGAACGCATGACGGAAGCGGAGACGAGCCTAAAGATTCATACGGAAAACATGAGTGTGGCAACAGCACAGGGTCTGAGAGAGATTATGCACTCTTTCGATGCGGAAGCCGTTATCTCAGATCAACCAGGTACTGCCGACAAAAAATACGTGCTGCTGTTGGCTTCACACAAGAAGATGGATTTGGCGTTGGATTATATGAAAACCCAAACAGAAGAACTACGAGCGTTGGCGGCAGAGGTACGGGAAGTTTTAGCTATGCCTGCCAAGCTTCGTGCGCGGCGCGAGCTAAACTGTGGTCAGTATGTCCTGCCACTGGGGGAGCGCACGCTAGTCATGGGTATTTTGAATGTGACACCGGATTCATTCTCGGATGGCGGTCGCTATGTCGATGTGGAGGCAGCACTGGCACAAGCACGTGCAATGGTTGAAGCTGGAGCCGACCTGATTGATATCGGGGGAGAATCGACACGTCCGGGGTCGGAAGCAGTCGATGAGGCGACGGAGTTGGACAGAGTGCTGCCAGTCATTCGGATACTTGCACAGGAATTGTCTGTTCCGCTGTCCATTGACACGTACAAAGCGGCGGTTGCAGAACGGGCCATTTCGGAAGGGGCACATATCATAAATGATGTATGGGGAGCAAAGCGTGACCCGCGGATGGCAGAGGTCGCTGCCCGTCTCGATGTACCCATTATCCTGATGCACAATCGCGAAGACACGGACTATCATGACTTTTTCCCTAACTATATCAAAGACCTGCGTGAGTCAGTACAGATCGCCTTGCAGGCAGGGGTAAAACAGGAGCGAATCATCCTCGATCCGGGGATCGGGTTTGTTAGGACTGTCGAGCAAAATCTCGAAACGATGCGCAGACTGGATGACTTGGTAGGGCTGGGCTATCCCGTTCTGCTTGCCACTTCACGCAAGCGGATGATTGGTCATGTTCTCGACTTGCCTGTAGATGAGCGTGTCGAAGGTACAGCAGCGACAGTTGCTCTCGGGGCGGCAAAAGGCTGTCATATGGTACGGGTGCATGACGTCAAAGAAATGAAGCGTGTTACGAAGATGATGGATGCGATGCTAAAAGGGGGCATTTAACCTTGGATAAAATCTACTTCAATGGCATGTCTTTTTACGGATATCACGGTGTGTTTGGAGCAGAGGCTGAACTGGGCCAACGGTTTTATGTCGATTTGGAGCTATCGCTTGATTTATCCAAAGCCGGAGCAAGTGACGATCTTCACGATACAGTCAATTACGCCGATATCTTTACTTGTGTGCAAAAAATTGTCGAGGGTGAACGGTTTCATTTGGTAGAAAAACTGACTGCTGTGATAGCAGAAAGTCTACTGGAGCAATTCCCTTTGCATGAAGTCAAAGCAAAAGTGACCAAGCCGAATCCGCCGATCAATGGGCATTACGAGTCGGTTGCGATTGAGATGATCCGTAGAAGAGAGGATTTTGCTTCATGACAGTTTGTGCGTATTTGGCGCTAGGCTCCAACCTCGGGGATCGGGCACAGAACTTGCGCCGGGCGATACAGAAGTTGAACGAGCAACCTGGAATTCGCGTGCTTCGTGTCTCTTCTGTTTATGAGACTGATCCATTTGGTAACGTCGAACAAGACGCATTTCTTAATATGGTGATCGCTGTGGAAACAGAACAGACCCCGGATCAGCTTTTAGAGACGGCATTGTCAGTAGAGCGAGAGCTGGGACGTGTGCGAACGATTCGATGGGGACCGCGCACGATAGATATTGACTTACTGTTGTACGGGACATCTCGTGTTTCGCAAGACAATCTCATGATTCCTCATCCTGGGCTGAGCGAGCGTGCTTTTGTACTCGTGCCGCTTCGAGACGTTTGGGAAGGCGGCGTTTTACCTGAGCATAACCAGACCATTGATCATTATCTTTCCTTATTGGTAGAAGATCACAAGGGGGTACGTGAGTGGGGAGCAATCAACTGGGAAACCGAATCCGGTCCTTCCGAAAGCTAAAAGGGTATACACAACAGTCCCTTTCGGAAAAGATGGGAGTGTCACTGTCGTTTGTTGGATCACTAGAGAGAGGGACTCGTACGCCAACAGAGCCTGTATTACGGAAGATCGCCAGCACTTTACAGGTAGACTACGATGAATTATGTGCTATAAATAAGTGATGTAATGAAGTTTGGATAGGATTGTCCTCTCCAAGACCCCGACGAAGCGGGAATAAGGAGGCGAAAATAGATGAAAATCGGTAATATCGAATTAAAGAACAACGTAGTACTCGCTCCAATGGCAGGTGTCTGTAATCCTGCTTTTCGTCTGATTGCCAAGGAGTTCGGTACCGGATTGGTTTGCGCTGAGATGGTAAGCGACAAGGGCATTGTGCATGGAAACAAAAAAACGATGGATATGTTGTTTGTCGACGAACGCGAAAAACCACTAAGTTTGCAGATTTTTGGTGGAGACAAGGAAACCTTGGTGAGTGCGGCGAAATATGTAGACCAGCATACGAACGCGGATATCATTGATATCAACATGGGCTGTCCTGTGCCGAAAATTACGAGCTGTGATGCAGGTGCGCGTCTGTTGCTCGATCCGGATAAAATTTACGAAGTTGTTTCGGCTGTGGTCGATGCGGTCGACAAGCCGGTTACTGTGAAGATGAGATTGGGCTGGGACGAAGATCATCTGTATGTACTGGATAACGCCAAGGCAGTAGAACGTGCAGGCGGCAAAGCGATTGCTGTTCATGGACGCACCCGTGTACAAATGTACAAAGGGAAAGCGGACTGGGACTGGATTCGTCGGGTAAAGGAAACCGTTTCGATCCCGGTGATCGGAAACGGGGATGTGGCTACTCCTGAGGATGCGAGACGCATGCTGGATACAACGGGTTGCGATGGTGTTATGATTGGACGGGCTGCCCTCGGAAATCCATGGATGCTGTATCGCACCATTCAATACCTGACGACAGGCGAGCTTGGTCCAGAGCCAACCGCACGTGAAAAGATGAATATTTGTTTATTGCATGCAGAGCGTTTAATCGCGCTGAAGGGTCCGAGAGTGGGAGTCCTTGAGATGCGCAAGCACGCGGCGTATTACTTGAAAGGCTTGAAGGGCTCGACGCACACGAAAAATCTCGTGAATGCGGTTGAGACAGAAGAGGAGCTTCGCAGCGTCCTCATGAACTTTGTCGACTGGATTGAAAACTACGCAGATGACAGCGAAGAACCGCTGGAAACAGCACGTGATGAGGCTGTCAGCTACTAAAATTGGTGGTTCATTCCAGACATTGACAAGGGTTCCTTCATATCCTATAATACTCCGTAATATTGGGAGCCGAGCTGCCAGTCCACACTGGCAGCTTTACCTTTGAACCTCACAGACGATTGCATTCTGCTGTATATTGTATAGAACATCTACATATAATCCTTTGTACTTTACCCAGTATAAATGGAATCATTTTTTAAAACGGGGGAATTGAACCATGTCTGAAAAAGAAGTCATCCTTACACCGGAAGGTTTAACAAAACTTGAACAAGAGCTTGAAGATTTGAAAACGGTTAAACGCAAGGAAGTAGCTGCTCGTATTAAAGAAGCGATTAGCTTTGGAGATATCAGTGAGAACTCTGAATACGAAGAGGCAAAGAATGAGCAAGCGTTCATCGAAGGCCGCATTCTGACGCTGGAAAAAATGCTGCGCAATGCCCGCATCATCACAAATGAAGATGTAGATACAGGTGTTGTAAGCGTTGGTTCCCGTGTGAAGCTGAAAGACCTCGAGTTCGGTGATGTTGTCGATTACACGATTGTAGGTTCAGCTGAATCCGATCCGATGAACAACAAGATTTCCAACGAGTCCCCGGTAGGTCAAGCGCTTCTTGGCAAAGCAAAAGGCGCGATTGTTGACGTTAACGTACCGGCAGGAGTCATTCAGTACGAGATTCTTGATATTAACCTGTAAGCAGTCGATCTATGGCGTACCTTTTGCGAGGTACGCCGTATCGCTATTATAAAAGTCTGTACAAAATTGTTAATGCAGGCATTTTCTAGAGGAGTGAGAGTAAAATGGCAAACGAGCAAGACCTTCAGCAAGAAGAACAGCAACAGGAAGGGCTCCACGAGCTTCTTCAAGTGCGTCACGACAAAATGAATCAATTGCGTGAGTGGGGCTTTGATCCGTTCGGTAAAAAATTCGAGCAAACGCATCACGCTGCGGATATAACGAAAGCTTTTAGCGAAAAGAGCAAGGAAGAGCTGGAAGCGGAAGAGAACGTGGTTACGATTGCAGGACGATTGATGGCGAAACGCGGAATGGGTAAAGCGAGCTTTGCTCAACTGCTGGATCGTTCCGGTCAGATTCAAATCTACGTTCGTCAGGATACCGTTGGCGAAGAGCTGAGCAAAGTATTTGATTTGGCGGATATCGGTGACATGATCGGTGTAACTGGTGTTGTTTTCAAAACAAAAACGGGCGAGCTCAGTGTAAAAGCAAAGGAACTGTCCTACCTGACGAAATCACTGCGTCCACTGCCTGAGAAATACCATGGTCTCAAAGATATCGAGACTCGCTACCGTAAGCGTTACGTGGATTTGATTGTAAACCCGGAGGTTCGCGATACATTCATTACGCGTAGCCGCATTCTGACTTCAATGCGTCGTTATTTGGACAACCTTGGCTACCTGGAAGTAGAAACACCTACACTTCACGCGATTGCCGGTGGTGCATCTGCTCGTCCATTTATCACGCACCACAATGCTTTGGATATGCAGCTGTATATGCGTATTGCAATTGAGCTGCACTTGAAACGACTGATTGTCGGTGGCTTGGAAAAGGTGTATGAGATCGGTCGCGTATACCGTAATGAAGGGATCTCTACTCGTCACAACCCTGAGTTCACGATGATTGAGCTGTACGAAGCATATGCGGACTACCAAGATATCATGAGCCTGACTGAAGAAATGGTTGCTCATATCGCACAGGAAGTATTGGGCACCATGAAAATTCAGTACCAAGGCAATGAGATTGACCTGACACCAAAATGGCGTCGTGTACACATGGTCGATTTGATTAAGGAAAATCTCGGTGTCGATTTCTGGAAGGAAATGAGCGACGATGAAGCGCGTGCTCTGGCAAAAGAGCATGGCGTATCCGTTGAGCCTCACCATACGTTCGGACATGTAGTGAATGAATTCTTTGAGCAAAAGCTGGAGCATACACTGATTCAACCTACATTTGTTTACGGTCATCCTGTGGCGATTTCGCCATTGGCGAAGAAAAATGACCAGGATCCGCGATTCACGGATCGTTTTGAGCTGTTTATCGTAGCTCGTGAGCATGCTAATGCATTTACAGAGCTCAATGATCCGATTGACCAGCGTGAACGCTTTGAAGCACAGCTCTTGGAAAAAGAAGCTGGTAACGACGAAGCGCATGATATGGATGACGATTTCATTGAAGCGCTTGAGTACGGTATGCCGCCAACTGGAGGATTAGGAATCGGAATTGATCGACTGGTAATGCTGTTGACCAACTCGCCTTCCATTCGCGACGTACTGCTGTTCCCTCATATGCGTAACCGCGACTAGTCTTGCAGAATAGAACCATCTGAGAAAAACTCAGGTGGTTTTATTTTTTTACTTGCACTTAAAAAGGTTAAGTGTTATATTAATACCTGTTCTTCTTTTTTACTTAATCGATCACAAAAATGATGTGAAAATAGTTCTTGCTTTTCCTTCAAGATATGTGATAGATTAATGAGGTCGCTGAAAAACAAGTTAAAAAAACTTGTTGACACGGCATGGACAACCTGATAAGATGAAATGGTTGTTGTGAAAATGCTCTTTGAAAACTGAACAGCGAAAGCGTTAATGAGTCTATCATTAAATGATTTGCCAGCTTTGAACCAGTAACAAACTTTATTGGAGAGTTTGATCCTGGCTCAGGACGAACGCTGGCGGC
>NZ_JAMAUS010000027.1:0-44805 GCF_023714195.1 Brevibacillus sp. MER 51 | reverse complement strand
TCTTCTTGATCAAGTAGGATCGGAGTACCCAGTGGGTGCAACCAAATATGGAGCTGTGGTGAAGTTGGAGTTCACGCCGGTCTGTCACACCGGAGGTCGCGGGTTCGAGTCCCGTCAGCTCCGCCATTTCTAATCAAATGAAATTGGCGCGTAAAGCATGGATATAAGGCTCGGTAGCTCAGTCGGTAGAGCAGAGGACTGAAAATCCTCGTGTCGGCGGTTCGATTCCGTCCCGAGCCACCTTTATAGGGGCATAGTTTAACGGTAGAACGAAGGTCTCCAAAACCTTTGGTGTGGGTTCGATTCCTACTGCCCCTGCCATTTTTCAAGAAAATAGTAGTAATCATGGCGGTCGTGGCGAAGGGGTTAACGCACCGGATTGTGGCTCCGGCACTCGTGGGTTCAAGTCCCATCGATCGCCCCATAAATTCATAGTTGGGGATTACTTATTGGGGTATAGCCAAGCGGTAAGGCAACGGACTTTGACTCCGTCATTCCTAGGTTCAAATCCTAGTACCCCAGCCATTAAAATGCGGACGTAGCTCAATTGGTAGAGCGTCGCCTTGCCAAGGCGAAGGTCGAGGGTTCGAGACCCTTCGTCCGCTCCATTTCTCAAATTGTTTTACCTTATATCATGGAGGCATAGCCAAGTGGTAAGGCACGGGTCTGCAAAACCCTCACCCCCGGTTCAAATCCGGGTGCCTCCTCCAAAATATTTGCCGGTGTGGCGGAATGGCAGACGCGCGCGACTCAAAATCGTGAGGGAAACCGTGGGGGTTCAAGTCCCTTCACCGGCACCATACATTTACAAGCTAACCCTGAATGTCAAGATTTCTTGATGATTGGGGTTTTTTTCTGCTTTGATATGAGCATAGTGTAGAGGGGAAATAGACAACTTGTGTAAGTAACAGGTCGAGGTGGTTGAGGTGTTTTATAAGCTACAAGACAAGCCGCCAATGGGGATTACGACGCTATCCGTATTACAATGGATGATCGTAACTGTTTCCAGCAGTGTGGCGGTACCATTAATGATTGGAGATATGTACGGCTTGCAGGCTGATGAAATTGGAAAGCTGATGCAGCAGACCATGTTTTACATCGGACTCGCGTCACTACTGCAAGTATGGATTGGACACCGCTATCCGATGATTGAAGGTCCGGCTGGACTATGGTGGGGGATCTTTATCATTTTGGCTCAGCTCGGAACGAGCATGGGTCTTCATCCACAAGAAATTGGTCAATCCTTTCAAGTAGGTATGATATTAGCTGGTCTACTCTTTTTCATTTTTGGCTTATTAGGCTGGATTGGCAAATTACAGAAGTGGTTTACGCCGTTGGTTTCAGGTACGTATATGATTTTGCTTGCTGTTTCTTTGTGTAGTAACATTCTCACGGGCATGCTTGGTATTGGTTTTCAGCATTCAAAAGAGGTACAGCCGGGAGTAGCACTTGTGTCCATAGGGATTGTAGCTCTTGTTGTCTTCATTATGCGGACGAAGCGATTCTCCAGTTTTGCCGTTTTGTTTGGCATGGTTGGAGGCTGGATCGTGTACGCGCTTCTTGGATGGACAGAACCAGTTCGACCTACTGAACAATTGCTTTCATGGCCTTCTATTTTCTTTTGGGGACCTCCACGTTGGGATTGGGGCGTTGTATTAACGAGTATGCTGACAGGATTCGTTCTGTTGACAAACCTCATGACGAGTTTGGCGGTCATGGGAAAAGCGACAGATACACTGCCTACTGAAAAGCAGTACAATCGCGGTGGTATTTTTACAGGGGTATCTCATTTCCTGTCAGGCTTGAGCGGTGTGGTAGGTATGATTCCACTTTCCTTGGCCGCAGCGGTTATTCAAACCACAAAAATGGCTTCGCGCCTGCCATTTGTGATAGCAATGCTAGGGATGATGCTGATTGGGCTGATTCCCACTGTTGCCCATTTTTTGGCGGCTTTGCCTACTCCAGTGGCATATGCGGCGATGTTCATTTCCTATACGCAACTGCTGGGCTTCGGGTTGAAGGATTACGTGAATGTGAAGATGGACGAACGTACGATTATTGTTGGGGGTAGCTCGCTATTGGTCGGGATCGGAGTCATGTTCGTACCGGCTGTAGCTTGGCAGAAACTCCCGGCATTAGCAAGCTTCTTGTTCGGCAATGGCTTATTGCTCGGAGTTATTGTGTGTCTGGTCCTCGAACATATCGTTTTTAGAAAAAAGGAAGAAGATAGCGTAAAAAAAGACGGCCAGGCTGCATGACGGGCCGTCTTTTTTCTTAGGCAGTAACAATAGAGGAGTGAGTCAGCTCGCCGCCGTTGATTTCCGTAAACATGCGACCAACTGAACCTACAATTTCTTCTTTTTTAGATTGTTCCATTTTTTCATGGAAAAAGATGACTTGGAGGAGCGGGCTGCTTTGTTCCGTTACGCATGAGCGCTTGGAGTCGACAATGGGACTCCCAAATGCGCCGTTACCATCAGCGAGCAGCAATTTCCCTTCCATGTTGACTTCTCGTCCATTTAATCCTTCATAGACATCATCGGCGTGGCCAAGACGACAAGTGATATCACCCGTTAGATGATTAACGTCATAAATCCCAAAAGGAAGTGCGTGCAAAACAGAGAAAAAATTATTAACATCAACAGCGCTATTAATCCAGAAAAAAGGATTTCCCTGCAGCAGTCGACGCAGCAATGCTTCGGAGGAAGGGCGGTACCTAGACGGATCAATGCCAACTTGCTTAAAGCAAGCTCTCCACTCGCGGACGCCTTCGATTTCTGTCAGCTTTGCGGTGTCATGATCGAGCCGCAAGCTCTCCACATAATAATTGATACGTCCCTGCAGCATTTTGGGGGAGTCACTGACGGAAGCGTTGCTGTATTGTAAAATGCCGAGAGAAAATTGCGGCAAACGCTCGGACACGGAAGAATCTAGCTGAACTTTCATCAATAGACACTCCTTATTAATTCTATTTTTGGTAGTATAACAAAAAAATTTTGTGGAAGCGACTAAGCTTCGATACAATAGAAGAGAACAGAGGAGGGAACCCCTGACGATGACATTGCGTGAGGTTGATATTTATACAGACGGAGCATGTTCCGGCAATCCAGGACCAGGTGGTTGGGGAGCTGTACTGATGTATGGCCAACACATCAAGGAAATGTCCGGTGCCGAACCACATACAACGAATAACAGAATGGAGCTGTTGGCGGCCATCAAGGCGCTCTCTACATTGAAGGAGCCTTGTAAGGTGACGCTGTACAGTGATAGTGCATACTTAGTCAACTGTTTCAAGCAAGGCTGGTATAAAGGCTGGCTGAAAAACGGCTGGAAAAACAGCAAAGGCCAGCAGGTGGAAAATCAGGACTTATGGAAAGAACTGTTGCAATTGATGGACACCCACAAGGTAGAGTATGTAAAAGTCAAAGGACACGCCGACAACAAATGGAACAACCGCTGCGACGAATTGGCGACAGGAGCGATTAAACAACTGTGAACGACTTGCTGTACTGGGAGCAGACAAAGCAGTCCATCATTGACTATGCCAAGGAAATCGGAATCGATAAGATCGGGTTTGCCAGTGCCGATCCATTTACGACCTTAAAAGAACGACTTCTTGTACATCGGGAAAAGGGTTATGAATCTGGATTTGAAGAGTCTGATTTAGAAAAGAGGACGAATCCGGAACTGTTGTTGGACGGGGCACGTTCGCTGATTTCGATAGCACTGGCCTATCCATCCAAGCTCAAAAATCCACCAAAGTCAGAGCCTGGTGCGTATCGGGGAATCTTATGCCGTGCAGCATGGGGAACCGATTATCATCACGTTCTGCGCGACAAGCTGGACAAGCTGACGCGATTCATTATGGAGCTCGAGCCAGGGGCTCGGATCGAATCCATGGTAGACACGGGAGCATTGTCCGATCGTGCGGTAGCCGAGCGGGCCGGGATTGGGTTTGTAGGTAAAAACTGCGCCATCATTACGCCGGAGTTCGGATCATGGGTGTACTTGGGGGAGCTGGTAACGAATCTTCCGTTGCCAAGCGACCAACCAATCGAAGAAGGCTGTGGCGACTGCAATATATGTGTAGACGCTTGTCCGACCGGAGCCTTGATTCAGGGGGGGCAGCTTGACGCACAGCGATGTGTAGCTTATTTGACACAGGTGAAAGACTTTATTCCAGATGAATTCCGCGGAAAAATCGGGAATCGGCTGTACGGTTGCGACACTTGTCAGACGGTATGTCCTAAGAATCGGCGCATTGACAACGACCATCATGCTGAATTTCAGCCTGACCCGGAGATTGCCAAGCCTTTGTTGATTCCTCTGCTTCAGATGAGCAATAAGGAGTTCAAGGAGAAGTTTGGACTATCCTCTTCATCTTGGAGAGGCAAAAAACCTATTCAACGTAATGCAATACTAGCGCTTGCACATTTCAAGGATCGGACAGCTATTCCTCATTTGGAGCGTCTATTGTTCGAAGACCCTCGTCCAGTCATCCGGGGAACTGCTGCATGGGCGCTTGGAAAAATCGGGGGAGAGCAGGCACAAGAAGCACTCATTACCGCAAAAGCAAAAGAGGCGTCACCAGAAGTGGTGGAAGAGATAGAAAAAGGCATGAGCATGATTCGTGCACAGGGTTAGTTTGAACAAGAGAGGGAGGACGTTAAATGGCAAAGGAATTAGGCTATACCATGATGGATTCACCGATTGGACCATTGCTCTTGGCTTCAACAGAAGAAGGGCTGTGCTACATTCAGTTTGCCAATGAACAAGACGGATTGGCGCCGCTTGTGCGCTGGTGCAAAAAAACGTTCTTAGGGATTACCCCAACGCGTAACGATGCGATCAATGAGTCTGCAAAAATACAGCTAGAAGAGTATTTTGCAGGCAAGCGTAAGTCGTTTGATGTTCGAACCGTATTGTACGGAACTCCCTTTCAAAAGGCTGTATGGAATGAGCTATCGAACATTCCCTATGGAGAAACTCGTTCTTACAAAGATATTGCCTTGGCGATTGGAGCGGCGAAAGCTGTTCGGGCCATTGGCGGTGCGAACAATCGCAATCCGATTCCTGTCATTATACCGTGCCATCGCGTCATTGGCTCGAATGGTGCCTTGGTCGGGTACGGCGGTGGCTTATCCATTAAAGAATATTTGCTGTCACTAGAAGAAGGACCACTTTTTGCTCACGCTTCTTCCTAATAAGCTGTCTGCTTGCTCGGACAGCTTTTCTTTTTCTTCTGAATGCTCCACGAGCGACATATTCTTCATTGAGATGAACAGTTCATGGGCTTTGTCGCAGTCTGGAGGCGGAAAGGAGGAGGGGAAAGTGGAGTGGCGTGAATTTGTTCAGCAATACTTTCAAGCAGTTCACCAGTCATCTATGGACGGAAAGTATGAGCGGCTGCTGCCTTTTTATTGCGCAGGAGAGGCAGGTGTGCAGGAAGAATGGGATCGACTGAAACGGGAGAAGCGGAGAGCTGAGGAGCGGGGAGCTAAATTATTGGCTGTCCAGGGACAAGTAACGCCTATGTACTGGGTAGACACTGATGCCACCATGGAAATAACGGTTCAATGGCAAGAAAATAAAACGCTGGGGATCAAGCAAACCAAGTATACAGAGGTAAACAAAAGGCTGTTCCAGCTCCAGTTGCTCAAAACGAATGAAAAGTGGTCGATCATCGGGGCAAGGGAGTCGAATGGTGATCAAAAATTGGTGGACGAGGAAGAGGAGGAGCCTGTCATCGTTGTGTCAGGCGTCGAGGATGCCATTGACCAACCTATGCTGGTTGTGCATGGAGCGGGAGGCTACAACGCTGCAAATGCAGTCGCGTATGCGGAACGTTACTGGAATACGACCAATCCGATATATCCTCGTTTTACGGATGACTGCACGAATTTTATCTCGCAATGTTTACATGCTGGTGGAATCCCTATGCTGATGTCGAAAGAGATGGGCAAGGGCTGGTGGATTCGTACGGGAAAAGGCGCCTCTTGGAGCTATAGCTGGACGGTGGCCCATAGCTTGTATTTACTCTTGAAATCGGGCGGACCACCTATGCGGGCGGTTACGAAAAGCTCCGCGGCGGAATTGGTACCAGGTGATATCATTTGTTATGATTTTAACGGGGATGGGCGTTTTCAGCACAATACGATTGTGGTCGCAAAAGACGCGAATCAAATGCCGCTAGTGAATGCCCATACGACAGATAGCAGCATGCGTTATTGGGCATATGAGGATTCCACAGCCTATACGCCCAAAATGCGCTATGCCTTCTTTCATATAAGAGGAGTCTAATTACCGCTTGCGATAAAGAGCTCTTCGCATAAAAGAGATGCTGCGAATCACCCAAATCATTGCTGCGAAAACGAGCATGTCTGAAAAGGTATGCGGTTCTCCTTTGATGGATTGGGTGTAAATCAAGCCATGGAACAAGACGATGACAAAAAGCCATGGATTGGCGAGATGAAGCCTTTTCCAACTGGAGCCACCCAGCCATTTTTCTGCGCGTGCAGAAGATGTCAGCAACAGGGCTAGTAGAATGAAAAAGGCAAGCAACCCAAGGTAGTTCGCAACGCCTGTAAGGGTCCAGTTGGGAGATGGCCACATGGTTGGATCAGAGGAAGCGAAAAAGAACAGACCCAGCCAGCCATCAGCCTTTTCGGAACGGTTTTCTTGAATGATCATTAGGCGAGGCTCATTTTCAAAAAGGACGAGCACAAGAATGACGTGCAGAAGTCCAGTTAGCCCAGCCCATATCCCGATATCTCGACGGATGGACGAGCTGATAGTCAACCAGCCAGCAGGGAGCAAGGACTGGAGTGGGCCAATCAATAAGGTGCAGCCAATCAAAATAAATGAGAGATAGCCGAGAAGCATGCTCCATGTTTCTAGGACGGGAAACGAAGAAAAATCAACCCACATCCAACTGGCACCTAACAGGATCAAACTCAGGATGCTCACATGTGCGATAAGGCGTCGCCAAAATGAAATGGGTGTCCCCATCTAATCATCACTCCTTTGATAGCCAAAGTTTTCTGATTAGATGCAGCAGGCACTCCATTTGTTACAGAAGCTGGGCACGGTGGTATAATAGGTCGTGTACAGGTACCAAGTTCGCAAATTACAAGGAGATTTTCAGATATGCCGTTACATATTGTTTTGCATGAGCCGCTCATCCCTGCTAATACGGGAAATATCGCCCGATCATGTGCAGCGACAGGAGCGCATCTGCATTTGATTCACCCACTCGGATTTTCAACGGACGATCGTTACCTGAAGCGGGCTGGTCTCGATTATTGGCATGCGGTTAACGTTCACCATCATGAGAGCTTTGAGCACTTTGCTGCGGCACAAGGAGAAGGTGTAGGTACTTTTTACTTTGTGGAGACCTGGGGGGAAAAGCTGTATACGGACGTTTCTTTTCGGGATGGCGACTACATTATCTTGGGCAAGGAGACGACGGGTTTGCCGGAAGAGCTGACAGAAAAATATCGGGAGCAGACTATTCGTATCCCGATGAGTGGTGCGACCCGTTCTGTGAACCTGTCCAATTGTGCAGCTATTGTCTTGTTTGAGGGACTTCGCCAGTTAGGTTTTCCAGCGTTATCGTAAGGCATTTGGGAGGGAGAGATCCATTATGACTGTGAATACCATCCTGTTTGATTTGGACGGTACGTTATTAGAGATGCAGACAGAACCCTTTGTCAAAAGTTACTTGGTTGAAGTAGGTCGTCATGTCGGAGATAAGTACGATACCGAAAAGCTGTTGGCGCTGGTTTGGGATGCGACCAAAGCAATGATCATGAACCAAGAGCCTGACAAGACGAATGAGCAAGTTTTTATCGAACATTTTACGGAACATAGTGAGTGGGATCGGGAGGAAATATGGCCACTGTTTGATTCGTTTTATCGGGATGTGTTTCCGACACTTTCTCACCTGACATATCCTTCGCCATGGGCAAAGCAGATTGTTGCTGCCGCCAAAGAGCAAGGGTTTCGGGTTGCAGTAGCGACGAATCCGGTTTTCCCGCGGGATGCGATTCACCATCGCCTCGCTTGGATCGGGATGTCCCCGGATGATTTCGAGCTGGTCACTGTCTACGAGGAATCGCATTTCACGAAGCCGAATCATGGTTATTACAAGGAGATTTGCCAAAAGCTTGGGGTTGAGCCGACAGACTGTATCATGGTCGGGAATCACATGCAGGAGGACATGGTCGCATCCAAGCTGGGAATGAAAACGTTTCTGGTAACCAATTGGATGGAAGACCGTGGTGAGCCTCAGTATCAGGTTGATCAGCGGGGATCATTAGAAGAGCTGTTTACGGCGATTTCTGAAAAAAGCGGTGTGTTTGCAGGTTAAGAAATGACTATGAAAGTATAAGCGAGAAGCAGGTTGTCCGTTTGAAAAAATGGCCAAGCCTGCTTTTTCACATACTTATCCCAAAATCATCAGGTAGGCTAGGTGTGTACGACTACGTTTTACATCATAAAGGAGGAAATCTTGCATGAAAAAACTTGTTTCGTCTCTAGTAATGGCTACCTTGCTGTTTAGTGGTATCTCTGTTGTGGCTGCGGCGGATACAGCAGCGGATTCTACAGTTACGCACTCGAAAGCGGAGAAAAAGGAAGAAAACAGAGCAAAGCTGAACGCGAAGGCTGTCAAGTGGGGCGTCGAAACCACGGATCAAACAAATAAGGAAGTAAAAGCTGCGATTCAAGAAGCAAAAGCAGCAAAGAAGGCAGAAAACGCTGAGAAAAAAGCAGCAAAAAAAGCGGCAAAAGAAGTGAAGAAGCAAGAACGACTCGCCAAGCTAAACGATAAGGCTGTAAAGCTGGGCGTTGACACAGCAGGTAAAACAGCGAAAGAAGTAAAAGCGGCTATAAAAGAAGCAAAAGTAGCAAAAAAAGCAGAAAATGCTGAGAAAAAGGCAGCAAAACAAGTGAAGAAGCAAGAACAGCTCGCAAATCTGAAAGAAAAGGCTGCCAAGTGGGGCGTTGACACAGCAGGCAAGAGCACAAAAGAAATCAAGGCAGAAATCGAAGCGAAGAAAGCAGAAAAGAAAGAGAATAAGAAATAACAAGAAAACAAAAAAAGCAGGTTGCCACAGTAGGCGGCCTGCTTTTTTCCCTGGATGATTCTTACATGTTCCAGGTTTTGTCCTCGTTGTAGCCAGCTGTCAGAATGAAAAACAGAAAAGCTCCGAAGACCAATGCCACGATAAATGTACCCACGTTTGACAGCTCCTTTCGTAAACAAACTACTCCCATTATAGCGTAGCCTGCCCACTTTGCAAACGAATTAAAGCTGTTGCGCCCTTACGTAAGTGACAATTTTCGATGATCATTCACGAGTTTCAAGAAGGCACTAATCGCAATGGGCACACTCAGTATTTCTCCTGTATCAAGTTCCATTCCTGTCACTGCTTGGTAAATAAATACCGAAAGAATCACCAAGGTTGCGATGCCGGTCAAATAAAGTCCTTTTTTCACTTGAATGCGTTCTGTTTGGATGTCCATATTCGTTCCTCCTGATATTTTTAAGCCAATCCGTATTGGCTTTCCGTGTATGTTGCTTATGATTGTATTTTACAGGGGAGTAGGGATTACAAACCATCGAATCAGATTACAGCTACGCTTGTTAAACCTTACAATTCCGTAATCTTCCAAGCCATAAGAAAGCAGTCTGCCTTAATTTTTATGGGAAGATTGCTGAAACTTGTGTTGATGTCGCGCATACACATATGTAAAGGCTGTAAGAGCCTGTTGGCAACCGGAGAAAACGGCTTGCACGTGAATGCGTGACCGCAGGCGGACATATACATGAGAGTACATTGTCGTTGGGAAGAGAGAGGGGCTTAAGAGGGAGGAGTGTCGAACATGGACATTTTAAAACGGATCGCTGAGCACCGGGCCCGCGAAGAAAACTTGATGTGGAGAGGAACATTCGCCGAATATTTGGAATTGGTACGTAAAAATCCGCAAATTGCCCAGACTGCGCACTCACGCGTCTACAACATGATTAAAAGTGCGGGGGTTGAAGAGAACGAGGACGGTTCACGTTCGTATCAATTTTTTAGTCGCGAAATTTTCGGATTGGACCGTTCAGTAGAGCGCCTAGTGGAGGAATATTTCCACTCGGCTGCACGTCGTCTGGATGTCCGTAAGCGCATCTTGCTCTTGATGGGACCTGTCAGTGGCGGTAAGTCTACGCTCGTGACGATGCTCAAGCGAGGACTGGAAGAGTATTCACGGACGGAAGCCGGAGCGATCTATGCACTTGATGGCTGCCCCATGCACGAAGAACCACTTCATCTCATCCCGCACGAGCTGCGTCCAGAGGTAGAAGAAGAGCTGGGAATCAAGATTGAAGGAGAACTGACACCCTATAACCGGATGAGGTTGGAGACCGAATATGGAGGGTGCATTGAGGATTTCCCTGTTCGACGGATTTTGTTTTCCGAAGCCAATCGGGTGGGGATCGGTACATTTAGCCCTTCCGATCCAAAGTCACAGGATATTGCCGATTTGACGGGAAGCATCGACTTCTCGACGATTACGAAGTACGGCTCTGAGTCCGACCCCCGTGCTTATCGATTTGATGGTGAGCTGAACAAAGCCAATCGTGGATTGATGGAGTTTCAGGAAATGTTGAAATGCGACGAGAAATTTTTGTGGCATCTCCTGTCGCTGACACAGGAAGGAAACTTCAAGGCAGGTCGTTTTGCCCTCATTTCTGCAGATGAGCTGATTGTTGCGCATACGAACGAATCGGAGTACAAGGCTTTTATTTCAAATAAGAAAAATGAGGCATTGCAATCTCGGATTATCGTCATGCCGATGCCGTATAATCTGCGTGTCAGTGACGAAGAAAAAATATACGCGAAATTAATCAAGCAATCCGACTTGGGGCATGTGCATATTGCACCGCATGCGCTCCGGTCAGCAGCAGTCTTTTCCATTATGACCCGCCTGAAGGAATCGAAAAAGCAAGGGGCCGATCTGCTGAAAAAGATGCGGTTATATGATGGCGAATCGGTGGAAGGCTTCAAGGGAGCCGATCTGGAAGAGCTGCGTAACGAGCATGCCGATGAAGGAATGTCCGGTATTGATCCGCGGTATGTCATCAACCGTATCTCCAGTGCACTGATCCGCCGCGACACGGAGTGCATCAATGCGCTTGATATTCTTCGGGCGCTAAAAGAAGGCTTTGACCAGCATCCGTCCATCACCAAGGAGCAGCGGGAGAGATATATGAACTTTATCTCTATCGCGCGCAAGGAATACGACGAGCTGGCGAAAAAAGAGGTGCAGAAGGCGTTTGTCTACAGCTACGAAGAATCGGCAAAAACGCTCATGGATAACTATTTGGATAATGTGGAAGCTTATTGCAACATGAACAAGATCCGTGACCCCGTTACAGGTGAGGAGATGGATCCAGATGAGCGCCTGATGCGTTCCATCGAGGAGCAAATCGGCATCTCGGAAAATGCCAAGCGGGCCTTCCGTGAAGAAATTCTCATCCGTATCTCGGCCTACGCGCGTAAAGGGAAGCGTTTTGACTACAGCACGCATGACCGTCTGCGGGAAGCTATCGAGAAGAAGCTGTTTGCTGATCTGAAGGATGTCGTCAAGATTACGACCTCGAATAAAACACCGGATGAGCATCAGCTCAAGAAAATTAATGAGGTTACCAAGCGTCTTATCGAAGAGCATCAATATTGCCCGGTTTGCGCAAATGAACTGCTGCGCTACGTGGGAAGCCTGTTGAACAGATGACAGAACGTTGGCGACATAAGGGGCACGTCATATTCGGCGCAGATTGCGCCAGTTGCTAGGAGGAGACGGCATGAAAGATGAATCATCGTTCATTGTCTCCCGGGAAGACTGGTCGCTGCACCGCAAAGGGTACCAGGACCAAAATCGACACCAGGAAAAAGTGAAAGAAGCGATCAAAAAAAATCTGCCCGATCTCGTCAGCGAAGAAAACATCATCATGTCGAATGGTCGGGAAGTCATTAAGATCCCTATTCGCTCCCTGGATGAATACCGATTGCGTTTTAACTTCCAAAAGGGAAAACATGGCGGTCAAGGTAAAGGAAACAGTAAAGTAGGCGATGTCGTAGCCCGTGACGGCGATCCGGCGCAAGGGCCAGGAAAAGGTCAGGGAGCGGGTGATCAGCCAGGTGTAGACTACTACGAGGCTGAAATCAGCGTAGAAGAATTGCAGGAGATGCTTTTCGCCGAGCTGGAGCTGCCGAACCTTCAACAAAAAGACGAGGAACAAATCGTCGTGGAAGAGACTCGGTTCAATGATGTCAGGAAAAAAGGCCTGATGGGCAACATTGACAAAAAACGCACGCTGATCGCGGCCATCCGCCGAAATGCGCTGGCAGGCTACAGTGATATGGAGCTGGGGATCACCGAAGATGACCTGCGCTTCAAGACGTGGGAAGAGATCATCAAGCCTCATTCCAATGCTGTCATTATTGCGATGATGGATACATCTGGATCGATGGGTGTGTTTGAAAAGTATATCGCCCGCAGCTTTTTCTTCTGGATGGTACGTTTTCTGCGTACCAAGTACGAAAAAGTCGAGATCGTCTTCATTGCCCATCATACGGATGCGAAGGAGGTAACGGAGGATACCTTTTTCTCGAAAGGGGAAAGCGGGGGGACGATCTGCTCCTCTGCTTACAAAAAAGCGTTGGAGATCATCGATAGCCGCTACCCAACTTCGCAGTACAATATTTACCCGTTCCATTTTTCCGATGGCGACAATCTCACATCTGACAATGAGCGTTGCGTAAAGCTGGTGAAAGAGCTCATGGAGAGATGCAATATGTTCGGCTATGGTGAGGTCAATCAGTATAATAGGCACAGCACCCTTATGTCAGCGTATCGCCACATCAAAGAGCCGAAATTCATGCATTGTGTCATTCGGGAAAAGGGCGAGGTATACAAGGCGTTGCGTACTTTCTTTGGCAAGAAAGAGGCTGTGAAGTAATCCATAAAAGCAACCGGGCGAGAAATCGTCCGGTTGACTTATATTTGTCTTTGTTTGCATGAGCCACATGAACATAATGTGAGGGGTGTTACTATGTATCCACAAAAGCATCGGATGCGCAACACGGGAGCCTTCACTTTCTTGGCGTACTTTACATTGGGCGCAGGTGTGCTGCTATTTTCCATCGGCTTATACAATGCATCAGGTCTTCAGCTGCACGAAAAGGGGTATTATATCGCGTGCATGCTTCTGGTAGCAGTTGGATCGATTTTGACGCAAAAAGTGGTGAGAGATAATGCAGAGGATCGAGCGATTATTGAGGAGCAGGAAAGAGAATTTAATTTGAAGGTATCGAAAGCGGAGAAAGACACGCCAAAATAGCCTGGTTACATATGGACGAATGGTAGATAAAGCAAACCCATGATTGATTCTATGTCAAATGAATTCACAACGGTTCATTGAGCAAGGGAGCAATCATGGGTTATTTGTAAGGAAGCGGTAGAACCTCGGGAATTGTAACGGTCAGACTACTACAACATAGGATGGAGTAAATTAATCATCATCGTCGTCACCATCATCGTCTCGATGTTTTTCCGCTTCTTCGCGAATAATCCGGGCCGCATTCAAACCGATCATCTGTGCCGCCGTGGAAGTGTTGCCGTCAGGTAAAATAGGGGAGATGGATAGATCAGCGACTTTGAGATTTTTCGTGCCAAATACATTCAGGTACCTATCCACAACACCTTCGGAAATGCTTTTCCCCATTTTACATTGCCCACCATAGTGAGCGAAAATGCTGCAAGATGCTCTCACATAAGCAGCGAGCAAGCTTCGTTTTTCTGCTTCATCCGGTACTTGGAATAGGGGCTCGGGAGGATATACTACTTTGTAAATGCCCTCTGGATCGAGTTCACGAGCCATCGTAAACACCTTGAACATTTCGATATATTGGTCTACCAAAAAGTTTAGGTCATCAGGATTTTCAAAGACATTGAATCTAATCGATGGATAGGCTTCCGGATCACTATGTGCAACCGTAATCGTACCTTTACTTTTGGGGTTCAAGTCTGCTAGGCCAATACTCATGATATTGCTTTCCTTTGTGGGAACAAATTGCCAACCATTGATAAGGACGTCTTGAACAGGGATAAAGAACGGTACGGGAAGACCTAATATTTGCAGGCGGCGACTCGGTCCGTTTTCTTTTTTAAATGCACCAAGTGCCACAGGCTGATCAGGGTCAGCAGCAAATACTGGAAGGAGTCGGTCTGTTTTTACCTCGATGCCCATGCCAATACTGTATTGCGACTGAAGATTGTGACCGACATTTGGACTCTCTACCAATGTTGCTATCCCTGCTTGAGCTAAATCCGTCGTTCTGCCAATCCCTGATCGTTGCAGGATAACCGAGGAGTAGGTACCGGCAGAGACAATAATTCCTTTTTTCGCATAAGCGATTTGTGTCACGCCGTTTCGAACGAATTCGACCCCAACGGCAGTCTGCACGTTCTTTTTTGATGCAAAGAGAATTTTATTTACGGTTGTTTTTCCGAAAATGACTAACTTTCTGCCTCCAATCCCGAACTCATCTGGCTGGAATTCATTGCCCTGTGTCACGATTTGGTTATTTAAATACCCGGCTCTCGTGGAGGAACGAATAAACTTCCCATCTACTTCTTGTTGAATATACTGTGATTGATAGAAGGTACAGTCTCGGATACCTGTATTGTAATCTTCCACGATGGGGATACCCAAAACCTGAGAGGTTGCTTCAGCCAAAGTTTGGATAAGCCCACTATTCGGAATCAGTTGCTGCCTGACAAAAATAGGGCCTTTTTTACCGCGTTCTTTTGGGCTTTGTGTATCTCCCGTATAGGTTTCGTTTTTTTTGAATAGGGAGCGGAGATGATCGTAGCCCCACTGATCTCCGACGAGTTTTGCCCACTGATCATATAGCTGGCGGCTTCCGCGGACAGCATACATAAAATTATGTTCGGAGCTTCCACCAATTACTCTCCCACTCCATAGCGGAAGCTGGCGTCCAATTGCTTGTTCGATTTTCGAGACAGCAATGAAGGATAGTTTGTTATCATCTGCCATATTCACTGCTGCCTCTAGAGAAGCGCTTGGGTTCGGCATATTTGTACCTGCTTCCAGAACAAGTACAGAAGTCTTCTTGTCATCTGTCAATTCCTTGGCGATTACTCCTCCGGCAGTTCCGGCGCCAATCACGATATAATCGTACTTTTCACTTGCTGGGCTTGAACTTTGTCCCAATTGTTGCACTTCCTTTTTTCATAATTTCCTAGCACTTTCAATCTATTCATGCCGGAATGCGGGGGTTCCAGCAGCAAATCAGGCAAAATCATTATTTGCAATCTTTTGTGTGAATGGCATAGGAAGATAGGAAGTAGAATGGGGTTAGCCGATTTGCATAATATTCACGTTTGCGGCGACAAACTTGATCTCTTTCAAAATTCTCCCTTTCACTCTGCTAAAATTTCGCCCCAGATGCGCCTAAAGGAGGTAAGGCTGGGGGAATCAATGTTTCATAAAATAAAACCGTCACGGTCATGCCCTGACGGTTTTTCGAATGAGCTCGATAAACTCCTCTGCTTTCTCGATGTGTGGAGCGTGCCCCACATTTTCCATGACAATCTCCTGATAAGAACCACCAGCGCGCTGATATTGTTCAAGCACGTCACGAATTTGGGAGACCATCGGCTGCGGGGGATATTCGTCTTCCCCCGGCCATCCGGGGACATAGCCAAGCTTGCCCAGCGTACCGAAATCAGCCAGCGACTGATCCGAGACAATGGCATCATCCGCACCGCGAATCCATAAAATCGGACACTTCGGCTCCATCTGGACAATACCGGACAAATTTACGTATTTGGGAGAAATCGCATTCGTAATCCCTGTCGTTCCGGGAGCAACACTGGGCCAATCGTTTACGTATTCAAAGGCACCGGGGTAAAAGTCCTCTCCTATTCTCGTAGAGAGTATTGCGTTCACATAACGGTCTTCCTGCTCTGGGCCAACTTGGAATGGGGGCTTGAAATAAAGCTGATTCATGACATTGCGAGGACTGGAGGGAGATTCATTGCCTATATCTTTGGCTGCAATCCTTTTGACCAGCTCAGAGTTGGCGGCTCCCCCACCCGAGCCTGAGAAACTGCTGTAGCACGGGGTACCAGCTATATCTTTGGTTCCACCAAAGCCGTAAGGGGACATGGGGGCGATGAGAATCAGAGAGCGGACTTCCTGCGGGTGATCGATGGCAAACTGCATCGCGATCCCGCCACCCAACGACCAGCCGGCAAGATGGATGGGCGTTGGCAAGTCCAATGCCCGAATAAACGAATGAAGGTCATCCGACCAGTCTCGCAAACCGCGTGTCGCATCAATGGGCAATGCTTCACTTGCTCCATAGCCACGCATATCAGGTGCATACAGACGGTACTGGTCACATAGAGCTGCAATGGTATCATCCCAGAACAGGTTGGCTGATGCATTGCCGTGAATGAGGAGAAGCGGTTCTCCTTCCGGTACGCCTGCTGTCAGGTAGGAAACGAGCAATCGATCGGTCTGAATCGTTTTGGTTTCGATTCTTGCATCCATCAATGATGTGCCTCCTTTTAAAGCGTAAATATCAGAATATTTCTATTGTATGCCTGTTCGGTTACAAAATGAGAAAAGAAAACAACCGCCAGTGAAAGGCGGTTGCAGGAAGATTACATATGGAGACCACGCATCTGCTGTTCAATTTTCTCAAAGCCGCCAGAAACCTTAACGACTTCGTCTTTTTGCTCAGAAACGAGCACAAGCACTTCTTCCAGGCTCTCTTTGTTCTTGTCGGTAATATCTGCGTTGACTTCTACTTTTGCGCCGACTTCCTGAATCATGCTGTGAACATGGACGATGAACTCTTGCAGGTTTTTCGTTTTATCTGCGAAGTTTTGCATGTAGTTGTCTACATTGGTGAACATTTCTTGTACTTCGAGAATGCCCTCGCTATTTTTCTCAAAAGAAGTCTGCGACTCGGAAATCATATCCGATACGAGCTTCATTTTTTCGCGGATGGTCATGAGCAGGCTCGAGATCGACTCGGACGATAGCTTGGAGGATTCTGCCAGCTTGCGTACTTCATCTGCGACGACAGCAAATCCTCGGCCGTGTTCGCCTGCGCGAGACGCTTCAATCGTGGCATTGAGTGCCAACAGATTGGTCTGTGCAGAAATCTCGGAAATGGTTTGGATGATTTTTCCAATCGATTCGGTTTCTTTATTGAGCTCTTGGATTAGCTGGTTCGTACCTTGGATGTCCTTGATGAATCGTTCAAAGTCATTACCGATGTTGCCAATGCGTTTTCCACTTTCGCTAGTGGCTTCCTTGGTCGATTCTACGTACTCATGCATCTCTGTGACAGAGCGGGTCATGTCCTCAACTTGCAAATTCGTCGAGCTCATTTCCCGACGCAGCTCGTCTGTATTGCTGGTCTGGACAGTAAAGGACTCCATGATGTCTTGCAGGGAAGCGACGGTTTCGACAGCGCGAACATTGACACCGTCCGTTACCTTGTTCAAATTCTCTTGATAGTCTTGCATAGAGGTGAGTGATTCATTGATCTTATCCAGAACACGTTGCAACGATTCCTTCGAGGCAATCGCTTCTTGCTTCTGTTGCTCACTTTCCTCTTGCAACTTGTTATTGAATACAGCATGCATCATGCTCGTGATAGAGACAAAGCAGAAGGTGAGCAGGAAGTACATCAGATCGAGATTGCTTGTCGAATGGAAAATCGTTTCTCTTTGTGTCAGGAAGTAATAAGAGACAATGCCCAATGTCGATACAATCGTCAAAATATTGATGAGTCGGTCTTGATAAATCCCCATGACTGCTACGAAGAACATAATGGTCATGATATTGATCATATGCGGGTCCAGTCCGACTACGATGAACATGAAGATCCCGATTACGGCGAAGTTAAAGAACTTCATGAAGGGCGCTGCTTTTTCACGGAAGCTCGGGCGATTGGAGATGTAAGCAAAAGGTGCCAGTACGCCATACAAAATACCCAGAATTGTGAAAACGAATGTGTACGAAACGCCTAGAAAGAGGTTTAAGACCTGAACAACCGTAATAATACTTGCGAATACGATTACGACCCAATTGTTTCTTCTTCTCAATAAATCAATTTTATCCATGTTATCCATGTTACCCACCTACCTCGACTTTTACTTGGTTGGATGACGACGTATTGTACCAGGAATATTTCGGATCATGCTTATTGTCATAGACATCTTTTAGATGGAAAAGGGTCGGAATAGCATCGGCCCCTTTGTAAAAGACGATATCTTTGGTCTGAGTTGCTTTTACTTGATACTTCGTGTTAATAAATTTAAAAAAGGTCGGATCTGCTACCCCGATAGCGTGGGTATAACCATGCTTTTCAGCGTAATCTATCATCAGGCAAATTCCTTTTTGCCCCAGTTGTCCTCGGTATTTCGGCAGAACAGCGAGACTGTCTACCTCCATTACTTTCATATCTTCTGTAACAACATCCTGAAAAAGTGATTTCATATAAGCACTTGATTTGGAAAAGGGCGTCATTTCAAATGTTCCACCTGCTTCACCATCTTCGGCGATTAAGAGGAACTGAGCCGAGCCTTCTTTCGCGTACTCCATCTCGAAGCCCATGCTTGTCCATACTGTTTCCTTGATTTCATGAAATTTGGCTAACTCTTGTACGGTTTCTACTAGTTTGTACATAACTTCCCCACTCCATCATTTTCTGATTACCGTGTTGTGTATGTTTGACGTCCCAAAAGTTATGTTTTTCCATCTGTTGCAAAAATGAAAGTGCTTTCATCCTCCTTTCAAAAAACGAAACACAAAAAAAGGCCGTTCCAACGAAATGGAACAACCGAAGCTACCAACATCGAAAAAATGGTCTCAAGATGATGGCAACCCGGCTATCATGGTCAAAGACTGTAGACCCGTGGTTTTGCGTCGCCACCTTTCGATGACTTTGCCTTTTGCATTTTTTAGCAAAAATTGTAAAAGTGTGTCGAAAATTGCTAGACATAATCATGCAAAATATAAGCCATTTGTATTAGCTGTGTCAAGTTTTGGTAGGGAGAAGTAACTAATTGTTCATAATATATGAACGTACGGAAAAACCAGTTGCCGTATCAACTGGTTCTTCATTAAGTAGGGAGTATGGCGTTAGGTTAGGGTGCGCAGAATGTCTATAACTTCAGTAGGCTCCATTCGCTTTTTGTAGTCAGGATCTAAGGATACTGACCGGATTACGCCCTGGTTATCGAGGATATAAGTAGCCGGTATGGGGAGTGTCCAGGAATCGTCGCTATTAAAATGATTGAGATCGATATCCAATGATCGGTAGGTATCATGTAAATACTCAGGCAGTCTGAATATGAGTCTGTATTTTTCTGCTACCTGATTATTGGTATCGCATAACACGGGGAAGCTCAGACGATTGTTCTCTTGCATAGTAAGAGAGTGTGCAGGAGATTGTGGACTAATGGCAAACAATTGAGCACCCAGAGAGGTTATCGTATCGAGCTGTTTTTGGTACGCTAGCATCTCCAAATTGCAGTAGGGGCACCATGATCCACGGAAAAATGTGAGGACGACAGGACCTTTTATGATTTCTTCCGACAAGGTAATGTTCTTGCCAGTGTGATCGTTCAACGTGAAATCAGGCGCAATCGAACCAATCGGCAAGCCCTTTGCCAGTTCAGAGGTCCGCAGCTCCTCGATTGATCTTGTAAATGCATCTGTTACTTCACGGGTGAGGAAGTCTGCTATTTGAATGGTTGTAAAATCTAGCTCTTCGCGCAGGCTCTGAAAATGTGGTTTATCCATATGTCGTTCCCCTCTTTTTCGAAAGAATAGTAGAAGCCATGGCTTTACGATATCTTTCTTTTTGAGCGAAAGATGTAAACTGGATTACATTTTCTTCAAAATCCTGTCCCGCTGAATAGAAATAGATTTAAAGCCTGTTTGAATCAGTTCTTCTCTTGCTAAAGCACGTAATGCTACCGTCACAGCTTCCCTGGATGCCCCAACAAAATTGGCGATTTCTTGATGGGAAAGAGGTAAGTCAATTTGTTGAAACGCCGAACTGTTAGGATTGCCAAATTGATCGGCAAGCTTTACCAACGTGGAAATAATGCGATCTTGTAAAGGGAGAAGGGCAAGATTTTCGGCTGCTTGGCTGATCGAAACCATTCTATCGCTAATGATCTTCATGATCTTCATCATCAGTTGCGGATGTTCAATGATGTAGCTTTCAAATTTTGCTTTGCTCATTCTACAAATGAGGCAGTCTTCGATGGCTTCTATATACATCTCCCTTGTACCTAATGAGAGGAGATCCACTTCTCCAAACACATTGCCTTCCCCGAGGATATCGAATGTGAACTGCCGACCATCCCGATTTACTTTATATAAACGTACCTTTCCCTGTTTGATGAAGTAGAAGCCTTCTGAAAAAGTTTCTGGTGTTTGAATGCACGTATTTTTGGGAAAAGGGGTTAGAGAGGTTAATTGATCAATTAAGCGCAAACTTTCCTCGGATAATGAATTCAACAAATAAAATTGGGATAAATGTGTGATTCGGTTCATCATTTCTGTTCAGTGCGACTTTTCAGGATCGTTCTTTTCGCTTTGGTGATAATTCTTTTTGTTTCCTTTGTATCAGAGGTTTTTAGCCACTCGTCACAAAGCTGTGTCACCCAGTCTGGTTGTGATTTACTCGCATCGTTCAACCAATTCCCTACAGAATCTTGAACATATTTGGCTGGATCCGACTTCACTGGTGTGAGCAAAGGCAGGCAGCGAGCGGGCTCATTCTTCAATGCGTCAATATGCTTACACCAGACACCACGCGGGCGTGTGGCTTCTACCGCAAAACGGCGAATATTTTGGTCGGTATCAAGTACCCATTCACTCAGGAGTTGAATGGAATGGTTCAGATCATGCAAGAGAGAATCTCGAATCGCCATCCATGCGATCTCTCTCACCCCAAAATGATGATCAGCCGCGAATTTTCTTATTTGGGCTAGTTTTTCTTCTAAAGATAAGGTGTTGTCCAGGCCGATAATATAGGCACTCCAGCAACGTACACTGTCTGACTTGTGGTTGGCCAACGATAGGAAAACAGAAGACGTAGCTGTGGGTTCACCCGATTTGTGTAAGATCGCAAGCAGTTCTTGTCCAATCAGACGGATAGCTTTCATTCCGCTCGTTGATCCGGTCTCTTCTAATTGACCAACAAGTTGAGGGACATACGCACCTAACGTAACATGAGGCAGAACGATTCGTAACAAATGCATATGATCAACAGCCTGCCATTCAGTCAAATTGACGCTTTCTAATTCTCCAGCATGAAGGAGTGTTAATACATTGTCAGGGATGAGTGAGGCTTTACTTGCTCCTTTTCTCGTGTGTACCGAATCTGCATTTCAACAAACTCCTTTTCGCAGTAATGGTAAAAGTATACATAAAAATCACCCATAACGAAAATTTTCCAACCATCCGATAACTAGAAGGAATAGGAGGGGATTTTATGAAGGAAGTAAAGGTGATTCAATTTTACTTTTCCGGAGGCGGTGAAACGATTAGCATCGAATCGACGGAACCGGAAGAGATCATTCAAATGGTCGCTAACCAAAACAACGGATGGCTCCAGTATGATGATGTTGTCATCAACGTAAGAAATGTTTCGTATATCAAAGTTCGCAATCAGGCGTAGGATAAGAAAAGAGCGTCAAGCTCCGACACGAAAAAGCTCTCCTTTGAATGAGGAGGGTTTTTTCGTGTTGGGGGTAGGGCTGCTGGTTATCCTATTAATAGAAGAAAAGGGAGGGCGGCAAGATGACGCTGGAAGAAGTCATGCAGAAGCTCGAAGCGATGGGGACAGAACAGACGAAAAAAACGCTTTTGCGGCATGGGGCAAAAGAGCCTTTGTTTGGCGTGCGAGTCGGCGATATGAAAAAGCTGGTCAAGGAGGTAAAGCATGATCAGCAGCTCGTCCAGGCGCTGTACGATACGGGAAACTACGACGCCATGTACTTGGCCGGATTGTCAGTTGACCCAAAGAGCATGACAAAAGAGCGGCTGCAGGCTTGGGTCCAGAAAGCGTCTTGGTACGCGCCCGCCGAATATACGGTTGCGAGTGTAGCCGCTGAGAGCCATTTTGCCATGGAGTTGGCACGAGAATGGATCGAGTCTAAAGAAGAAATGGAAGCCACATGTGGGTGGAACACGTATTCGAACTACTTGTCGATTACTCCTGATGAACAACTAGATAAGGAAGAAATCAAACGGCTCCTCATGAGAGTGAAGGAGACAATTCATCAGGAACAGAATCGCGTACGGTACACCATGAATCAATTCGTTATTTCAGTAGGCGCATATGTACGGGAACTTCATCAGGAAGCGCTGGAAGTGGCAGCAGCGATTGGCAAAGTACATGTGGACGTCGGACAGACAGCGTGCAAGGTTCCGTTGGCTACGGAGTATATCAAAAAGATAGAGGAACGAGGGAGTGTCGGAAAAAAGAAAAAGACGTGCATTTGCTAGTCGGGCATTTTTCTCAATCATTTGGCGTATATTTCTAGGGTGCTTTTGTTTACTAAAGTATCGACTATTCTTTGCTAATGTGCTATCATGATACCTTGTTAACGTATTACCACTTTATCAGAGTAAAACATAGAGTAGGGAAACGAGGGGGATCATCACGATGAAGAAAATAGCATGGATGTCATTGTTGTTGAGTGCGATGGTTTCATTGGTAGTGGGCTGTTCCAGCGCAAACACTGGCGCTGACGCGAACAAGCTGATTATCGGAATTGATGATAAGTTCGCACCAATGGGATTCCGGGATGAGAAAAATGAACTAGTTGGTTTTGATATTGATTATGCGCGTGCAGCCGGCGAAAAAATGGGGAAACAAGTCGAGTTTCAACCAATCGATTGGAGTGCAAAAGAGTCTGAACTAAACAGCGGTCGTATTGATTTAATCTGGAATGGATATACGATTACAGATGAGCGAAAAGGGAAGGTTCTCTTTACCAAGCCTTATCTGAAAAACGCACAAGTAGTGGTCACCATGGCAAATAGCAACTTGACCAAGCTGTCAGACTTGGCCGGTAAAGCAATTGGTTTGCAAAAGCTGTCTTCCGCAGCTGACGCGATTAATGCGAGT
Organism: Brevibacillus sp. MER 51; assembly: GCF_023714195.1. NCBI lineage: Bacteria > Bacillati > Bacillota > Bacilli > Caryophanales > Paenibacillaceae > Brevibacillus > Brevibacillus sp. MER 51. The sequence goes on along the minus strand of NZ_JAMAUS010000027.1, from coordinate 21,556 downwards.
GATATCAAAAATCAGGTCACATCGATTACCGAGTTCCCTGATAACGTGCTGGCACTGAGTGATTTGAAAATTGGTCGTGTAGAAGCAGTCGTCATCGACCAGGTTGTGGCCGATTACTATATGACAAAAGAGCCGGGAACATTTAAAGAGTTGGAAGAATCGCTGTCCCCTGAGGAATATGGAATAGGCGTCAAAAAAGGCAACGAGGCATTGCTGAATGAGCTGCAAAAGGCACTGGATGCGTTGAATCAGGATGGTACAGCTGCAAAAATATCGGAAAAATGGTTTGGCGAAAATCGTGTATTGAAATAAGAAGAATAGCGATGGCTTCGCCGCTTGATTGGCGAAGCCACGCTTTTATTTTCAGGATTAGGAGCATACCAAGATGAGCGTAGACTACATTCTCTCCATTACGAAGCCCATGCTAGAAGGGGCACAGATGACGGTGCTGTTGTTTATCATCGCCATTCTGCTTTCCATTCCATTAGGTTTTTTGATCACCTTACTGGCAAAGAGCAGTAATAAGGCGCTGTCCTGGTGCGCGCATACGTATGTGTATGTGATGCGTGGGACGCCTCTTCTATTGCAGTTGTTGTTTATTTGCTTCGGGCTGCCTCTCTTGCCCGTAGTGGGAGAGTATTTGGTGATGGATCGGTTCGTCGCTGCATGTGTCGGCTTCGTGCTGAACTACGCAGCGTATTTCGCGGAGATTTTCCGTGGGGGACTGCTGTCGATCGACAAAGGACAGTACGAGGCGGCGCAGGTCCTCGGCTTTAGCAAATGGCAGACAACCAGCAAGATTATTTTGCCGCAAATGTTTCGCGTGGCTTTGCCTGCCGTCGCAAATGAATCAATCACCCTTGTAAAAGACACAGCGCTGCTCTATGCGGTTGCTGTCCCAGAATTGCTTCACTTTGCACAGACGGCCGTGAATCGCGACTTTACCATCGTTCCGTTTTTTATTGCCGGAATCATTTATTTGTTAATGACGCTATTGTTGACAGTGTTCTTTAAGTGGCTGGAAAAAAGGTTTAAATTCGAATAAAGGGCTGGCGCATTATGGATATCATTCAAGTATCGAATCTAAAGAAATCGTTTGGCAATCAAGAAGTTTTGCGAGATGTCTCGTTTTCGGTGAAAAAGAACGAAGTCGTGGCAGTAATCGGGCCTTCTGGCTCCGGCAAAAGCACGATGCTGCGCAGCTTGGTCAATCTGGAGCAGGTGAATGGTGGCAGCATTCGTGTGCAGGATGATTATTTGGTGAAGGACGGCGTTTATGCCAGCAACCAGGAAATCAAGCAGATCACAGCGAGAATGGGCATGGTCTTTCAGCATTTTAATCTGTTCCCTCATCTAACGGTGAAGGAAAATCTGGAGATCGCCCCACGCGTAGTCAAAGGTGAGGCGGCACAGGACATCCAAAGAAAGAGTGCAGAGCTCTTGGAAAAGGTCGGCCTGTCTGATAAGGCTGACGCGTATCCGGCGAAGCTCTCAGGCGGACAGAAGCAGCGTGTGGCGATCGCCAGAGCACTGATGATGAACCCGCAAATTTTGTTGTTTGACGAGCCTACGTCTGCTCTCGATCCCGAACTGACGGGCGAGGTCCTGCAAGTCATCAAGCAGCTTGCCCAGGAGCATATGACGATGATGGTGGTGACGCATGAGATGGGATTCGCACGCGAGGTGGCAAACCAAATCATGTTTATGGACAAAGGGGAATTCGTAGAGTCGGGGACACCTGAGCAATTGTTTACAAACGCTAAATTTGAGCGGACCAAATCCTTTTTGCATCGCGCTTTAAAATAGTATGATCAACAATAAATGCCCTCAGTGTCGAGAAGACAGACTGAGGGCATTTTGTATAGACAGGCTACATCACCTGGTAGTTCAAGTACCGTTGGCTGATGAACGAATGAAAATGATCGCTGAACGAGTCAGCATTTAAAAACGCATTGTAGGCGTAAGGAGTGACCCGACAGTAAACGAGCTCGCGTCCATCGTGAAAACGGATGTAGAGGTGGCTTGCAGCCAGATCGTACCGAGCAGCTTTGATCAATTTCGAATCCAGTTCCTTGTAGGTAATTTCTTGGGGGTGATTCTGACGTGGCAGAAATTGGCGAAAAAAAGATCTCAATGTATCTGCAAACTCCTTTATCTAAAAATCGGCTTATCTATTTCTACGAGTCTTCATTTTACGCAAAAATTTGGATTCGGAATACAAAAATAGCACACCGATTGCAAAATAGGCTAAGAGAACCGTATTCAGAACGATCATCGAAAAGTCGGCAAGCATGTAAGTGCCTCCTGTTAGAGAGAATGAAGTCACGAATTGAAAGTAACCCGCTCCAAAAAAGTGAAAATCTTCTTTTTGCTTCGTTCTATGGGCCTATCATCTGGATGCGTATAGAAAAAACGATCATCCGAAAGTATGTAATCTCATGAAAAACGTTGTCGAATATAGTCTATATTACCTATTTTATTATTGTCAATAATTACATAGAACCAAAAAGGTATTCCGCGAATTTCTTTTTTAAATTACCTTGTATCACGAGGTATAGTGTGATAATCTCTAGGCATGTCACGGGAAGGAGATGCTTTTATGAACAAGGAGTTGTTGAAAGGAAGCATTGATCTATTGCTTCTTTCGCTAATCGCACAGAAAGATCAGTACGGCTATGAGTTGGCCAAGAAGATTCGCGATAAAAGCGATGAGCTGTATGAAATCGGTGAAGGCACACTATACCCTGCCCTAAAGCGACTGGAGACGCAAAAGGCAGTGGAGTCTTACTGGGGGGAAGCCAATGAAGGCGGACGCCGCAAATATTATCGGATTACCAAGACCGGCCAGGGCCTTCTTCAAGACAAGATGAAGGATTGGCAGAGCTTAAGCCGACTCATTATGCTGTGCAATAAGGGAAGTGAGTAAACGAATGAAGCTCGAAGAATATGCAGAGCAGGTTGTCAGTCGCTTGCCGTGCTCGAAATGGGAAAAGCGGGATGTCAAAGATGAGCTGATGGATCATTTGAACAGCATGAAAAGTGAGCTCGTTGAAGAAGGCTATGAAGAAAAGGAAGCAGTATCTTTGACCCTTCAACGATTCGGGCCTACGGGAGCAATCAGTCGGCAACTGTCTGAATCCATGCCGCTCATTGATAAATATTTCCGCAAATGGGTCATGAGCTTATTCTGTATGTATGTAGCCGTCCTCAGCTATTACTTGTTGTTGTCGCCTGAGCGATGGGAAAGCAGAGCTTTTATGGTTGAATGGAAGGAAAGGATGCTTGCATATGGCGCTCCGCAGTACAGTCAGCCGTTTCTAAACACGAACCTATTTCATACATTGGTGGATTACGTATACCGTTATGACAAATACAACGTTGATATATTGGTGTTCAATCTGGCTGGAAATGTCATCTTGTTCGTGCCGCTTGGGTTGCTGGTACCACTGCTTTTCCTTAGATTTCAAAACATTCATCGCGTATTTTTTCTCACGCTCTTTGTCAGTCTCATCATTGAAACTCTGCAACTATTGTTATCGTTAGGCAGTTTTGATGTCGATGATCTGCTGCTAAACGTACTCGGAGGACTCATTGGCTACGGAATGTTCCGATTAGGAGCGGCTCTCATCTACAGGCGACGGAAAAGCATCCCATACGATGATGATTTGTCTACAACGTCGTAACAACAGAATCAGAGTCGAAAAAGCCTTCTGGTTTAGCGAGGTCGCACAATGTGAGGCGGCCTTGGCAAAGGCTTTGGCTTTTTTTACACAAAAACATCGTGATACGATATATATAGTGATTCGATTTAGGGGGATTTCATGAAACAAACAGGGATTTTACTACTGGTATTTGTACTGATGCTCCAAGTAGTCGTCGGTTGTGAGAACAACCTTGCTATCGAGCAGGTGCAGCCAAAGCAGCATGCAGATTTTACTTTTGATGTGAAGCCGGAGACGTTCGAAGTATTTGTCGAGAGAGACGGTGTGAAGGAAAGTGCTTCGGAGCCGATGCCTGCGCGCAAGGTAATGAATGTACGGAAAGGTGAACAAGAGATTGCCTGGAGCTATCCGGACGATCAGCTGGATGTCTCGATCACAAAGAAAGAGGATCATTTGCAAATCACCCTGACTTCCACAGGAACAGAGAGCTTTTCCTGGCCGACAGTAAAAGGAGCAAGCTACATGGTGCCCTTGGGAGAAGGAAAATGGATTCCTGCGGATGACAGCAAGTGGCAGTCATTTTTAAAAGAAGAGAGTCTTAGCTTTGCGGAGTCTTTTTCCATGCGCTTTTTTGCTGTGAACAAGAGCAAGTATGCGCTGATGTACGTCGTGGACAATTTGTTTAACAACACTGTCGATTTTGCCGTTGATCCAACGATTGCGTTTACGTTTTCGCACGAGTTCCCGACGATTAATCGGGACAAGACCTACGGGTTCCGCTTGTACGTCACAGACAACGATCCGGTTAGCGTAGCAGATGTTTACAAGCAATATGTCAAGGAGCAGGGAGAACTGCTAACCCTGGCTGAAAAAGCCAAAGCCAATCCGAATATCGAAAAGCTTTACGGTGCTCCTCATTTTTACTTGTGGAATAAGAGCTTCTTATCGGTCAACGATGTGAAATGGAATGCGCTGAAAACGAAACTGAACGAGAACTTCATCGGGGCACTTGAGAAAATCTTGGCTTCCAATGGAGTGGACGGAAAAGAGAGCATCCAGCAATTCCGCGAGATTCAGAAGCAGGATTACGTCGCAGATTATCAAAAGAAAGCGATACTCAGCGGGTTGAATGACGCTTTGCGTTCCCGTGAGTTTTACAATCCGCAGCGATTTCCACATGTCGATGAAGAGGTAAAAAAATCGTTTGGAAAAGGGATCGACTCGTTGACGGAATCACAGCTGTACGACTTGAATAAAAGGCTGCTGAAAAGTGTGCTGCAGGATGTTGTTCCACCTGTGGAACAATGGGGGAATGTCGACTCTACTGATCTCTTGAAAGAAATGAAAGCGGCTGGGATTGATCAGGCATGGATCGGTTTGCCGGATTGGACGGCTGCCTACATGAAGCCAGCATTCATTCAAGAGGCGAATGAGACAGGCTATTTGATCGCCAGCTACGATTCCTACCACTCGATTCATCAGGAGGAAAATCCGGATTGGAATACGGCTATTTTCAAGGATAAGAGCTTGTATGAGAACGCGACGATCTCGAAGAAAAATGGAGAGAAAAAAGCTGGTTTTCTCCAGCAGGGGAGATTGCTGAATCCAACGCTCTCACTGCCAAGTGTCAAACAGCGCATGGATGACATTATGAGTAACGATGTCGCTTTTAATTCGTGGTTTATTGACGTGGATGCAGCAGGGGATTTCAACGATGATTATTCGCCGCAGCACACGACGACTGAGGCAGAGGATATGAAGGCGAAGCTTGCGCGTATGGACTACATTCGCGATGAAAAGAAATTGGTCATCGGGTCTGAGACTGGAAATGACTTTGCCAGCCGGAGTATCGCCTTTGCCCATGGCATTGAGACGCCTGTCATCAAGTGGGCAGATTCGGACATGCGAAAAAACAAGCAAAGCCCGTATTATGTAGGAGGCTACTGGTCCCCGGCGGGAGAGATCCCAGAACGATACGCCAAACAGGTTCCGATCAAGGAAGAGTATCGTCATGTATACATTGATCCTGCCTATTCGTTGCCACTGTACAAGCTGGTGTACAATAACGCGGTAATCACGAGCCATCATTGGGAGTGGAGCAGCCTGAAGATCAAGGGGGAAGTCGGCACTCGTATGCTCAAGGAGCTGCTTTACAATGTACCGCCGCTCTATCATTTGGATAAAAACATGTGGGATGCAAATCAATCATTGATCACGAACTATTTGAAGGTATGGTCTCCTTTCCATAAAAAAGCTGTGCAACAGGAAATGACGGATTATCGCGTGTTGTCCGAAGACAGGCTCGTGCAGAAGTCGGTTTACGGGGATGATCTGCAAGTGATCGTCAATTTCTCTGAGCAAGATTTCACGTACGAGGGGCAAGTGGTGAAGGCCAGATCAGCGCTGATTATGAACGGGAACGATAAACAAACCTTCTTTGCTCCAGCGCAGTAAGAACGATTTGAGAAAGGCTGTCCGCGAAAATGAAGCGGCAGCCTTTTTTCTGCTAAGGAGTGAGTGGGTATTTCTTGCTTTTCAAATCGTATTGGAGTCGATTGATGAAATTCATGGAAATACGGGAATAATGCCGTTCCTCCGAGCGAACCCACCCATAATAGACGGGTTGTTGATAAGGAATATCCAAATCAAGCGTACTTGAATCGGAGTCCTGCAAATGAGGTTCATGAACAAAAGAGTAGTCCAGTCCGATGGTTACCGCGAGATTTTGCCGGATTGCATTGCGGAGCGCTTCTGTGTTGTTCGACGTAAACAAAATGTCGACGGGACCATAAGTCGCGGCAAAATCCTCTACGAACCATTTGACGTAGTCGTCGTTGTACAGGACGAAGGATTGCTTGCGAAGCTCTTCAGGTGTGACGGAATCCTGATAGGCAAGTGGCGAGTTTTTGCCTACACCTACAACCATTTTTCCCTCTAGTAACGGTTCGAACACTAATCCGAGGCCTTCGCTCTTTTTGAGCAGGTTCTCATGGATAATGACCAGACCAATGTCCAGCTTGTCCTGAAGAATGTCCTCTAATATTTCCTGTGTGCCTTTTTCTGCAATTTCGGTACGGATGTAAGGATAATCTTTTTTAAAGCTCGCGACGGCATCGACCAGAAGATTCATGGGACCGGGAATGGTCGCCAGTCGCAGCTCTCCACTCAACGTGTTCGTATAGTTTTGTGCTTCCTCCCAAATTTCCTGGATCTTTCCCAAGGCTTCAAACGCTTTTTTGATGATAATGCGCCCTTCAGGGGTCGGTACTGCACCAAGACGCGAACGTGTAAACAGAGTAACGCCCAGCTCTGCTTCCAGACTCGAGAGCGACTGGCTGATAGCGGAGAGTGTGACATGCTTGTTCTGAGCGGCTTTGGTCAAGGAGCCTGCCTTTGCTATTTCTACGATATATTCCAGTTGTTCCAGATGCATTTGGTAACAGCACATCCTTTAGTCATGCTTAAGGAAGGGTAAGTATGTTTACATATTTTTAAATATAAAAGAGTCCTATAATGAAAGCAAGGCAAGAGATCAGGTACAAGAGACATCATCAATGGAGGCGTTTACCGTGGCGAGACTCGAAGGGAAAGTAGCGATCATTTCCGGTGGCGGAACAGGAATCGGGAAAACAACGGCGATTCGTTTCGCCAAGGAAGGTGCCAAGGTAGTCGTTACGGATATCAATCTGGAAAGTGCCTCCCAGACGGTAGCCGAAATCAAGGATGCCGGTGGAGAAGCCATCGCGATTGCGCATGATGTAAGCCGTGAAGAGCAATGGTAGCAAGTAGTGACAACCACCGTAGAACAATACGAGAAAGTAGATATCCTGTTCAACAACGCAGGCATTTATATCATTAAACAGTTGGCGGAGATTACCGTTGAAGAATGGAATCGTCTCATGGCGATTAACGTAACGGGTGTCTTTTTGGGAATGAAGCATGTGATGCCACTCATGGCAAAACAACAAGGTGGTTCTGTTATCAATGCTTCTTCCATCGCCGGGCTTTTTGGTGCGCCGGGTCACGTCTTGTACGGAGCGAGCAAGGGAGCGGTTCGCATCATGACCAAGGATGCAGCTATGGAGTACGCGGCACAAGGTGTGCGTGTGAACTCGATTCACCCTGGCTATATCGATACAAACATGGTGTCCTATGCTTCGGAAACGACAAAGCATTCTAAAGCAGAGTTGGCACAGGCGACTCCAACAGGTCGACTTGGAACTGTCGAGGATGTAGCCAATATGGTGCTGTTCCTTGCTTCTGACGAATCTTCCCATGTCACCGGGGCGGAATTCGTCATCGATGGCGGCGCAACAGCGCGATAAAACGGTACAAATACCATTTTCGAAAACAGGAGGAGTTATCCATGAGATTGGAAAATAAAGTAGCGATCGTAACAGGTGGAGCAAGCGGAATCGGAGAAACGACTGTCCGTCTCTTCGCAAAAGAAGGGGCGAAAATAGTGATTGCAGACTTTTCCCCACATGGAACTGAATTGGCGGAAGAGCTGAAGCAAGCGGGCTTCGACGCGTTGTTCGTGAAAACAGACGTAACGAAAGAAACAGAAGTGAAAAACATGGTGAGCGCCACTGTAGAAAAGTACGGAAAGGTAGACATTTTGTTTGCCAACGCAGGTATCGCGAAAGACGCACCTGGTCATCTGTTGAGCGTGGATGATTGGCAAAGAACGATTGATATCAATCTGACCGGCGTGTTCTTGTGTGATAAATACGTCATCGAGCAAATGCTAGCGCAAGGGACTGGCGGCGCGATTGTCAACTGCGGCTCGATTCATAGCCATGCCGGAAAAGCGGGCGTGACAGCATACTCTTCCGCCAAAGGTGGCGTGAAGCTCCTGACCCAGACACTGGGACTGACGTATGCCAAGCAAGGGATACGTGTCAATGCGGTCTGCCCGGGCTACATCGATACACCCTTGATTGCTGGGCGCAATGAAGCTTTGAATGAGCACCTGATTGGGTTGCATCCAATGGGACGCTTGGGCAAACCAGAAGAAGTCGCCAAGGCTGTTCTGTTCCTTGCCAGCGACGATGCTTCCTTCGTCACAGGGACAAGCTTGCTGGTCGATGGCGGTTATACCGCGCAATAAAATGTCTTTCTCCTCGCGTAGAATTGTCTACACGGGGAGATTTTTTTTGCAAGATCACATCGGACAAATGCCCTACACCATCGTCCAAGCGGGCGCAAAACCGTTCGAATAGGATGGGAATAAGCGACTACGCAACGGGGAGGGAGGAGTTTTGCCGACTTTTGTGGGCAAGGTGACCATTACCAATAATGTCGGGAATATCAACTTTGGCGATACGGCAAACAACTCTCCGAAAAGCGTAACCAAATCGTTCTCCGGTTCGGGTGGAAACAATAGCGGCAACGTAGTGAAGGTCATTAATGAAAATAGCCAAACCAATACATGGGTGGGTTCAGGAGCCGCTGGAATGAAGACGATGAAGACAGTAAAGGCAAAGAAACGGGTCCGTCACGCAGCCCGAAAAGGCAAAAAGAAAAAGTAGCCTTGAAAAAGGCCGTGTGTGAAAGTGGACAAGCTCGATAATAGAGTTGAGATTAAGACTATTGCGAATTTATGTGAATTGAGATAAAAAAGATGAAAGACGATCGCAGAAAGGAAGCAAACCAAATGACGAAAACAAATCAGGAATCACTCTTATTTACTCGTGTGAACAAGGATACGCAGGCACTGCCGATTTCCATTGAAGACTGGGAGAAAAAGGCGCGAGAGGTTTTGCCTGATGGGCCATTTGATTACGTTGCCGGGGGATCAGGGGCAGAGGAAACGCTCGTAGAAAACCGGACAGCTTTTTCCCGTTGGGCAATCATTCCGCGGATGATGCGGGATGTGACGAATCGCACGCTCGGTATTTCGATGTACAATCAAGCGTTGCGCACACCGATTTTCTTGGCTCCTGTAGGCATGCAGACGATTTCACATCCAGATGGAGAGCTGGCGTCTGCCAAGGCGGCAGCAGCAGCCGGAGTGCCTTTCGTAGCCAGTACGGTATCTGCTCATTCACTCGAACAGATTGCCGAAGTGATGGGCGATGCCTATCGCTGGTTCCAGCTCTATTGGTCGAATGATCGAGAGGTTTCTGCGAGCATGGTCAGACGAGCGGAAAAGTCTGGTTATTCTGCCATTGTCCTCACGGTAGATACCGTCATGCTAGGGTGGAAGCGCAGAGACTTCCGCAACGGGTATTCGCCACTGCGCGAAGGAAGAGGACTGGCGAATTACTTGACAGACCCTGTTTTTTGTTCGCGACTCCCTGAGGTAACGCCGGAGAATGCAGTGGAGGAAGTGTTGAAAAACATTTATCATCCAGCGCTGAATTGGAACGACATCGCCTTTTTGCGTGAGCATACTCGTCTGCCGATTTTGGTAAAAGGCATTTTGCATCCGGATGATGCGCGCCTTGCTTTAGAGCATGGTGTAGATGGAATCATCGTCTCCAATCACGGTGGGCGGCAGATGGATGGCGCTATTTCTACGCTGGATGCATTGCCGGCGATTGCCGAGGTAGTAGCTGGCAAAATACCTGTATTGCTCGATAGCGGCGTGCGTACAGGAGCAGATGTCGTTAAAGCGATTGCTTTAGGGGCCAATGCCATTTTGATTGGTCGCCCATTTCTGTATGGACTGGCTGTTGCCGGAGAGCAAGGCGTAGCGAGTGTGTTAGATACACTCATCCATGAATTTGACGTCGCAATGGCACTGTCTGGCAGCAATTCTGTCGCAGACCTCAATCGCAGCATTCTTGCCCGGTTGTAAGCAAAGCAGCCGGTTCATACCCATTGTTGAAAAAAGTGAGCCAGGCTACATGCACTGGTTCATTTTTTTCGCAAAAATGTTGTATCTATCGCAGTTGTTCTCGTTGATCTTTCGGTAAAACATGGTAAAATGGAACGAACTTGTATTCAGAACGTTACGATCCTTCTGTAAGGATCATTTTTTTTGACTGTATTCAAAGCAGGTGATGGAAAATGAAAAACCAAATGATATCTTCACTGACACCCCAAGATTGGGCTGGTCTACTACGCGAAAAAGATGGTGAGCTGAACATGGTTGTGAATGAGCTGGCAGATGTCAAATACGCTTTGGACCAATCCACGATCTTGGCAATTACGGACCATAAGGGGATTATTTTGCGGGCAAATGAACAATTTTGCCGCATATCGAAATACGAACGAAGCGAATTGATTGGAAAGGACCATCGTATTCTTAATTCGGGTTACCATCCGAAAGGCTTTTTTAAAGAAATGTGGTCCTGTATTCGATCTGGCCAGGTTTGGCGGGGGGAAATTCGCAATCGCGCAAAAGATGGCAGCTATTATTGGGTTGATACCACCATTGTGCCATTTAAGAACCAAGCGGGCGAAATCTATCAATACCTTTCCATTCGCAGTGATATCACAGCTCGCAAGCAGATGGAAGACGAGCTAAAGCGGAGTGAAGAAAAGTATCGTATCATCGCGGAAAACACGTCGGATATCATCAGCATCATCAACCTGGATGGGGAATTTCTCTATTTGTCCCCGTCTCACAAGCGTGTATGGGAGCATACCGTTCCGGATGAGGAAATCCATAACCTGTTCGAGTGGATTGTGGAGGATGACCGGGATATTTTTGCTTATGCGATTCAGCATGCCTTCTCTACGCGCAAAGAGTACATGGTAGAATGCCGGATTAATACCCAAAGAAACGATGTGATCTGGACTGAGAGCAAAATCAATCCGATTGTGGATGAAGAAGGAAATGTGACCAAGCTGCTCCTTGTTACCCGTGACGTCACAGACCGGAAACAGTCCGAAGAGACGATTCACCATTTGGCTTATCACGATGCGTTGACAGATCTGCCGAACCGACGGATGTATGTCCAACAGCTCAGCAAGGAAATGATGCAGGCCAAGCGTTTCCAATCGAATCTGGCAGTGCTGTTTTTAGATTTGGATCGTTTCAAGGATGTGAACGATTCGTTCGGTCATGATGTAGGGGATATGTTGCTGATCGAAGCAGCAAAGCGTCTACAGGCATGCCTGAAGCCAGGAGATGTCGTGGCCAGGTTGGGTGGAGACGAATTTACAATTATGCAGAACCAGCTGCAAGATCGCAATGAAGCAACTGCGCTGGCAGAGCAGATCATGTATCAGCTGCAGCGGCCGTTTGAATTGGATGGTCATGTGTTCAACGTGTCGTGCAGCATCGGCATCGCCCTGTATCCACAGGATGGGGACAATCCAGAAGATTTGTTGAAACGGGCCGATACAGCGTTGTATACCGTGAAATCACGCGGGAAGAATGGCTATGACTTTTTCGATCCTACGATGGAGGCGAAGTCGCTGGAGCGTATCTTGATGGAAAATGAGATGCGGAAAGCCATTGAACAAGAGCAGTTCCAAATTTACTACCAGCCCAAAATTGATATCGCGACAAGCGAGATGACAGGCATGGAGGCGCTCGTCAGATGGGTGCATCCAGAACTGGGCATCATTCCGCCGAATCGCTTTATTCCAATCGCAGAAGAGACAGGGATGATCCTGGCGCTTGGGGAATGGATTTTGAAACAGGCGTGCAAACAAAATAAAATCTGGCACGATGAAGGATATACGCTGAAGGTCTCTGTGAATTTGTCAGCGAGACAGATCTATCAAAAAGATCTGGTCGAGATGATCAAGGATATTCTTCAGGAAACAAAGCTATCTCCTAATTGGCTGGAGCTCGAGATTACGGAGAGCATATTTGTCAAAATGGAAGAGGCGACGGCAGTCCTGCAACAGATTCGGGAAATCGGCATCCAAATTTCGATTGATGATTTTGGGACAGGCTATAGCTCGTTTAGTTATATTAAAAGCTTGCCAGTCGATACCATCAAAATTGACGCCTCATTTATTCGCGACATTCACCACAATCAGGAGAGTCAAGCGATTGTAAAAGCGATTGTCACGATCGCACAAAGTCTCAATATGAATGTCATCGCTGAGGGAATTGAACTCCATGATCAAGTGGCGGCATTGAAGGAAAATGGCTGTGACCACGGTCAAGGCTATTTGTTCAGCAAACCGCTTCCGACAGATGATTTCGATCAGTTCCTGCGTCAAGAACAGCAATAAAATGGCAGGAAGCAAAGCCGGGTGAGAACATCCGGCTGTTTCTTTTGTGTGGTACTATAGGAGGCGGACAAAAACATAAGTGCAAGTGTGCAGCTAGAAAGGGAGGCCCCTCGTGGGAAAGTTTTCGGGTAAGACTGTAGTCGCTATTGCAAGTTTGGTGTTGATGTGGGGATTAAGCTGGTCGATTTACAAAATGTCACTCGCTTATACTCCACCGATTTTATTCGCAGGAATGCGTTCGCTGATTGGCGGACTTCTGCTAGCTTTATTCATTTTACCGAAATGGAAAAAGATCAACTGGCGTGAAAACTGGTTGAGCTATTGTATATCTGCCTTTCTGAATACATTGTGCTTTTACGGCATTCAGACGGTTGGACTCGTGTATTTGCCAGGTGGATTATTCTCTGTGTTGGTGTACTTCCAGCCAATCCTGATTGGACTCTTTGCCTGGTTGTGGCTGGGTGAGAGCATGACAGTGCTCAAAATCATTGGGCTGATCATGGGATTCTTCGGGATACTTGCGGTCAGTGCAGATAGTCTGACTGGACAGGTTTCCATCGTGGGCGTCATTTTAGGCTTGTTGACGGCTCTGACGTGGGCGATGGGCGTGATCTATGTGAAAAAAGTCAGTGCCAAGGTAGATTCGCTTTGGATGGTTGCCATGCAATGCATCATTGGTGGCGCGGCCTTAACTCTTTTGGGGACAGGCGTAGAAAGCTGGTCCGACATTGTCTGGAATGTACCTTATTTGATCGGCCTCAGCTACGGTGCTACATTTGGTGTGCCGATTGCCATTGTCATTTACTTTGGGCTTGTGAATGCAGGCGAAGCGAGCAAGGTGGCCGCCTTTACGTTTCTCGTGCCGCTCATCGCAGTCGTCACTGGCACTATTTTCATGGACGAGCCGGTTACGTATTCGCTCATCGCCGGACTGGTATTGATCGTGTGCAGTATTTGCTTGGTGAACTATCAGAAAAAGATACGACAGCCTGCTGCCAATCATCTCAATCGTTGATGGAGACGACAAAGAAAACAGCCGACACTTCACAGTTGCGGCTGTTTTCCTTTTTGGGATTATAGGTAAGGCTCTTTGTAGATTCCATTTTCATAAATGTACTGAAGGCAAGCATCGGGCAACAGGAAGCTGGGATCGCCGCCTTTGCGGATTTCGTCTCGGATGTAGGTAGAGCTGATTCCCATGTTGATGCCCTTGCTCATGATGAGGAAATGCTCGTCATGATTGCGCAGCAGCGCGTCCTCCGCTATCAGGTCAGCGGTCGGATAGCCTTCGCGCGACATCACGATGAAGTTGAAGCCTGCGACCAGCTTTTCAGCGTTGCCCCAGTTCGAGAGTCCCTCTAACAAATCCGATCCCATGATGAAAAAGAGCTCGTCGTTCGGGTACTTCCTTTTCATGTGCATCATCGTATCGTACGTGTAGGTTTCACCTGGCAAGGCATCCATTTCAACTGTTGAAATCTCGAAAAGAGGTTCGCCATCTTTGTTTGTTTTGTGTGTACTGCCAGCCAAAGCCAGTTTGAGCATGTGCAAGCGATGGTCGTCCTCTGTCTGCAATTTTTTGTCATGACGCTTCGAAGAGCATGGTACGAAAATGACTTTGTCCAGTCGTCTCCGGTGAGCGACGGTCGCAGCCGTGAACAAATGGCTGTACGTGATGGGATCAAAGCTGCTGCCATAAATGCCGATTCGCATAAAAATTGCCTCCTATCGTCAAGAGCCTGTTATTTTTTTCGGACAGTCATGCCAAGCTGGTTGTGAAAATGACCGAGAGCCCATTTGTGACCTTCGGGTAGAAAGCTCGCTACAGCATCCTCGTGGATGACGACAGAAAAGCCGTTATAGAAGCCTTCAATTGCTGTGTGCAGCACACAAATGTCTGTGCAGACACCTACCAGATGAATCTCGGTAATACCTCTCGTGCGCAACAATAGGGCAAGGTCGGTGCCTTGGAAAGCACTGTAGCGCGTCTTATCCATCCAGTGAATCGTATCTTCGAATTCCTCGTAAATCTCCTGAATGCTGCCATACAAATTCCGGCCAGCCGTACCGATAATGTTGTGTGGTGGGTAGAGTCCAGTCTCAGGATGGTACGGATCCTGCTCGCGATGAGCGTCGACTGCCATGACGACAAAGTCGCCTTCTGCAAGGAAGTCGCGGATCAGCTCTCCAATGCGTCTCTCAATAGCCTGACCAGGCTCTCCACAAGTCAATGCACCATCTGTCGCGACAAAATCATTCGTGTAGTCGATCACAATCAAAGCTTTCATGGCTAAACCTCCTGAATGTGGATTTTATCAGTAAATCATGGCAGTTGGCGTAAAGCCGGTAAAGCGATAGAGCTTGGCTGGCGAATTCGAAAACTCGGTCGAGTAGACAGGCTGTCCGTCAGCCGATAGAACTGGCTCGAGAAGTCCTTGCCGTCTGGTTGTCGCAAGCAGGCGCCGCTCAAAATTACCGCGGTCTTTTGCTGAAAAGGATGGAACGACGGTCTCGATCACTTGCAGCAGTTCACTCAAAGTAAACTCATCTGGCAAAAATGCTTTGGCGATAGTCGTTTGCAGCATCTGCTCACGAACGCGCTGTAAGGCGTCAGTCAAAATTTCACGATGATCAAAGGCAAGGTTGAGGGCAAAAGCTTCCTCGATCGGAAACAGCTGCGCGTCTGATGCATCGTCATTTGCCTGTGCGTGCTTCAATAAATCTTCATGAACGAGGGAGACATAGGCAACACTCGGGATCCAGCCACGAGGGTCTCTTCCCGGCTTGTAGTAGGTCTTCAGCTGTTCGATGTGTACGTCACGGTCAATATTCGTCTCTTCTTTCAACTCACGATAGGCACATTCATCCAGTGTCTCCGATTCATTGGAAAAACCGCCAGGCAAGGCCCATTGCTCTGCAAATGTATCGCTTTTTCGCTTGATCAGAAGAACGGCCAATTGTTTGAGTGGGAGCGATTTGGTTTTTGTTTGGCGCGGGATGGAAAGGATCGTAAAGAGGCAAATATCTGTAGGAAGTCCATCCGGCGAGCGGTACTTTTTGGTCCGAAAGTGTATGCGTTTAGCTCGAAGGGGAGACGTACTCACAAAATCATCCTTTCCGTTTGCTCGAGTCTGTTCTCATACTTTTATATTATAGTATCGTTTTAACAATGTCAATACTACAATGTAAAAATCTGTGAAAAAAGACGTCGATGAGTATCAGACGTCTCTCGAAGCAGCTCGCGCGAAAAGGATTAAACAGCATCCAGCGCAAGTCGCAATGTAATGGTAATGTTTTCTTCCGTTTTGGCCACGATCGTATGAGGGCTAGTCAAACCGAAGTCACCAAACGTAACGACAGATGTTCCTTCCAATTGCAGCTTGCCTTGGGAATAAATCGCATCAGCATCAATTTTCACGTCTTTGGCAATTCCTCTTACGGTCAGGACGCCATTGATGGTGAACGAAGCTTTTTGTCCTTCTGTCCATGTGGATGGCCAGTTCTCAAAGGATTTCGCTTCAAAGGTAGCAGCTGGATGGACGGCTGTATCAAAGTAATCAGGAGATTTGATATGGGTGTCGCGCTTTGCATTACCGGAGTTTAGCTTATTCAAGTCAGCGGAAGCGGTTGCTTTCATTTGGTCGGGTGCAGAGAGGTTCACATCCCAACTGCCAGTAATACCGTCCATTTCAAAGTTAACCGTTTCTTTTGACGTGGTTACGGAGAAATAGACTTTGGACTGGTCATTGATCCTCCATTTTTTATTCAGTTGATCTGCTGTCAGAGGCGTTGAGGAAGCGGTAGATGAGGCTGTGGTTGCCGCAGCTGCAGGCTGGATCTCCACATGGTTTCCCACAAAATAGTCATAGAGCATGTAACCTCCGATACCAACCACGAGTGTGGCAACTGAGGCAGTCAGGATAACCGAATTTTTTTTCATTTTTGGATAACCTCCATGTTTTTGAAGTGTTCAGACTTGAGTCGTATGTATTGGCTTCGCAGGGATCATTATGAGCGAGGAAGCTGAGTGGGCCTTGAAAGCTGGCTGAAAGTTTGTTGAAAGCGCAATGGTAAGAGAATTATCAACGTTTTATATATTGGATTTACATTTTTTGGTTTATTATTTTGCAAAAAGCTTTCAGCTCGTACTCAGGGCATATTCAGCAAACATTCAGCTACGTTTGGCCTGTTCAGGTAAAATAGAGGTGAGGTGAAAGAAATGAGCCTAAATAAAGGCATTAAAATATTGCTTGTCGATGATGAGCCGACTATCCTGCAGTTTTTGGAGATGGGTCTTGAAAATGAAGGCTTCCAAGTAATGACGGCACAAGATGGGATGACTGCGGTGACCATGGTAAAGGAGCATCAGCCGCATGTCGTCATTCTCGATGTGATGATGCCTGGCATGGATGGCTTCGAGGTATGCCGGATGCTGAAAAAGATTCAGAATGTAGCAACGATCATGCTGACAGCCAGGGAAGACGTGGAGGATCGGGTAAAAGGGCTGACGCTCGGTGCCGATGATTATATGATCAAGCCGTTTAGCTTTGAAGAGCTGCTTGCCCGTATCCAGGCGCGCATTCGTAATCATTACCCACATCTGCTCTCCAAGGTACACCTCGGCCCATTCCAGATCGATGACAGGCGAAAGGAAATTACCTATGAGGACACGCTTCTGGAGCTATCTCCAACGGAATACTCGTTGCTGAAATATTTGGTGACGAATCACGGCTTGGTGCTGAGTAAACCAATGATTTTGGATAACGTGTGGGGCTATGATTTCGGTGGGGAGGAGAACATTGTCGAGGTGTATATTCGCTCCCTGCGTGATAAATTGAATGATCGTCAGCATCGGATTATTCGCACATTGCGCGGTGCGGGCTATCGGGTTGATTTTGTATGAAGATGAATCGAAACAATCAATGGGCTCCTTTCCTAGAACCGAACTCTTTGCGTTATCAACTGTTGTCTCGTTCGTTATTTATCTTATCCGGGTTGCTACTTCTAATCGGCATGATTCAATACTTATTGATGGAGCAGTTCTTGTATCGCAGCAAAGCGGAAAGCTTGTTAAATCTGGCTGTCACTGTTCCTTATCAAGTCTTGGAGGAGACGGAAACACTGCCGAAATACGATCAGTATGTCAGCGCGTTGCTCTCCTTGCGTACACCCGATATCAAGTATGCCTTTATTGACAACGACGCGAACGTGACGGAGCTGTTTGCGAATCCGAGCGAAGGGTATTCCCCGCGCTTTCCGGAGAGTCTATACCGTGAGATCTTGGCTAGTGGCGTATGTACTTTTAAATACAAAATTTTGGAAGGCAGTACTGGTACGGATTATTTGGTCGTACTGGCACCCATTCGTTCTCCTGATCAGCTGCAAGGAATTGTACAGCTGAGCACCCCTGTCGGCCCGATGCGAGAAGTGCTGTTTCCGCAGTTGATCATTTTCTTTTCTGCATCTGCACTCGCCTTGCTTATCGGTTTGTTAACGTATGTGCCTGTGCTCCGCCGTACGCTGAACCCACTTTCGCGTATTGAGGTTACAATTGAGCGGATTAATGCGGGTAACTTGGATGAGCGACTGCCGATGGATCAAGGCCAAATGGAGATTGATCAATTATCGGCGGTCTTTAACGGAATGCTGGAGCGGCTGGAAACCTCCTTTAAAACTGAGCAGGAAGCAGGGGAGCGGATGAGGCGCTTTGTAGCGGACGCTTCGCACGAGTTGCGAACACCGTTGACATCCATCCATGGCTTTTTGGAGGTGTTGTTGCGCGGTGCGGCGACAAATCCCGAACATTTGCAAAAAGCATTGAAAAGCATGCACGGCGAGACAGAGCGACTGAACAAACTCGTCAACGATTTGCTGTACCTGGCTCGGATGGATCGGGAACCGGCTTTCCTTCTGCAAGAGGGGGAGCTGGACGCAGTCGTGCACAGTATGGAATCGCAGCTCATGGTGCTGGCCGGTGACCGAAACGTTCATTTCCGCGTAGAACCGTATGTTACGGTTGCTTTCGACTGTGACGGAATGAAGCAAGTTATTCTCAATCTGTTTCAAAATGCGGTGCAGCATACTGACCCTGTGAACGGTGAAATCGAGCTTACATTGAGCAAGATTGCCAATGGGATTGAACTGACGATCAGAGATAATGGGGCCGGAATCGCACCGGAGCATGTCCTGCATGTATTCGACCGTTTCTACCGGATTGAATCCTCTCGCGCACGCAAAAGCGGAGGAGCTGGACTGGGGCTGTCGATCACCCAATCCATCGTAGAAAATCATCGGGGTAAAATTGACGTCCAAAGCAGCTTGGGAGTAGGGACGGTGTTTCGCGTCTGGTTGCCTAACGGTTTGAAAGAAGTTCAGAAGACAGAAGTTGTTGGTTGACAATGAGAGAAAACGTCATTTATAATCTGAGACATTCAATAAAACAACCAACACAGCCGTGAAAAGGAAAGTAAAAAAGGGATTTTGACGTCCAGAGAGTTGCCTGTTAGCTGAGAGGGCAGCCGCGAACTCTTTTTGAAAGCCACCTTGGAGCTCTGCTTTTGAAAATGCCAAGTAGAAAGCAGCGGATGGCCCACGTTATGGGGCGCATGTCTACGTAGACAGCACGAGTTTGCCTTTTGTGAGAGAGGCAAAAAAGCTGAGTGGTACCGCGATACCTTCGCCTCAGCAACCGGATTCATGGAAATCATGAGTCTGGTTGCTGGGGCTTTTTGCTTTATGACGTTGTTCAAAAAGTCGACTACTTGAACACGCACTTATGTACAAAAATAAAGAGAAAACTGGAGTGGTGGGGCATGGATCGCTTGAAGCAAAGAGAGCTGTTGCACCTGTTGGAAGAAGACAGTCGCATGAGCGCTGAGCAAATCGGAAAAATGATCGGTGAGCCAACCGAGGTCGTTGAGCAGACGATTGCAGCATTGGAAGCCGAAAAGGTCATTGTCAAATATCCAGCGCTGGTGAACTGGGAGCGTGTGGACGATCATCCGTACGTAAACGCCATGATTGATGTAAAAGTGACGCCGAAGCGCGACGTCGGCTTTGATGAAGTGGCGGAGCGAATTTGCCGTTTCCCAGAAGTGAAGGCTGTTTACTTGATGTCTGGTGCAAGCTATGACTTGTCGATTATTTTGGAAGGCAAAACGATGAAAGAGGTAGCTACTTTTGTTTCGCAAAAGCTGTCCACTCTTGATTCGGTTGTCTCAACAGCTACACATTTTATTTTGAAACGTTACAAGCACGATGGCATTGAGCTGGAAGATCGTGACGAAGATCACAGGATGGTGGTTACGCCGTGAGTACACAAGTCAAAGTCAAAAACCGTTTATCCAGTACAGTTCAATCGTTGAAGCCATCGGGCATTCGCCGCTTTTTCGATTTGGCAGCATCGATGGAGGGAGTCATTTCTTTAGGGGTTGGGGAGCCTGATTTCGTTACTCCTTGGCGAATGAGAGAAGCTTCGATTTCTTCGCTGGAGCGTGGGCATACAGCTTATACATCCAATGCAGGTATGCTGCCATTGCGTGTGGAAATTCAGAAATACTTGGAAGAACGTTTTTCTGTCAGCTATCATCCAGAGACAGAAATTCTCGTGACGGTCGGTGCCAGCGAAGCGATTGATATCGCACTGCGTGCCATTCTCGATCCGGGTGATGAAGTATTGGTCGTGGAGCCTTGCTATGTCTCCTATGAACCAGTTATTCGCTTGGCTGGTGGTGTGCCGGTTTTCCTGAAAACGACGATGGAAAACCAGTTTAAACTGACACCGCAAGAGCTGGAGACGCACATTACCGCACGTACAAAAGCCATTATTTTCTGCTATCCAAATAACCCGACCGGGGGGACTATGACGGCTGAAGAGTGGAAAACACTTTTGCCGATCATCGAAAAGCACGACCTCATGGTGATCTCCGATGAGATTTATGCCGAGCTTACCTACGGTCGCATGCACGATAGTATCGCAGCTCTGCCAGGGATGAAAGATCGGACGATCCTGATCTCCGGTTTTTCCAAAGCATTCGCGATGACCGGCTGGCGTTTGGGATATGTCTGCGCGTCACCTGATTTGCTCGCAGGCATGCTGAAAATCCATCAGTACACCATGCTGTGTGCTCCGACAATGGCTCAGATGGCTGCATTGGAAGCCCTGCGTCATGGACGGTCGGATATGGAACGAATGATCGAGAGCTACCGTCAGCGCCGCAATTATGTAGTAGATGGATTCCGTCATATCGGATTGACTTGCCATGAACCGGATGGAGCATTCTACGCATTTCCGTCTGTTGTTTCTACAGGTCTCAGCTCTTCTGAGTTTGCGGAGAAGCTGCTGATGGAGGAAAAGGTAGCTGTTGTACCTGGAGATGTGTTCGGCGAAAGCGGAAAGGGACATATCCGTTGCTCTTATGCGACATCGATGGAGCAGTTGAAGAAGGCGCTGGAACGTATGGAGCGCTTGATGGGACGACTGTCCTAACATTTTCCGGGAAATAAAGGGGGGCGGCTTTCAAGCTGCTCCTTTTTTTACGAGTTGTTGTGGTGGGGAAGAAGCGCATTTCCAGTCTACGCTTCGGCCTACGCCCCGCAAGGGGGGATTCACTGGCCGCCTCGGAAAAAATGGCGGGAGCGCTTCAAACGTAGAAGTCTCGGTGAAGTATTCCATAAGTTATTATGAACGAGGACAGCCCCTATTCGTAACTTCGTAGGTTACTCTGGCTACACTAAGGGCAAGTACGCCAATA
>NZ_JAMAUS010000026.1:0-51902 GCF_023714195.1 Brevibacillus sp. MER 51 | reverse complement strand
ATCATTGGAGGTAAGCACAATTATCACCTACTATAAAATGTAATTATAAGAATTATAACAAATTAACGCGGTGTCGCTTTAAAATTAAGTAAAATAAAAATGGCTGTCGACTTTCTCGACAGCCTGAAGAAAGGTGCTTTACTCACCTTTCTTCTTTTTTTATCTATTTAACATCCAAATTTTTACTTTTTATTGTATACTATTTTCGGAAGATTCTATCAGGGATTATTGGAGGGTGTATGATGAAGAAGAGTGTTTTTATGGTATTGAGTTCGGTCCTCGTTTTCGGTGGAATGATGACCGGGTACGAAGGTTCTATCCAAGCGGCTGAGCCTAAGGTATTAAGAATAAATCTGCAATCGGAGCCGCCTACAGCAGACCCTGGAATTGCGGAGGATACTACCTCTGGTACGATCATCACAGCTGTATTCGAAGGTCTGACACGTCTCGGAAAAGACGGAAAGGTGCACCCAGCCGCGGCAGAGAGCTATACCGTTTCTGAGGATGGGAAGACTTATACATTCAAGATTCGTGAAGCAAAATGGAGCAACGGCGATCCAGTAACGGCACATGACTTCGAATATGCTTGGAAGCGCGCGCTCGATCCAAAGACAGATTCCAGCTACGCCTACCAGTTGTATTATGTGAAAGGCGCAGAAGCATTCAATAATGGGACCGGCAAAGCGGGAGACGTTGGGGTAAAGGCCATTGACGATAAGACGCTAAAAGTGGAACTGACAAACCCGACGCCATTTTTCCCGGAGCTGGTTGCTTTCAAAACGTACTTCCCGGTAAACAAGAAGGTAGTCGAAGGCAACAAAAAATGGGCTTACGAGGCAAAGACTGTTGTTGGCAACGGACCATTCAAAATGGAAAGATGGGAACACAAGAGCAATCTGACTGTCGTAAAGAACGAGAAGTACTGGGATAAAGCCAATGTAAAATTGGACAAAATCGAATTCACCATGATAGAGGATGAGAATACGGAATTGTCCTTGTTTGATAACGACGAGCTGGATTGGGCAGGTGCTCCAAACTCCTCGCTGCCAACCGACGCACTTCCGATTTTGAGGGAAGCTGGTATATTGAAAACTCAGCCAATCGCCGGTGCCTATTTTTATCGTTTCAATACAGAGCAAGCACCCTTTACCAACGCAAAAATTCGTAAGGCGTTCGCCTATGCCATTAATCGTGAAAGCATCACCTCCGATATCCTGCAAGCTGGTCAAGTGCCGGCAACAGGCTTTGTACCACCGAGCATGGCGTTGAACAAAGACGGTTACTTCAAAGATAATGACCTTGAAGTAGCAAAGAAATTACTGGTAGAAGGTATGAAGGAAGAGGGGATCTCCAAACTCCCTCCAATTACACTCATCTACAACACATCCGAAGGTCATAAAAAAATCGCAACAGAAATACAGGATCAATGGAAGAAAAACCTCGGCGTAGATATCGAGCTCGAAAATAAAGAGTGGAAGGTATACTTAGAAGACGTACACCAAGGAAATTATCAAATCGCTCGTGGAGGCTGGTTGGGTGACTTCAATGATCCCATCAACTTCTTGGAAATGTTCCAGGAAAAAGACGGCGGAAACAACGATACACGTTGGGGAAATCCAAAGTACAAGGAGCTTTTGAACCAATCCGCTCTGGAGCAAGACCCGGAGAAGCGTAAAGCCATTCTCATGCAGGCTGAGCAAATCCTGATGGATGAAATGCCAATCATGCCAATCTACTTCTACGTGAATTCTTGGGTGCAAAACGAGAATCTGAAAGATGTCGTGATGGATGGTCTGGGTGCTATCGATTTCAAATATGCGGATATTACTCCATAATGTAAACACGGATGAGAAGAGGTTTTTTGCGACCTCTTCTTTTTTTCTGTCTCATGGACAAATGACCAATCCATTACGCCCTTGGCTACATAGAGTAAAAAGGAACTAACTGCAATTAGGAGGGATATTGATGGATATTGGTTCTTTGCTCAACATTGTTAAATCCATTCCTAAGGAAAAGCTGAGGACAGACGCGGGAATCAAGGAAGTCATTCGTGAAATGGCCAGAAAGTCAGGGAAAAAATTGACCGAGCAAGAGGTTAACGGGTATGCTGCGCAGTTTCGTCAGATGCAAAAAACAGAAAATGTCGGGAGTTTGTTGAATAAGCTTTCGAAAAAAGGTGTCACTGCAAAGGATTTGGAAAATATAAAAAAACGTTTTAGATAAGGGGGTAGAGTGAGGAGGGAGGTGGGATTATCGTTGAGAAAATGAAAGCGAAAAAGAAGCAGGCTATCCCTAAGAACCATTTGCTAGAATCGATCAACAAACTTGCGGATGCGCAACATACAAACAATGCCCAAATGATGAGAGAAATGAGTCAGGTACGACAGGAACTACAGGATATGAAAAATACACTGGGGCGTCTCAAACAGGCACCACCAAAAGGTACAGGAGAACGGCGAGGTCTGCTGTTTGGAGGACGACGGAATACTGCCCAAGTGGAAGCTGTATCCCCGCCACAAAAGCCTGCCATTTCAATCGAAGATTTACTGCCGCTTTTACCGTATCTGGGTGACGCTATTCCCCAGTTGAAAAACCCAAAAGTAGCCGACTCCATTAAGGTGCTGTCGAATCCAGCTGTGATTTCGCTGATCCAGCAATTTCTTGCCAACGGGGGCTTGAACATGATAAAAAAACCTGTTCAAGAAGTAAGTAGGCAAGAGAGAAGGGGATTTTTTCGATAATAATTGATCAGTTGCAAAGACTGTCTCGCAGGGCTTGCGGAGGCGGTCTTTTCATTTTGGTACCAAAAGACTATAAACTTTACAGATCATCAAGCGTCTAATAGAATGGTGAACGTTGCACATTGGCTGACGCCACAATACGAAGAAAACAGACATCACGGAGGAGGTCAGGATGAAGAGACGATTTTACCCTCTGCTTTTTGCATTGCTGGTCCTGCTGCTAATCCCCGGTTGGGCGGTTGCAGCAAGCAGTGCCTCAGAGGAAGCTGTCAATCTCATGATTGGTGGACAAGCAGTAAGTGCTGAAGTACCGCCGGTCATCAAGAGTGGGCGCACGTTGGTTCCCGTTCGTGTCATCGCCGAAGGGCTAGGTGCAAATGTGGATTGGAATGACGCTACTCGAACAGCTGTCATTACCAAAGGCTCACAGCAGCTTTCCCTTACACTAGACTCCCGTACAGCAGTGTTGAACGGCAAACAAGTGAAGCTCGATACGCCGCCTGTTATTTCACAAAAGCGTATGCTGCTACCACTGCGTTTTGTCGGGGAGTCACTTGGTGTTACAGTCGGGTGGGACAACAGTACACGTACTGTCATTGCGAACGAAACACCACAGGTCAAGCTGAATGGCAAGATGCCAACCCAGCCGATCAAGCTGTATCAAGTGGAAGACACGATGTACGCGTCCGCACAGGCCGTAGCTGAGCAAGTGGGACAAAAAGGCTTTGCGTGGAAAAGACCTGAGCGCGGGATGACGATTGATGATCAGTTAGTCCTCTCATTACGTCAATTGGAGGACGAGCTTGGAGGGTCATTTGCGTGGGACAAGAAAAATAATCAAGTTGAGATCGATCGCCTCAATATTATGAAAGATGTATCCGAGGACGGCGACCGTGTTCGTATTGAAACGACCATGCCTGTCATTCCTCAGTCGTTTATAATGACTGGTCCACACCGGATCGTCTTGGATCTCCCACAAACCGCATTGGATGATGATTTAATTGAAGATCTAAAACGTCAAGACGAGAAAAACGATAGCGTAGGCGAATCCGAGCAAACGGTCTCCGCTGATGATGAAGACCAAGGCACAGATTCGGATTCGGATGAACTGAATCAAGCAGAACAAGCGAAAGAAGAACCTCTCATTACTAACCTGCGTTACAGCCAATACAGTGCATCTCCTGACACGGTTCGCGTCGTGATTGAGCTGAACCAAAAGAGCACGTATGAGCTGGCTTACACGAAAGACGGTATCGAAGTAAAATTGACGCCAAAGCCGAAGAAAACAGGCTACCTGATCGTCGTTGATGCCGGTCATGGAGGAAAAGACCCAGGCACGAAGGGCTCTGCTGGCAACAATGAAAAAGATTACAACTTGGCTGTCTCCAATAAGATTGTGGCTTTGCTGAAGCAATATCCAGAGTTTCAAGTCGTTCCTGTCCGCACAACAGATGTGTTTTATGAACTGTCAGAGCGTGTTGCTTTTGCCAATGAGTTAGAAGCCGACTTGTTCTTGTCTATTCACGCCAACGCATTCCCGAAACCGACGGCTGCAGGAACAGAAACTTTCTATTATAATGAAAACAGTAAAGACTTTGCCCAAGTGGTACATAAACATTTGCGTGGGGCAACGCAGTTCCCGGATCGGGGCTTCAAGAAGAGCGGCTTTTATGTGATCAAAAACACGAAAATGCCAGCAGTGCTGACCGAAACTGGCTTCCTCTCCAATCCACAGGAGAACGCGCAGCTGACGAATCCGGCATTCCAAGATAAAATCGCGAAAGCCATTGTTGCGGCTATTCGTGAATACTACGAGTCTTATCAGTAAGGGGGCTTTTCACGATGAAAAAAAGTCGAGTGATCTGGATGGCAGCGTTAGTGATGCTGCTTTTGGCCGGATGTGGGCAAAACGCGACAGAAACACCACAGCCAACCACACCAGTAGAACAGCCATCTGGTTCAAAAACTGATCCATCGACAACAGAGCCGACTCTGAAAAAGCAAATGGTCACCGTTTACTATTCGGATAATAATGTGATGGAGCTGCAAAAAGAAGAGCAAGAGATCACGTTTGCAGAAGATATCGAGAAGTACAAAAAGACACTTGCCCTGCTGGAGACGCCTGTAAAGCCAGACGTGCACATTCCATTGTGGAAAGACTTCAAGTACCATTCCATTACAATCGATAAAGGCACCTTGACGATTGATGCAGATAGCAAAAATCAGTTCAACATGGGTTCAAGTGGCGAGACGATGGCTATGGATGCGTTGAAGAATACCTTCTTTCAATTCTCGGAAGTAAAGGAGATAGTCTTCTTGGAGGATGGCAAGAAAGTAGAAACGCTGATGGGGCACGTAGATCTCTCCGAGCCACTGAAACGGGATAATTAATCATCACTATAAAGACGGCACACCCAGTTAATTGGGATGTGCCGTCTTTTTCGTAGAGATTGTGTTTCGCGTATAGTGGCTGTCGTGGGGAGGAGAATATTTCCAGTCTAGGCTCCAGGCTCCGTCCTGC
This sequence comes from Brevibacillus sp. MER 51, assembly GCF_023714195.1. Classification (NCBI taxonomy): domain Bacteria; kingdom Bacillati; phylum Bacillota; class Bacilli; order Caryophanales; family Paenibacillaceae; genus Brevibacillus; species Brevibacillus sp. MER 51. The sequence goes on along the minus strand of NZ_JAMAUS010000026.1, from coordinate 46,640 downwards.
TGGGGGGTGAGACTGTCCGCTCCGAAGCGATTAGCGGGGAAACGCAAAAGTGGTAGCCGCTTCGTCGCATGGGCACGTTGCGTTTCTTTTGCCCGCTAATCGCTTCTCCGCTCGGTAGGACTCCACAAGTCGCTACGTCTGGAAATATTCTTCTCTGTCGTGACTGAATACGTTCTTCATTCTTTTAAGGCTTTTAAAATCGTAATAATACGGAAAACTCGTAGAGGAAACAGGAGAAATAAGCGAAGATCTTTGGTACACCGACCGAGGCGTAATGCAAAAAGCGAAACACGTTCTTAAGCGTCCACCTCTGAGACACCTCTTGAATGGACGACTTTGGACGCGGGTTTCGCTTTTTTTCATGGAGACGGGCAGTGAATCCCTCAGCGGGTGGGACAAGAAGCTGAGCGTTTTCTCCTGTTTCCTCCTCTCCCCAACAGCCGGACATAGTTTTCTTATGTTGTTGGCGTTTCTTCCCGATCCGTGAAGAGAAACTTGATGGCATATACCCCAAACAAGCCTACCAACGTATACACGATTCGACTTACGATAGACTCCGCTCCACCAAACAAGCTCGCGACCAAATCGAATTGAAACAACCCGATTAATCCCCAGTTCAGGGCACCGATGATAACAAAAAGCAAGGCCAAACGTTCCACATGGACACCCCCACCAAATGAATAGGGACATTATTCCCATGCTTGCGCCGTTTTACAACAGGAATTCCGGGATCTTTAAGAAAGCTTTACATTCACAACATAATACGACAACATTCCCGCTGTATAGTTTGTACTTGTAAGAGAGAAAAAACAAACCGAACCTTTTAAGGAGGATTTTCATCCAATGAAAAAACTCAGCAAAATGTTTATTGCGCTGACATGTGTAGGGGCATTACTCGCGGGGTGCGGAAGCGGCAACACTGCGCAGACACAAACACCAGCACCAGCGCAACAACCAGCCCAGGAGCAAAGCAACTCTGGTTCGACAACAAAAACTTCCGGTGAACCTGTGACAGCAGTGGGTTCTACCGCTTTACAACCTCTGGTCGAGCAAGCGGCCAAGGACTTTATGGCAAAAAATGCAGGCGCACAAATCCAAGTACAAGGCGGAGGAAGCGGCACGGGCTTGAGCCAAGTAGCAAGCGGTGCAGCAACGATTGGTAACTCTGATATTTTTGCAGAAGAGAAAAAAGGCATTCCAGCAAACGAACTGGTAGACCATAAGGTAGCGGTTGTCGGTATGGCAGCAGCGGTAAGCCCGCAAGTAAAAGTGGACAACTTGTCCAAGCAACAATTGATCGACATCTTCACCGGAAAAATCACCAACTGGAAAGAAGTTGGCGGCGAAGATATGAAGATCACGCTGGTTAACCGTCCGAAATCTTCCGGAACTCGCGCGACATTCAGCAAATTCGCGTTGGATGGCAAAGAAGAAGCAGAAGGTATCACAGAGGATTCCTCCGGTACTGTTCGCAAAATCATTGCAGAAACACCAGGTGCAATTGGTTACTTGGCACTGTCCTACTTCAATGACACTGTAAAAGCTCTGAAATTGGATGGCGTGGAAGCAAACGCAGAAAACATTACAACGAACAAATATCCAGTATGGGCGTACGAGCATATGTACACCAAAGGTGAAGCAACTGGCGATGCAAAAGCATTCCTCGACTTCATCCTGACTGACGAAGTACAAAAGAAAACCGTTACAGAATTGGGCTTCCTGCCAATCACAGACATGAAAGTGGAACGTGATGCAGAAGGCAAAGTAACACAAAAATAAGCGTTATCGTCAACAGCAAAATAGAGGGGTAGGGGGGCCTTCCCCTCATTTTGCTTGCGTACAGTCGTTTTCTTTCCAGGAGGGAGAACATGAGCCATCGTACTGAAGGGGTAAATACAGAGCGTCAATCGATGATTGCGCAAAAAATGCTGACAACGAACAAGCGTCAAAAAACAGAGAATATTACTGGCAAAACCATCGCGATGATTTGTGCGGGTTTGCTCGTTATTGTCGTTCTATCGATCACCTATTTTATTGCTTCAAAAGGGCTGTCGACGTTCTTTGTCGATGGAGTAAGCTTCAAAGAATTTTTAACCCATGACAAATGGGACCCAGAAGGTGAACCCTCCGCGTATGGTGTGTTGCCCTTTATCCTCGGTTCGTTTTTCGTAACGGCACTGGCTGCTTTAATTGCCGCGCCACTCGGAATCGGCGCCGCTATTTTTATGACAGAAATCTTTCCAGGCTTCGGAAAAAAAGTATTGAAGCCGGTTATCGAGCTGTTGGTGGGTATTCCATCGGTGGTTTACGGTTATGTTGGACTAACTTTGCTTGTTCCATTTATTCGGGAACAATTTGATGTTCTTGGCTTCAGCTTATTGGCAGGGGGACTTGTTCTTGCCTTGATGATTTTGCCAACCATTACGAGTGTGGCAGCAGATGCTATCGAGGCTGTTCCGCAGGATTTGCGCAATGCTTCGCTCGCACTGGGTGCTACTCGTTGGCAAACCATTTGGAATGTCGTGTTGCATTCCGCGCTTCCTGGCTGTTTGACGGCTATTGTTTTGGGAATGTCCCGCGCTTTTGGAGAAGCTTTGGCTGTGCAGATGGTTATCGGTAACACAACGAAGCTGCCAGGCGGTTTGCTCGAACCGATCAGTACGCTCACTAGCGGTATCACATTGAACATGGGGAACACGATTCAAGGAACTCCGTATAACAATGCTCTCTGGTCAATGGCTTTGCTGCTCTTGGCGATGTCTTTCATCTTTATCGTGATTTTGCGCCTGTTGGGCAGAAAGAGGTTGGCAAAATAGATGAAAGCGAGACTGATGGACCGCGCTGCTACTGTTGTTTTGACACTGATTGCCGTACTGATTATCGGTACCTTGGTGGGACTATTGGGCTTCATTCTCTCGCAAGGTTGGCATAAGCTGAATCTCGACTTTTTGACCTCTCCGCCGGATATTGTCAATGCGGGTGGCGGGATTGGACCACAGCTTTTCAACTCGTTGTACCTGCTGGTCCTGACCATGCTGATCGCGTTGCCGCTCGGGATCGGAGCAGGCATTTATATGGCTGAATATGCGCCGGATAACAAGATTACACAGTTCATCCGCATGAGTATAGAAGTATTGTCTTCTCTTCCGTCTATCGTAGTTGGTTTGTTTGGATTGCTCGTGTTCGTAAATATGACTGGCTGGGGCTATACCCTGTTTGGTGGAGCACTTGCGCTGACGGTATTTAACCTGCCGCTCTTGGTTCGTGTAACAGAGGATGCACTGCGCAACGTACCACGCAGTCAAAAGGAAGCGAGTCTCGCGCTTGGTATTACCAAATGGCGTACCATCGTGTCAGTCATCCTTCCAGCAGCACTTCCAGGTATCATTACGGGTGCCATTTTGGCATCTGGCCGTGTATTTGGGGAAGCGGCTGCCTTGCTGTTTACGGCAGGGATGTCTTCACCGAATCTGGATTTCACCGACTTCTCGATGAACAGTACAACGTCACCTCTGAATCCGTTCCGTCCTGCCGAGACCTTGGCCGTGCATATTTGGAAGGTAAACAGCGAGGGGCTGACACCGGATGCACGTGATGTCGCAGATGGCGCGGCTGCTGTTCTGATTATTGCCGTCTTGCTCTTTAACCTTTCCGCTCGTTGGTTCGGGAATTGGGTTTACAAAAAGATGACGTCAGGATCAAACTAAGAAGAGGTAGGTGGCAGCCATGTCCGTACTGACCATGCAAGAAACGATCATTCAGACGAATAACGTGAATGTATACTACGGAGAGAAGCACGCCGTAAAAAATATATCAATGAATATTGAACGCAACTCCGTGACGGCCTTTATTGGCCCGTCCGGATGCGGGAAATCGACGCTTCTACGGAGCTTGAACCGGATGAATGATCTGGTTCCTTCTTGTCGAGTAGAGGGCTCCATTATTGTGGATGGTATCGACATTAACAACTCGCAAGTAAACATCGAAAGCCTGCGCCAAGTGGTAGGAATGGTTTTCCAACGAGCGAATCCATTTTTTAAATCGATTTATGAAAACATCGCATTTGCACCGCGTTTCCATGGGATGACCAATAAACGTGATTTGGACGAATTGGTTGAATCGAGCCTGCGAAAAGCAGCGCTTTGGGATGAGGTAAAAGATCGTCTTCGCGACTCAGCACTCTCCCTTTCTGGTGGACAGCAGCAAAGGCTTTGTATCGCGCGTGCAATTGCAATGCAGCCAACCATTTTGCTTTTGGATGAACCGGCTTCCGCTCTCGATCCGATCTCTACCATGAAAATCGAAGAGCTGGTCATGCAGCTAAAAGATGAGTATACGATCGTAATCGTTACCCATAACCTCCATCAGGCAGCGCGAATTTCTGAGAAAACCGCCTTCTTCCTGATGGGTGAGCTGATCGAGATGGATGAGACAGGGAAAATCTTCACATCACCTGAAAACGAAAAAACCGAGGATTATATTAGCGGACGTTTTGGCTAAGAGAGAATAGAAAAGCACAAGAAGCCCTCCCAAGCAAATCAGCTTGCAGGAGGGCTTCTTGTGCTATTGGTTTCAGGCTTTCCGCAAATATCGTGAATAAAAACCATAGTAGGAAATAAACAGACCCAAGAAAAAGAACGCGATGACAATGCCGTAGTCTTCGCTGGAAGCCTCATAACCTACAACAGCTTTTACACCATATTTGATAGCCATATAGATGAGGGCAAAAGCAAGTAAAAATCCATACCTGTACCATTTGCTTTGATGCTGCATGTTCTCGCTTTTGACCTTCATCCAGTATCGAACATAACCGACTATCAAGCCAGCAAAAAATATCGCCACAAACAAGTAACGCAGATAGTGGCTTTGATCGAAGACCTTGATAAAGGTTACGAGGGACATTGCTAGCAGTACAAATAGGGCAATGACATAAAAGTGAATGGAACGCTTATCCAAGGTCCAGACATCCCCTTTCGTAGGATAGGTTTGTGAAAAGTTCCCATTCACTTTATGATATCATGAATTTTTCAAAGAAGGGGTTGTTTCTCCCGCTCGGAAAAATTTGATGGTTTGCTCCAGATCCTCCACGATCTCTGTCAGGCGTAGGGAGTCATCGAGAAATTGTTCGGATAAAGATAGACTTTCTTGATTGGCAGCTACGGCCTGCTGTGTGCCTGATACTACTTGCTGTGCAGAGGCGGACAGATTGTCTACCCGCTGCGAAATGGCTTGGCTCTGAGTCGAGATTGTTCCTGTGAGCATTCTGATCGATTCAAATTGCGCAGTCAACGCTTCACTGAGCTGGATCGTATTGTGGAAGATAGAAGCGGCCTGGTGCAAGGTTTGAATGCCATTTAGAGTAGCATGATCGGTCGTTTGCAAGCAGGCAGCTACGTGCTCCATTCGTTCTTCCCCTGATTCAATTACCTTTTGAATACGGGCCGATGCCTCTTCCGTCTGGTCGGACAGCAAGCGAATTTCGTCTGCTACGACGCTGAAGCCGATCCCAGCTTGTCCAGCCCTGGAAGCTTCGATTCGAGCATTAAAGGACAAAAGCTTGGTTCGCTTGGAGATGGCGGAAATCAGACCGAGCATTTCGTTGATGTCACTCATGCTTTCTCTCATGGAGGACATGGCATGCATAGAAGCCTTCATATCCTCCGAGATATTGTGCATATTTTCTTTTAGCAAATCAATGGAGGTTGCTGCTCTGGCATTTTGCTGACGTGATTCCCGGCTCTGTACAATTGCTTTTTCCATGGAGTCAGTGATCCGAGACATTTCTTGCGTGATGTCGGCCATCGTGGCGTGAATATCATCGATCTGCTCCTGCTGGTTGTCCATTTCTTGGGCCAGCCGCTCTGTTACGGATACGACTTCTGACTGCATGGCGTGAGAATGGCGGGAGCCTTTTCCGACATGATCGGCTACTTGTTTGACGTCTGAGATGACGTACTGGATTTTACCGATGATCGTCCGGATTTGTTCACTCATTCGATTGAAGCTGTCAGCCAGCTGGCGAATTTCATCATTACTTTGAACGTGCATGGTTTGCAGCAGATCACCCTCGCTAAAGGCGGACATTTTTTGTTGTGCTTCCTTAATCGGCTTGATGATTCGGCGAACATACACATACAACATGAGTGCGAGTGCAGCAAGTCCGACGAGTGAGACGGCCAAAATAGTTAACTGAAGGCGGCGAACCTCTTGCTTTACCTCGGATACCGACTGTGCGACGATCACTCCCCATTTTAGGGAGGGGTCAAATTGATAGGCGGCAAATGAGTCCACCTCATTGATCCTGCTCGGCTCGTACCCAGATTGACCAGCGATGACGTTTTGCACGATGGCCAACTCCGAGAGAAGAGGGCGCTGCAACGCGTAGGATTGATCAGGATGAGCGACCAGCTTGCCTTGTTGATCAACGATCATGGCATACCCGGTTTCGCCCAGTTTAATCTGCCCGATTGATTCGCTCAGCTTGGGAACAGAGACGAATGCCACGACGACGCCTACTGGCTCCTCATCTTCATTGCGCAAAGGGAGTGAGACGGCAATTTTGGGAAACTCCGTCTTGGAAAACTGGAAGACATCTGAGACAAAAACCCCCTGCTGCGGTTGGTTCAATGCCCCCTCATACCAGTCCATTTTTCGCGGATCGTAGGAACTGTCGAGGGGTGATCCCGGAAAGGTCAAATACTTTCCGTCCGTGGTGACGATTTGTAATTCGGAAATCGTAGGATTGCTGGTAGACAAATCTGTAAAAATGCCAAAGATCTGACTGTTCGTGATCTTGCTGTTTTTATAAGTGGAAGCAAATGATTGCAAGGCGGTCACGATGTCATAGACCCTGCTATGTACCTTCTGTAGAGCTGCACCTGATGCTTCGTGTAATTGCTGCTTTGTTTTTTCATTGAGTGTGGCTTCGGATTGATAGCTGATGAAGAAAGCGGCAATTGCCATCATGCAGACAACCATGCCCATGATGCCTGCGAACAGCCTGGTGAAAATTGAACGATAATGAAACGACGAGTGACCCCATAGTTTTTTTATGTCTGGCATTAATTGTTCTCCCCTTATCAAAACGTTCAGCTTTATTGTAGGGGGTACCTAGAGGAGCGTATATGCTTTGCCAGCAAGATTTACCATAAATTAATGTAAGATGACCTATGTAAAAAGTCCTAAAACGAAATCTTTAACGAAACTTAATAAACTTCATACGGAAACCTAACATTGGTGCGCTATAGTGGGGAAGTAAAAAGACGTAACAACCACGAAGGAGCGAAGACCGTATGAGCGTTATTTCGGTGAGAGAGTTGAATCTCTTCTACGGTAATAAGCAAGCCCTCTATCATATAAATCTGGATGTAGAGTCTGATTCCATTACAGCCTTAATTGGTCCGTCTGGCTGTGGTAAATCTACATTTTTACGGACGCTGAACCGAATGAACGACTCTGTACCGAACACCAAAATTACGGGAACGGTAAAAGTCTTCGACGAGGATATTTATAGCTCGCGTGTAGAAGTTGAGCGACTTCGCAAAAATATCGGCATGGTGTTTCAGCATCCGAATCCGTTTCCGAAGAGCATCTATGACAACATCACGTACGGGCCGAGACTACACGGCATGAATGATCGTAACAAGCTGGACGAGTTGGTAGAGACAAGCCTCAAGGCGGCGGCCCTTTGGGATGAAGTGAAGGATGTACTGAAAAAGCCAGCAACAGGGCTTTCCGGTGGACAGCAGCAACGCCTCTGTATCGCACGGGCACTCGCTGTTCAGCCACAGATCATTTTGATGGATGAGCCAACCTCTGCATTAGACCCGATTTCGACAGCCAAAATCGAAGAGCTGTTGGAAGAGCTGAAGAACCGTTATACGATTGTAATCGTGACACACAACATGCAGCAGGCAGCACGTATTTCCGATAAGACTGCGTTTTTCTTGAATGGAGAGCTAGTCGAGTTTGACAGCACCCCGACGATCTTCCAAAATCCTCGTGACAAAAGAACAGAGGATTACATTACCGGACGTTTCGGATAATTCAATAGGCATGATGGTAAAAGAGCGGACTTTTCGAGGTCCGCTCTTTTTGATTTCCAAACGTTTATAAATGCAACCCAAACCTCTTTAACTCAATGAAAATACCTTCCAATCGTTTCCCTTTCTCCGTTAACGTATATTCCACACGCGGAGGGACTTCCGGAAACACCTTCCTTTCCAATATGCCGTGCTCTTCCAATTCCTTAAGTCTAAGCGACAGTGTTTTTGGACTAATCCCATCCATGGATTTCAGCAGGTCGCTGAAACGCAGCGTTCCTTCGATAAGCAGATCCCGAATGATTAAAAAGGTCCATTTGGTCCCGATTACGTCAAGCGTTTTGGCAATGGGGCAAGGTTGGCCTGGGGTTCCTTTGTTCAGTTCGATTGGTTCAAGAACGTTCATCGGAATATCCTCCAAAAAAATAGTAGGGTTTTTGGCTATTATAGCGCAATAGTATCTTTTCGGAAACTATATGAATTAAATATCACTACTTCCATAAATGAAGTTACTGTCGTTACAATAGCAATGTGAACCGATACTTCCACTCTAAATAAGGAGTTGATTGGAACAATATGATTCCACGCACAAAAAGAATGAGTTCGATAGCTGGTATTGCTGTCATCTTCGGGACGATGCTGTTCACAACAGCATGCGCTACTGATTCGAAAACGTCTGCTTATGATAATCAAACGGCTGTGTTGTCCGCCAAGACAGACGTACAACTATTGAAGGATCTTCCACAACCCGTTTCTATGACGATTGATTCCTCGTTGGATTCAACGAAAGCTACTGAAATGGTACAGGCCGCTCAACGTTTCTACGGATTCTGGAACACGGGGAATGAGGAACTTATTTCACAAACCGTTTCTCCAAGTTTCATTGATAACACGTTGCCGAAAGGAAGGCCTCAAGGTCCGGATGGCTTGTTATTTGCTTCTCGCAACTTCCGTAAAGCAGTTCCCGACTTGCAATGCAAAATTGAGGATTTACTGGTAGTGGGGGACAAGGTGACAGCTCGTCTTTCTTTTACGGGTACGAGCAAAGGCGAGTTTATGGGAAAACCTCTGACCGGGAAGCCCATTCAATTTATGGCAATCGATGTTTTGCGCATCAAGGATGGGAAGCTTGTTGAAGACTGGCACCTGGAAGACAATTTAACCTTTATGCAACAAATTGGTGTCGTAGCGGAAAATTGAACGAACTAACGTAAAGGAGATGTTAAAAATGAAAAAAATCCTTATCATCAATGGTCACCAAAAATATGGCTCATCGGAGGGGAAACTGAACCAAACCTTGATGGATCATATGGTGAGTCTGCTCGAAAAAGAGAACGATGTACGAACTACCATTATTCAAAACGGATACAAAGTCGAAGAAGAGCACCAGAAATTTCTCTGGGCAGATCTGGTCATTTATCAAACCCCCATCTACTGGTTCAGTGTCCCTGGGTTAATGAAAACATATATGGATGAAGTATATGCGTACGGTTTGTTTTTCAAGGGGGCTAATCAATACGGTAGAGGCGGTTTATTAACCGACAAAAAATATATGTTCTCGACGACTTGGAATGCCCCAGAAAAAGCATTTAACGATCCGACCCAATTTTTTAAAGGGGAAAGCCTGGAGGATGCAATCAGTCATTTGCACCGCGTACAGGAATTTTTAGGCATGCAACCTGTAAAGAGCTTTGCTTGCTATGATGTCATCAAAAATCCGCAGATCGACCGATTTGTATCCGAACTCGAGGCGCATCTCAAACAGGTATTGAGCTTCTAATGAAAATCTCACAGTAAAGGGGAAAGATCCTATCATGTTGCACAATCAAAAGTTAGTCATCATCGGCGGAAGCTCAGGAATTGGTTTGGAGACAGCCAAACAGGCAGTAGCGCTAGGAGCAGAAGTGATCATTGCCAGCCGCTCCGAAGATAAATTGCAGAAGGCAAAAGAGAGTCTTGGCTCCAAAGCCTCGGCGTATACCCTAGATACCACCGATGAGGAGCAGGTTCAGGCCTTTTTTGAAAAAATAGGCACGTTTGATCATCTGGTCGTCAGCGCAGCGGAAACATCAGGTGGTTCATTCCTTCAAACGGATACAGCCCAAGCGCGGAAGCTGTTCGACAACAAATTTTGGGGTCAATACTACGCGGCGAAGTACGGAGCGCCGAAGATTTCCACAAACGGTTCCATCACCTTATTCTCCGGGGTTGTCGCCTACAAAGCGATGATTGGTTCTTCTGCCCTTGGTGCAGTCAATGCGGCGGTTTCAAATCTGGGGCAAACCCTTGCCTTGGAACTGGCACCAATCCGAGTGAATATCGTTTCACCTGGCATTATTGATACGCCATCACGGAGTAAAATGCCTGAAGACGTCCGCGAAAATTTCTATGCAACATTGGCAGACAAACTCCCTGTGAAGAGAGTTGGACAAGCGAAAGACGTCGCACAAAGCGTACTATACCTGCTCCAAAATAGTTTTGTTACCGGAACTGTACTTCATGTAGAAGGTGGCCACATTTTACTTTAAAGGATTCCATTACTTGACGTTTCAGATCATTTCAATTTGTAGTATGGTAGGAGAGCGGACTTTTTGAGGTCCGTTCTTTTTTGCTTTAGGAAAGGAGATACATGCGGTGGTTTGGATTTCATTCTTCCTTTTTCTGATTACGTTGACATTGGTTATCTGGCAACCGCGGGGGTTGTCGATTGGTTATCCGGCTGTCGGTGGAGCACTGTTGGCCTTGGCGATTGGGGTAGTCACGATCGGTGATGTTGCAGAGGTAACCTCCATTGTTTGGAATGCGACGCTCGCGCTAATTGGGATTATCATCATCTCGCTCGTATTGGACGAAGTCGGTTTTTTTGAATGGGCTGCGCTTCATATGGCCCGTTTTGCCAAAGGGAATGGGCGGTTGATGTTCGTTTATGTGATCCTGCTTGGTTCACTCGTATCCGCTTTGTTTACGAATGATGGGGCAGCCCTAATCCTGACGCCGATTGTGTTGGCACAGGTGAGGGCACTAAAGCTGGATGGGAAAACAGTTTTGGCATTTGTCATGGCGAGCGGGTTCATTGCAGATACGAGCTCTTTGCCCTTTGTGATTAGCAATCTGGTGAATATTGTTTCTGCTGACTATTTTGATATTGGCTTTGCTGCGTATGCGGCCAAAATGATCATTCCGACTTTGTTTTCGATTGGTGGAAGCCTGCTGGTTTTGTACCTATATTTTCGCAAAAGCATCCCGGTGCAGATTGACCTTTCCCATCTGAAAAATCCGGAGGAAGCGATTCGCGACCACAGAATGTTTCGCCTGGCGTGGCCGATTCTTGCGGTCTTGTTGATTGGTTTTTTTATTAGCGAGTCCATCCATACGCCCGTTTCTATCATCATTGCAGGGGCAGCCATCATTTTTTGTCTGGCTGCAAGAAAATGTGAAGCGATCGCCATGCGGCGGATTATGAAAGAAGCACCGTGGGTAGTCGTTGTTTTTTCGATTGGCATGTATGTCGTGGTGTGGGGGCTGCACAACGCGAAATTGACTGACTTGGTCAAAGACGCCTTGGATTGGTTCATGGCGCATGGTTTATTGGCAACGACATTGGGAACAGGCTTTCTGGCTGCTGCTATTTCCTCTGTCATGAACAACCTACCGACAGTCATCTTCAACGCGTTGGCAATTGCAGGGACACAAGCAGATGGAGTGTTGCGGGAAGCAATGATCTACGCGAATGTGATCGGAAGCGATTTGGGGCCGAAAATGACGCCGATCGGATCGCTTGCGACCTTGCTCTGGTTGCACGTCTTGAGACGCAAAGACGTGACGATTACGTGGGGGCAGTATTTTCGGACGGGGGTTATTTTGACCGTCCCGACATTGATGTTCACTTTGCTCGGTTTGTATTTGACATTGGTTTATTTTTCATAGGGAATGAAAAGCCTGCTGGCTAGTAGCAGGCTTTTTTCTATTCATCATGCTGCTTGTAGTGAAATAGGCAGAATAGGACCTGACAAGGACGGAAAAAATAGGCGCAATGTACGTAAAAAGGAGGATGTTTCCATGTGGCATGGCTGGCCGATCGAACGCGTACTGATACTTTTTGCTGGGTTGGCGTTCGCCCTGATTGCGGTTCAGGTCACACTTTTTCACTCAAGACAAAACTTCCGCCATTGGGCAATGTGGATTCCCGTGCTTGAGCTCCCTGTATTTGCGGTTACTGCTATTGTTTTATCGTTTGTGAATGCGGGATGGCTGCGTTGGGTGTTTGCCTTGATGATGGTAGTCGGCATGGTTGGTGGTTTGTACGGGGCCTATTTGCATACGGTCGGGGTTGGGCAGCGTGTGGGAGGTTATTCACAAGGTCAAAATTTTCTCGTCGGTCCTCCTGTGATTCTTCCTTTACTGATCACGGCCATGTCTGCATTGGGGCTTCTTGCGCTGTTTTGGTAAAAATCGTTTTCAAAGGGGTGAGAGGACATGGAAAAGCCTAAACGTTACCCATCCTATGATGTTTGGGACCAGCATACAGAGTGGGATGCTCACACCAGGAAAGTGGTAGGCGCCAGACGAATGCCCGCGATTGCCAATCAATTTTTTACGAAGCCTGAATCCTTGCTCTTGCAGACAGTCGTAGGCGTATTGGTCAATGATCACCGTTTGGAAGTGCTGACCTTTGTGGTGGAGCATCTGGATAATACGACGGCTAGTAATATCGGCGAATCACAGCGAAAGGTCGGAATTCCCCCCAAAAAAGAGTTCTATCGCTCGGGCTTGAAAGGGATTGATGCGGAGAGTCATGCCGCTTATGGAACTGATTTTGTTGCGTTGAAGCTAGACCAGCAAGAAGCCGTTCTTCAGCGCGTTGCGAATGGGGGCATCCAAAACCAGGAGGCGTGGAAAGACTTTGCTCCAGCAGATTTTTTCAAGCGGTTGCTGCATGACACAGTCAGTGCTTACTATTCACATCCGTTAGTTTGGTCGGATATCGGCTATGGCGGACCCGCTTATCCGCGTGGCTATGTACGGGTGGAAAAAGGATTGACGGACCCATGGGAGGCGAAAACAAATGACGAGTCATGACCATCATACGATTACTCATCGCCCCACTCCTGTGGATCAAAGAAAATACGCCAATGACGCAGATATATGCATCGTAGGTGCTGGAGCGGCAGGTGGCGTGCTGGCTTATGAGCTGGCAAAGGCCGGGTTGCGCGTTGTCGTACTGGAAGCAGGGCCGTTTTGGGACCCGCAACACGATTTTGCCAGTGATGAGCTGTCGATGCGGAGATTGGCCTGGCAGGAAACGAGGCTGGTAGCAGGCAAAGACCCACTGCGTTTGGGACATAACAACTCAGGACGGGGAATTGGGGGAGGCACCGTGCATTTTACGGGGGTGTTCCTGCGTTTCCACGAGAGTGATTTTAAGACAAAGACCGTAGACGGCGTAGGGGATGACTGGCCGATTACGTATCAGGATCTTGCCCCGTATTACGACAAGATCGAACGGGAGATTGCGGTCTCAGGTCCCAATCATTTTCCGTGGGGTTCCTTTCAAGGGCCGTATCCTTACCCCGTTCGGGAGCCAATCAGTGCCAATGCCCAACTGTTCCGGGAAGGGTGCGAGAAGCTGGGGATCGAGAGTGTGGTTGCGCCTCTGGCGATTTTATCGGGTCCTTTTGATGGACGTCCTCCCTGTATCAATCGTGGCTTTTGCAATCAAGGGTGCATGCCGAATGCCAAGTACAGCGGGTTGATTCATCATATCCCCAAAGCGATAGCGGAGGGGGCAGAGGTACTGTCCGACTGCATGGTGACGGAAATTTTGATGGCAGGCGACCGGGTCAGCGGTGTGTTGTTTAACCATAATGGCTTGACGCACAAGCAGATGGCTCGTGTCGTCATTTTGGCCGGGTTTGTAGTGGAGACTCCCCGATTGTTGCTCAGTTCAGCGAATGCACAGTTTCCGCAAGGGCTTGCGAATTCGAGCGGATGGGTAGGAAAAGCAATTATGCCCCACTCCAGCCATGATGTATACGGACGGCTTCCGGAGGAGGTGCGATTGTATAAGGGAACACCTGTCCTTGCCTTGACCCAGCATTTTTACGAGACAGACCGGGAACGAGGATTTGCCCGCGGATATACATTGAGTGCACACGGGTCACGTCCGGTCGCGATGGCGACTGCCATTGCTGCCGAGAGGGAAGATGGCTCGTATTTATGGGGAAAACAGCTTCGTGAGACCATGCTGGATTACAATATGTATGCGCGGATCACCTTGGTAGGGGAAGTGCTGCCTCATCCTGATAACAGAGTGACGCTTTCAGGTGAAAAAGATGAATACGGAATACCGATTCCTACGGTGACGTTCAGTTATCAGGAGAACGACAAGCAGCTATACAAGCATGCCATTGGGCAAATGAACCGGATTATAGAAGCGATGGGGGGGCAGCCAGAGCATGTGGTATCTGATACCGCTCATCTCATGGGGGGATGCCGGATGGGGAATGACAAGGAAACTTCTGTTGTGAATGAATACGGGCAGTCACATGACATACCCAATCTTTTCATAGCAGGCGCTTCTACTTTTGTTACCTCGAGTGGAAGCAACCCGACAAATACAGTCATGGCGCTGGCTGCGCGCACTGCAGACAAGATCATTGAGGCGATGAAAAAGCAGGATGTATAAGCAGGGTTCACATAACTTTTGCGTTCTATCTTCCCCATCATATAAGCCATATAGTATACTGATAAACAGATATGTAAGGCAAAGGTGGGTATCCTTATGGAAATGGATTTGATGCAGGTACTGTTTTTGTCAGAGACTTATAAGCTACTTGGTGACAAGACGCGCTTGACGATCATGGCTCTCCTGCAAGTACAGTCCTTATGTGTCCGTGATCTCGTGGAAATTTTGCAAACTTCCCAGCCTTCTGTTTCCCAGCACTTGGCTAAGTTGAAAACGCATGGTTTGGTCAAAGAGCGTAGGAAAGGACCATGGGTTTATTACTCCGTTAATACGGAATGCAGTCCTGAAGTGAAGCAAATTTTGTCTAACTTGCCGGACATGTCGCCAGTAGTCAAACAAAAATCAGTTGCAAGTGAACCTTCATTTGGCTGATCAGTCGTAAAAAGCGTTGGATCAATTGAGATCCAACGCTTTTTTTAGTTCTTCCTTGTCAAATCCATGGATGACAATTTGCTCGCCGTTTTCCTTTTCAATGTGGGTTACAGGTGTCATGCTAGCGCCTAACTGAATGGCTTCCTGGAAAAAAGCCTCGTTTTGACGGATGTCTCTGTCTTCGAAAGCAATGTTGTTGGAAGTCAGCCACATTTTTTCTTCCTGACAAGGACCGCAAGTGACTTGGGTATAGATAATAACCTTGTGAGCCATACAGAATTGCCCCTTTCAAAAGCAGAGTAAAAGCCTTGCTCCTTCCAATATGAATGATCGGTCGAGACAAAGCAAGTAAACAACAGCATGATTTGGAAAAATGAGGATGGATACGCACATAGGGGGCTGTACAAATTATATTCAGTGACGTCGAGGAGGTGAATGTAACGATGCCTAAACAAAACAGAGGTATGGGCCAAGCGAACCAAGCTAGCCAAGCAGCAAACACTGCGACTGAATTCGCAAGTGAAACAAACGCAGCAGAGGTTCGTCGTCAGAACCAACAATCTGCACAGCGCGCTGCTTCCCAAGGTACTGCGACTGAATTCGCAAGTGAGACAAATGTTGCAGAAGTTCGCCGTCAAAACCAACAATCGGCTGCACAACAATCTTCTGGCCAAGTTACTGAGTAGGAGCCAGCGGACAGAGCCCTCGCAATTTGCGGGGGTTTTATTTTTTTACGTAAAGTCTATGCATGGAATGTGGTTTCTATCCTCGCACTTGCAAAAGCGTGGAAGTGGATGATACTGTGATTCGTAAATCAGCCCACTAGGAGGCAAGTGCTCATGATCATTGGAACAGGTGTAGACATTGTGGAAATAGAGCGCATCGCTGCTTTGATAAAAAGACAAGAGAGTGCAATCAAACGCTTTTTGACCACAGATGAACAACAGCTCCTACAGGGAAAAGCAGAGACGAGACAGGCGGAAATGGTTGCAGGCAGATTTGCTGCCAAGGAAGCGGGAGCAAAGGCTCTGGGCACAGGCATTGGTGCTGTGCTCAGTTTTTTGGATATGGAAATCCTCCCAAATCATTTGGGGAAGCCGGTCATGACCATCAATAACGAGGTGTACAGCAAGCTTGATCTCGACCCCGCTCGCGTTCATATTCATGTGAGCATTTCTCATAGCCAGACACATGCGATTGCCCAGGTTATTGTAGAAGAACGATAGATGTTTGAAAAAACCGATTAACTTGTCTGCATATTGGGACGAGGATGGACATACATTTATATCGCGTAGATCAGGAGGGACTACCTGCTCTTACACAGGAAGGCTAAGTCTGTAGCCGATCCAAGCGATATATCGCCAACTTCGTAACTATTCGCAACTATTGACACGATGTGCGCTGCATGGGCGAGAGACTGACAGATTTCCCAGGAAATAGACAGGGATGCCCTTCTTTGTCGAAAATATTGACAAGGAGGAGTTCATTGAATGAAACGGGTAGCTTTACCACTGGTGTTATTGTTGGTTTTCACCCTGTTCCTCGGCGGTTGTTTCGGTCAGAAAACACCAGAAGATGTGGTGAGCGACCTGAACGGTGCACTGGGAAAAATGACTGGGTACAAGTCTCAGGCAGTTTTGACCATGCAGACAGGCTCTACCCCCATGGAGTACGATGTTCAGGTCTGGTATGAAAAGCCAACCAATTATCGGGTAGCTCTTACCTCAAAACAGCGTGGCATTACACAAATCATCTTGCGAAACAATGAAGGAGTCTTTGTATTGACCCCGCATCTGAACAAGAGCTTCCGCTTCCAAAGTGGCTGGCCTGAGAACAACGGACCGTTATATTTATACGAAACGCTGGCCAAGAGCATTATCGATGACACGGAGCGCCAAATGAAGATGGAAGAAAAACAGTATGTATTCGAAGTGAAAGCGAACTACAGTGGCAATCGTTCTTTGACCAAGCAAAAAATTTGGCTGACAGAAGATTTCAAACCGACACACGCCGAAATTATGGATGCTAGCATGAATCCGCTCGTACGAATTGATTTCACTGATTTTTCGTTCAACCCTATGTTTGACAAAGACGCCTTTGACAAAGAGCGCAATATGACAACAAGCTCGTTGACAACAATCCCAACAATGGCACCAACAAATGGACAGGTCGTGAAACAACCGAACAGCCAATTCGGTGTCATCGTCCCTACGTATATGCCAGAAGGGGTTACGCAAGGAGATATCGAGCCCGTCACCCGTGATGGAGAGAGAAAGGTTATCCTGACCTACAAAGGAACCTACAACTACAAGGTAATCGAAGGGCGTCCGACGGCAGCATCTGTGTCGTATGAGCAAGGTATGCCTGTAAACCTCGGCTTTACGGTTGGTGTGCTTGCGCAGACAGGTGAAAATCAGCGACTTCTGACGTGGGAGCTCGACGGCATCGAATATACAATCGCTGGGGATCTCCCTGAGGAAGAAATGGTGAATGTCGCACAGTCGACATATGGTCTCAGCGCAAAATAAAAGCGTGGGAGAGGGGACGGTGAATAGCGTCCTCTTTTTGCTATTCTTAGGGAAAGTGGCTGCAGTGGAGGGGAAGAAGTGCATTTCCAGTCTACGCCCCGCTGTAGGTTGGACTGTCCGTTCCGAAATAAATGACGGGAGCGCTTCAAAAGTAGTCATCTCGATGAAGGATTCGCAGAGGTTGAAGCTGAAAACCCCCGTCATTTATTTCGAAACTGGGTCGGGCTCCAGAGGCGCTTGGACTGGAAATGCACTTCTTCCCAAGCGGCTTTGTTCTACTATTTTAGAAACTCCCCCCTGTTGATACTCAAAGGATGATCTTCCTAAGTTTTTAAAGAAGCAATGAATGAAAAAGCTGGCGAAAAGAAAAAGCACAGGGCTCGCAGACCTTGACAACGCCTACCCAGTCGGAACTCCAAAAAAGGGACCACGCTTGTCGAACACTTCTTCCCTGAGAAACTTCCGCCCGTAGGGTGGCTTTGGATCGACGGTCCCCTTTTTGGAGTGGAGCCGGCCAGTGAATCCCCCCAGTTGGCGTGTCAGAGTCGAAGAGAACTGTGCTTTTTCTTTTTCCTCCACTATGTTGACTCAAACCAAAATGCCCTTCATAGTTTTCTACGATTTTCCCTCAAGTTTTCCTTTTTTCTCAAACGGGAATCTAAAAATACCCATGTACACTTGGTCTTGTACCAAAGAACAAGCACACTACACGAGCAAAGACGAAAGGGTTGAGTGTACATGTTTAGCAAAACGAAAATGGGAATGCTGATGGGAACGATGGCAGTGGTTCTGAGTTTGGGTAGCATAGGCGGAGCAATGGCAGCCGATTCAGCAAAACCAACTTCATTGAATAAACCTGCAGAAGTAAAATTCAAAACGGGCAAGATGGGCCACCACGGTGGTGTGGGCCTCAAAGAAAATACAGAGCTTCTCTCTCTGTTGAAGCTGGATGCTGACAAGCTGAAAGAAGAGCTTCAAGCAGGGAAAACACTCGCAGCAATTGCACAAGCCCAAGGAGTTGACTCCGCTGATGTCGTGGCACTTCTGGTTGACCAGCAAGAGGCCAAACTGAAGGAAGCAGTAGCAGCAGGCAAGCTGACTCAGGAGCAGGCAGATAAGCTATCTGAAAATCTGAGCGATCGCGTAAAAGAGCAAGTAGAAAACGCGAAATCGGATAAGGGCTTCGGAAGAGGAGGCTTCATCGGTGGCTTCGAGAAAAACGAAGAACTGCTGACCCTCTTGAAGCTGGATGCCGATAAACTCCAAGAAGAGCTGAAAACGGACAAATCGCTGGCTGCCATCGCAGAGGCGCAAGGCGTCTCCGTGGATGATCTGGTAGCGCTGTTGGTAAAACAACAGGAAACCAAGCTGAAAGAAGCGGTAGCAGCAGGCAAGCTCACCCAGGAGCAAGCCGACAAGATGAATGAAAATGCGAGCGAACGATTTAAAGAAATGGTGCAAAACACGCATCACGGACGCGGACCGGATAAAGGAATGGGCTTCGAGAAAAACGAAGAACTGTTGTCCCTCTTGAAGCTGGACGCCGATAAACTCCAAGAAGAGCTGAAAGCAGACAAATCGCTGGCTGCCATCGCAGAGGCTCAAGGCGTATCCGTGGATGATCTGGTGGCTCTGTTGGTGAAACAACAGGAAACCAAGCTGAAAGAGGCGGTAACCGCCGGGAAGCTGACGCAGGAACAGGCCGACAAAATGAATGAGAATGCGAGTGAACGGGTAAAAGAAATGGTGCAAAACACGCATCACGGACGCGGACCGGGTAAAGGAATGGGCATTGAGAAAAATGAAGAACTGCTGTCCCTCCTCAAGCTGGATGCAGACAAGCTGAAGGAAGAGCAAAAAGCAGGAAAATCGTTGGCGACCATTGCCAAGGAGCAGGGCGTAGAAGTGGATGACGTCATCGAGCTCTTGGTAGGTCAGCACGAAGCCAAGCTAAAAGAAGCAGTAGAGGCAGGCAAGCTCACACAGGAGCAAGCAGATAAGCGCAGCGAGGAATTGACAGCGATGGTGCAAAAAATGGTGGATGGCAGCTTTGAAAAAGTCGTTTTCCCAAGACATGAAAAAGAGGAAAAAGACCAGGAGAAAACCATGTAGAAAAGTCAGCAGGTGGGAGCGAATCCCATCTGCTTTTCTATTTTCCCGGGATTGGTCGATGAGGGCCGATTTGTACACAAAAACCAACGTGTGAATGAGGTGAAAGGACAATCCGCGAATTGACACACAGCGGGAAAACACGATACATTCAGAGTAACTTATTGAATGAGGTGGCATGCTTTACATGAAGAAACCGTCTAACGAAGTTTTGTACCAGGAAGCATCGACCTACAAAGACATGCTCCTGCGAAAAAGCTGGAAAATGCGCATTAACGAGACTGTCATGTTTGTGCTGGGAATGATGATTCTCTCTCAATTTTTCCCGACCAATGACACGAGATTCAAAGTGCTTGTTTTTGCCATTGCCATTGCTGTTGTTGGATTGTCTCCGTTTCTGTACAAATCGGTATTGCGTCCGGTGTACAAGCTGACCAAGACCCACCTGATTATCTCTATGTCAGGACAGGAAAAGAGCTACCCGCTGTCTGAAGTCGAGCAAATTTATGAAGGCCGTCATTTTTATCGTGTAGGCGGCAAAAAGGAATCACTGATGGTTTCCAGGCAATTTCTCAGTCATTTAAATGAACGCTTGTTTTACTATAAAAAAGGGAACAAGAGGAGATAGGAATGAAATCGTTTTGTCGTGACACTTGGGTAGAGGTTGATTTGGATGCCATCCGGGCGAACCTCGAGACATTCAAACGTCATTTGCCAGAAAAAACGGGTATTATGGCTGTTGTGAAAGCAGACGGGTATGGTCATGGTGCTGTCCATGTTGGAAAAGAAGCGTTGGCGAGCGGTGCAGATTCACTTGCAGTCGCATTGCTCGATGAAGCGCTTATTTTGCGGAGGGCAGGGATCACAGCGCCGATTTTAGTGTTGGGATACACACCTGTTGAATCCATTGTCACTGCAAGCGAGCTGGAAGTGGAGTTAACTGCTTACAGCGTCGAATGGATCACGGAAGCGAACGACATTCTTCAGAAAAATGATGACAAGCCGGTCGGGATTCATGTGAAGACCGATACAGGCATGGGACGTTTGGGCGTCCGGACAAAAGAAGATTTGCTTGCAGTTGTAGATGCCCTTGAAGAATGCTCAAAGCTTGAGTGGACAGGCATTTTTACGCATTTTGCCTGCGCGGATGAACCAGATACAACCCATGTGCGACGACAACACGACTTGTTTCAATCCTTCTTGCAAGTACTGCGTGAAGCAAATAAAACATTGCCGACCGTTCATTGCTGCAATACGGCTGCGGCTATCGCATTTCCCGATTGGGGGTATGATACGATTCGTTTAGGCATAGGTTTATACGGATTGTATCCTTCTTTGTACATGAAAGAACGTGCGGATGTCATTCTTGCCCCCGCCCTGGCACTCAAGACCAGAATTGCCCACGTCAAGAAGGCAGATGAGCTATTCACGGTCAGCTATGGTGCTACGTATGCAGCAAAGCCTGACGAGTGGATCGCAACGCTGCCGATCGGATACGCAGATGGCTATTCTCGCCTTTTGTCCAACCGCGGTGAGGTGTTGTACAATGGATCGCGCTACCCGATTGCAGGCAGAGTTTGCATGGACCAAATGATGGTCAGCCTGAATTCGACAGAAGCAGCGGTCAATGATGAGGTCGTCTTGTATGGCAAGCAGGGGGACGAGGAAATCTCCTTGGATGAAATTGCCGATTTGCTGGGAACAATCAATTACGAGGTGCCTTGTATGCTGAATTATCGAATTCCGCGCCTCTATTTACGCGACCAGAAAGTAACGGACGTCTTTCACCCATTAACGATGAAGCACTCGTCTTCGTGAAAATGTAAATAACTAGCAAGGAAATTCAGCAGGAATTTTCCCGTGGAACACGAATACTAGTTAAGCGAAAAAGCTGGCTTTTTTGGGTAAACGAAGTCTTCACCTGCACCTTTGGATTGTTTACACTCACGTTTTTTCACCGAAAAAGCGCACAGTAGGTATATTTTTGCAATGGATTCGACATAATGGTATTGTTCATATTGGCTGTTCTTTCTAGAACCAGCATAGCGGATGGAAGTTACGGTCATGGTTGGAGGTGGATTTGTCTTGTCGAAGTCAAACACGAAACGCATCATGATCAGCTTGCCACAACACTTGCTTCAGGAAGTGGATGGCGTTATTCAAAAGGAAAAATCCAATCGCAGCGAGTTTATTCGCCAAGCGATGCATTTGTATTTGAAAGAGCGAAAAAAACGCACAATCCGTGAGACCATGCAAAAAGGGTACATGGAGATGGCGAAGATCAATCTGAATATGGCATCGGAGGCTTTTGGCGCTGAAGAAGAGGCTGACCATACTCTTGTCCGCTTAGTTAGCGGGGTGTGACTGGTGATTGTCAAACGTGGCGATGTGTTTTTCGCGGACCTGTCCCCGGTCGTTGGCTCTGAGCAAGGAGGCGTACGGCCTGTTTTAGTCATTCAAAACGACATTGGAAATCGATTTAGTCCGACGGTCATCGTCGCTGCCATTACGGCGCAGATTCAAAAGGCGAAGCTGCCTACGCATGTGGAAATTGACGCAAAAACTTATGGATTTGATCGTGACTCCGTTATTCTGTTGGAACAAATACGAACCATTGACAAACAACGTCTCACTGATAAAATTACGCATCTCGATGACGAGATGATGGATCGGGTTAATGAATCCTTGCAAATCAGTTTAGGACTCATTGATTTTTAACGTGTGAAAAAAGATCAGACCATTTGATAGGAAAAGCCACTTGAGTGAAGCAAGTGGTTTTTTGCTGTCAAATTTGCAGGGATTTCGCAGGTGCACATCGAACTGTTCGAAAAGAGAATATCAGACAAAATGTGACACAATATGATTTATTTTTCGAGGTAGAGAAAAAACTCATTTCTACCTACCAAGCGAGGCGGAAGGGGTTTTTTTGGTTGTGGCAGACTATTCTCCTGAGACAATCAATATAGAACAAGAATCAGACATCGTGACGGCGCGACAAGTGGGGCGAAATATGTCGAAGTCGTTTGGCTTTGGCACGATCACGCAGTCCCGCATCGCCACGTCAATCTCTGAATTAGCTCGCAACATTTATTTGTATGCGGGTACGGGGACGATCACCATTTCGCCGATTGAGCGCGAAGGAGTAATCGGCCTGCAAATAATAGCACATGACAGTGGTCCAGGGATTCCTGATATCCGCCAGGCATTAGATGATGGCTATTCGACTTCGGGTGCCCTCGGGGCCGGATTGCCGGGTGTCAGGCGCATGATGGATGAATTTGAGATCCACAGTACCCTGGGAGAAGGGACGCGTGTCGTTGTTGTGAAGTGGAGCGATTAAGCAAAGGAGGAATGAGATAGATGGTAACCCGGAGCTTCCAGGAAGAGTATGTCAAAATTCTTCGGGATTACCTGAGTGCTCAAGGGGAGGACCAGCTTTATGGAGCCCAGCAGTTGGGCAAATGGATGCTTTCTCAAGATATTTCACCAGAAGAAATAACTGATTTGCATGCGCAAGCGCTTGAGCAGCTTGGGGAAGTGCCAGAGTTTGTGCGCTCCTCCTTCTCCATTTTGACAGAGGTCATGATTGAATATGGGAACGAGCACCGATCCGTAAATAGCTGGCGGAATCGGCATCAACAGATGGAATCAGAAATAGCCGTGGCCAAAGCGATGCAGCAATCCCTTTTGCCAAGTGAGGTTCCGGTCTACCCAGAGCTGGAGATTGGCGTAGTGAGTATTGCCGCGAAACAAATCTCGGGCGACTATTACGACTTCATTGAGCAAAGTGACGGGCGTTTTGGCGTCGCTATTGCAGACATTACCGGAAAAGGAATGCCTGCTGCGATGTGTATGTCGATGGTGAAATATGCGATAGACAGCCTTGGACAAATGGAGCTGGGTCCCGATGAAATGCTGCACCATTTAAACCGGATCGTGGGAAGAAATATTGATCCGAGCATGTTTGTGACGATGCTTTTTGGCAGTTACGACTCAGTGGAACACTGTTTCCGTTATGCGATGGCAGGACACGAGCCAGGATTTTTGTACAAGTCGGCGGAAGGAAAATTTTACGATCTCGAAGGGCGAGGGAATGCACTCGGTTTATGCCCAAACAGTGAATACCAGGTTCAGGAGATTTATTTAGAAATAAATGATGTTCTGATTCTTCTGACGGATGGTGTAACAGAATGCAAAAATAACCGATATTATTTGCAAAGGGAAGAGCTTGTACACCATTTGCAAAAAGAGGTGGGCGAATCTGCCCAAAAGATGGCAAACGGCCTGTACAATAGACTGCTTCTGCTCTCCCAGTTTAACCTGCTGGATGATTACACCATGATTGTACTTCGAAGAACCTAAGCAACGTACGGGGGGAGACGCAGATGGACCTGCTAATTAAGACAACGAGCCTTGGAACTGAGCACCGAGTGGTCCTTGGTGGAGATATTGATGCTTTTACAGCACCGAAAGTAAAGGAAACACTCATGTCACTCGTCACCAAGCCGGATATCAATCACATTACGGTTGATTTGGAAGCAGTAGAATACATGGACAGTACCGGAATCGGAATTTTCATCGGGATTATGAAAGAGTGCATCCAACGAAATCGTACATTTGAGGTGCACAAATTGTCTCCGCGTGTGGAAAGGCTATTTCGCATCACTGGCTTATACGATCATATTGCCATCCGCAAAGGAGAGAGCGAGTAATGGGTCCAAATCGACCTCAGGCAGACGTGATTCAATTGACTTTGCCAAGCAAGGCGGAGTATTTGGGAGTAGCACGTCTGACTGTATCCGGTATAGCCAACCGTATGGGCTTTTCTTTTGACGAGATTGAGGATATCAAGCTTGCCGTCGGAGAAGCATGCACGAATGTAGTAAGACATGCATACAAGGAAACAGAGAATCCTTGCTCCATTCATATCCAATGCCACGTTTATGAAGATCGATTGGTGATCGAGATAAGCGATCAGGGCGTTGGGTTTTCAAATGAGCTCATTGCTGAGCAACTGACGCCGATTTATGCAGGGAAAAACCTTGAGGATTTGGATGAGGGCGGGCTCGGGCTCTATCTCATTCACACGCTTATGGATGAGGTGGAGATTCGCTCTGAGTCAGGAGTAGTAGTCTCCATGACCAAGTATGTTCGGCAGGATGGGGTGGCTGGCAATGACTGGACAATCTCGGAAGCAGAAATATAGTCCAGAGGAGTTGAAGGAGCTCATCCACCTGTATGGTGAAACAAAAGATCCTGCGATACAGGAACAACTGGTGAGGGCCTATACTCCTCTTGTGGAATCGTTAGCGAAGAAGTTTGTTCGCGGACAAGTCATGTATGAAGACCTCGTGCAAGTCGGATTAATCGGCCTGCTTGCTTCCTTTCGTCGGTTCGACCCTAGCTTTGAGCGGACATTTGAGAGCTTTGCGATTCCGACTATCGTAGGGGAGATTAAGCGCTATATTCGGGACAAGACATGGAGTGTCTATGTTCCGCGCAGAGTAAAGGAGCTGAGCCCGAAGATCAAAAGGGTGGTCGACGAGCTCACGATCAAGCTGCAGCGATCTCCCCAAATTGCGGATATTGCCAACAGCCTCGGCGTTACAGAAGAAGCGATTCTGGAGACATTGGAGATGGGGCGCAGCTATCATTCACTCTCTATGGATAGCGAGCTGGAAGCGGATCTGGACGGCAACACCATTTCTTTACTCGACCTGGTGGGAACGACGGAAGAAGGGTACGGAGCAGTCGAGCAGAATCTAATGCTGGAGCGGGCCCTGCAAATTTTGGATCATCGTGAAAAAGAAATCATTCAATTAACTTTTTATCAAAATTTGAGTCAGAAGCAAGCTGGGGACATCATGGGGATGTCGCAGATGCATATATCCCGCCTTCAGCGCAGGGCGTTGGGCAAGCTGCGAGAAGCATTGAGAGTGGAACAGCTGGAAACCGCGACGTAGAGGGGCCAAGTGGCTCCTCTTTTTTCTTCCCTTTTTCCAGTCCTTGTTAGCAAATGTGGTACAATAAACGACGAAGAATGAGCGCAGGAGGACAGGTATGGAGCTTACGTTGATGATCCAGACAATCGCCCAAGATACGGGTGTCAAACCTCACCAGGTGGAGCGCACGGTTGCCCTTCTGGATGAAGGAAACACGGTTCCTTTTATTGCCCGCTACCGCAAAGAAATGACGGGGCAGCTAGATGAAACACAAATTCGAGCGATTGAGGAACGCGTTCGCTATTTACGCAACCTGTCAGTGCGGAAGGAAGAGGTTGTTCGGCTCATCGATGAGCAAGGCAAGCTGACGGACGAGCTGCGCACAGCTATTGAGCGTGCGACAAAGCTGCAAGAGGTAGAGGATCTGTACCGCCCTTACCGCCAAAAACGCCGCACGCGTGCAACCATGGCCAAGGAGAAGGGACTAGAGCCACTTGCCAACTACCTCATGAGCATACCGAAAACCGGGAATCCGGAAGAAGAAGCAAAACCATATATCAACTCGGAAAAAGGCGTCGAGACGACTGAGCAAGCTCTGCAAGGAGCAAAGGACATCGTGGCGGAACTTCTGTCTGATGACCCAGAAATTCGCCAGTGGATTCGTCAACGCACCGTGCAAAAAGGATTGCTTCTGACGGAGCAGAAAGCCGAAGAAGCAGACGAGAAAAATGTATACCAGATGTATTACGCATATAGTGAGCCTCTGAAAAAGGTCGTTCCCCATCGGGTACTGGCCATCAATCGGGGAGAAAACGAAGGTATTTTGAAGGTTTCTATTGAGGCCCCAGTCGCAGAGATTTTGGCTTGGATGCAAAAACGCACCATTCCGCATGAGACAGTTGCCCGCGATCTACTGACATTGACAGTCGAGGACGCGTATAAGCGCCTGATTGCCCCTTCTATTGAACGAGAGGTGCGCGCTGAATTGACAGAGGCTGCCGAGGAACGTGCTATTCACATCTTTGCGGAAAACCTGCGCAATTTGCTGCTTCAACCGCCTGTAAAAGGCAAAGTCGTCCTTGGGGTAGATCCGGCGTTTCGTACAGGCTGTAAGCTCGCCGTTGTAGACGAAACCGGCAAACTGCTGGAGGTTGCAGTCGTTTATCCAACCCCTCCGGCCAATAAAGTGGCAGAAGCTACAGTGAAAGTGAAGCAGTTGATCGAAACCTATGGAGTTACGGTTGTCGCGATTGGGAACGGTACTGCTTCGCGCGAGACAGAACAGTTCATTGCCACGCTGCTGAAAGAGCTGAAGCGTGAGGTGATGTACATCATCGTGAACGAGGCAGGAGCATCCGTGTATTCCGCATCCGCCTTGGCTAAGGAAGAATTCCCGGACCTGGATGTAGCAGAGCGAAGTGCGGCATCGATCGCCCGACGTTTGCAAGACCCGCTCGCGGAGTTGGTCAAAATCGATCCAAAGTCCGTTGGGGTCGGTCAGTACCAGCACGATGTTTCCCAATCAAGGCTGGCAGACAGTCTGCAGTTTGTGGTTGAGTCTGCCGTAAACCATGTCGGGGTAGATGTGAATACGGCTTCTCCTTCTCTCTTGCAGTATGTATCAGGGATCAGCCGTCAAGTGGCGGGGAATATCGTGAAAAAACGGGACGAGATCGGGAAGTTCACGGAGCGCTCCCAGCTAAAGGCGGTTCCACGCTTAGGTGCTAAAACGTACGAGCAGTGCATCGGATTTCTGCGCGTGATGGACGGAGCGAATCCACTGGATAAAACACCGATTCACCCGGAATCGTACGATGCGACCCACCAGCTACTGTCGATGCTGGGCATTAGCGCTCAGGAGATCGGTAGTGAGAACTGCAAGGAACGCGTGCAGTCTTTGGATGTAAAAGAGACCGCTGCGAAGCTCGGGATTGGCGAGCCAACACTGCAAGACATTGTAGACAGCCTCTTGCGTCCTGGTCGCGACCCGCGTGACGAACTGCCAAAACCACTCTTGCGAAGTGATGTCCTTCAGTTGTCTGATCTGAGTGTGGGCATGAAGCTGCAAGGTACTGTGCGCAACGTGGTCGACTTCGGAGCGTTTGTGGATATCGGTCTGAAAAACGACGGTCTCGTACACATTTCCCGCTTGAAGAAGGGCTTTGTGAAACATCCACTTGAAGTGGTGACTGTTGGCGATATCGTAGATGTATGGGTAGTAGAAATTGACGAGAAACGTCAGCGTGTAGGGATGACCATGATCGCCCCAACGGAAGGGTAAGAATGAACTAAAAGGCGGCCTCCTGTCAGTCAGGGCGGCCGCCATTTTTTTCTAAATATAAGAACCAGCAACTGTTGAGCACACGGATTTGGCGAACGTCCTTCCCATTAAAGGCACGTTGCAACTGCCTGCGCATCCATTGTGGCATGAAAGTACCTCCTGGAGATATTCGTCTATAGGCAATGTATGCGCCGAGACGAGCAGGAGGTGCCTAGAATTTTTATTTACTCTTCTTCTTCGAGCAAATACTCCAATTGGGCTTGTAGGGCACGGATCTCTGTCAATAAAGAGATGAGGGGATACTCGGTCTCTTGTAGGGCAGCGAAGCGTCGCTCCAGACCACTGACGTACGCCAAACCATCCACGATCGAAAGCCCGCTCTCTAACCGTTCCACATCCGCACAGTCTGCCAGAACCGTAGGCAATTCAGGGCGCTCTGTGATCGTCAATTTGTCGATTTCCTTGTTAAGTCGTTTTAATAGAGCGATTAATTGGTACATATGCGTTTCGGGCAACGAGACAAACTGTAGTCCGTCACTGGACTGCAACAACAAATAGCGCATGAACTCCTCCACCATTCTGTCTAAATGACCGTTTATTTGTGAAAAACGTCTCGACGTTTTTCATTAAACAGGATATGACCGCATGTGGTCGGCAAATAAACGGTTATAACCGTTTATTTGCACTCAGTGTAGCCTATCTGTCTGGCACTTTTCAACTGGAACTGCTATGGTGAAAAGAAGGAAGCGGAGGAGATGAGATGACCGATACGGAACTGCAAATGCTGGTAGAGCAAATATCCAGCGAATTTTTTGCCAAGCCCTTTCGCCATCAGGCCCGCTTTAACAGCAGATTGCGCACGACTGGCGGGAGGTATTTGCTGTGCTCGCATGACATTGAATTGAACCCGAAGCATTTGCAGGAGCATGGTGTGGAGGAATTGATTGCGATCATTAAGCATGAGCTTTGCCATTATCATTTGCACATAGAAAAGCGCGGGTATCGTCACGCGGATCAGGATTTTCAACTGCTTCTGCGTCAGGTCGGGGGGAGCAGATACTGTCAACAGGTAGGAAACGGACGTACAACCCTGCCTTATCGCTACGAGTTGGTTTGCAAGGAATGTGGTATGAGCTACAAACGTAAACGAAAGATGAACCCGAGCCGCTATCGTTGTGGGCGCTGCAAAGGAAAGCTGCTGTTGCGCGAGCTAACGACATAAAGAGTCAGAGGCGTTTAGCTTTCTTGCACGTCTTTTGACAGCAGGGGTATAATGAACAGACGAAAAATGTTTTCCGCGAAGGAAAAGGAGCGTTTGAAGTGGCACACGACGAATTTTCCCTGATCCGGCAATGGACAAGTCGTTCTGCGGGGCAGGAAGGGAACGGTTTGACCGTCGGGATAGGGGATGATGCCGCTGTCTTCTCCCCAACGCCAGAAATGGAAGTCGTAGCCTGCTGCGATGCGATGGTGGAGACGGTTCATTTTTTGAAGAAAACGATGAATCCTAGTGATATCGGATATAAAGCTGTTATCAGCAATGTGAGCGATGTTGCAGCGATGGGCGGGGTTGCCCGGTATGCGCTTGTCAGTATCGCGGTAAGTCCGCAATGGACGCCTGCCGAATGCCAGCAAATCTATGAAGGTATTTACGAGGCTTGTCAGGCATATGGAGTTCGTGTCATTGGTGGCGACACCGTTTCTGCGCCTGATGCCCTGCACCTAAGTGTTACCGTACTGGGTGAGGTGGAAAAAGGGCGTGCCATTCGCCGCTCACAAGCAAAGCCTGGGCAGCTTGTTTTTGTTACAGGGCATGTCGGAACTTCTGCAGCAGGACTACATCTTCTCCTGCAAGGCGAGACTGCTGAAAGGGGTGTCTCTTTACCTTGGGAGACATTGATGGATGCCCATCAGCGTCCCGTTGCCCAAATAAAGGCGGGCAGACTGCTGATGGAATCAGGGGCATGTAGTGCACTGAATGATGTAAGTGATGGACTTGCCTCAGAGCTGTGGGAGATTGCTGAGGCGAGTGGTGTATCGATCTTGGTCGATGCTGCAAAGGTACCGATCCATGACGAAGTTCGGGAGTATGCACGGTACGTGGAAAAAGATCCGCTGGAATGGGCTTTTTATGGCGGTGAAGATTATCAATTGGTCGGAACGCTTGCGAAAAGTCACTACGAAGCGGTAAGTAAGCAATTTGCCGCTAGTGGTGTACCATTTACTGTCATCGGTGAGGTGGTGGGGAAGAGGCATGAACCAGAATTGATGCTTCAGCGCGATGATCAACAGCTCCCGTTGCCCAAAGCAGGATTCAACCATTTTAGGAGTGGATGAAAGAGATGAGCTATACTTGGAGGCTCACGGGAGCGCAAGAGACGCAGCGCTTTGCCGAGCAACTGGCAAGTCTGCTTGAGCCAGGTGACTTCCTCGCGATGGAGGGGGATCTGGGAGCGGGCAAGACGACTTTTACCCAGGGGGTGGCCAAAGGACTAGGAGTTCGACAAGTAGTGAACAGTCCGACCTTTACCATCATAAAAGAATATCAGGGGCGCTTGCCGCTTTACCATATGGACGTCTACCGGGTGGGCGATGATCCAGACTCTCTTGGTCTGGACGATTACTTTTTTGGAGAAGGTGTCTGTGTCGTAGAGTGGGCCTCTTTAATCGAGGATGTCCTGCCGACAGATCGGATGACCGTCTTCCTGCGTAGAGAAGGAGAGGAACAGCGGATGATCGAGCTGGTTCCTCAAGGGAATCGTTATGTGAAATTGTGTGAGGAGTTTGATTTTGATGCGCGTACTGGCGATTGATACATCGAATCTGGTGCTAAGTGTAGCTGTGGTAGAGGAAGAGCGGGTCTTGGCCGAAATGACGACGAACCAGCAAAAAAACCATTCCGTGCGTCTGATGGACTGCGTCAGTGAACTGCTCGATGCAACAGGAACAGCGCCAGAGGATCTCAGTGGTTTCGGGGTGGCGAATGGACCAGGCTCCTACACGGGCGTGAGAATCGGTGTTGCCTCTGCAAAAAGCATGGCTTGGTCACTGAATGTGCCAGTCATCGGTGTATCCAGTCTGGAGGTAATCGCCATGAATGCCACCGGGTTCTCTGGATTGATTGTACCGCTGTTCGATGCGCGCAGAGGTCAAGTGTATACGGGCTGTTATCGTTCCGATGGCATGGAGGCGGTGCGAGCGCAGTCCACAGAACAAATCATCCTGTTGCGTGAATGGCTGCCACTGTTGCGAGATCAGGCGCAAGGAGAGCCGATTTTGTTCTTGGGTGAAGATGTAAGGCTTCACCGGGAGACGATTGTGCAAGAGTTAGGGAATCAGGCGCAATTTGCTTCTCCAGCGTTCAATCACCCGCGTGCTGCCCATATCGGCTATGTGGCACTGCGCAAGCTTCAAGACGGCGGAAATGCGCATGAACTGGTTCCAGAGTATTTGCAACTGGCAGAAGCAGAAGCGAAGTGGCTTGCCCAAAAGCAGGCGGGGGCCGTAAAGGAGTAAAAGCATGAGTCAACCAATCGATTTGGAATATCGTTATATGACGATGCAGGACGTTGGGGCTGTGGCAGAGCTGGAGCGCTTGGCTTTTACAACTCCATGGCCGCATGATGCATTTGT
Organism: Brevibacillus sp. MER 51; assembly: GCF_023714195.1. Taxonomy (NCBI): domain Bacteria; kingdom Bacillati; phylum Bacillota; class Bacilli; order Caryophanales; family Paenibacillaceae; genus Brevibacillus; species Brevibacillus sp. MER 51. The sequence goes on along the minus strand of NZ_JAMAUS010000026.1, from coordinate 14,988 downwards.
CAACGAGCTGACGAGAAATCCAAATGCACGCTATGTAGTCGTCGTTCACCAAAATCGGGTTATCGCTTATTGTGGCATGTGGATCGTGATCGATGAGGCACACATTACCAATATCGCCGTCCATCCATTATATCGTGGAAAGAAGGTTGGATTGGCGCTGATGATCAAAATGATGGGTGTTGCCAAGTTGCAGGGTGCCCATAGCATGACGCTCGAAGTTCGACCTTCGAACACAGTCGCGCGGAACATGTATATCAAGCTCGGCTTTAAAGAGCATGGGCGGCGCAAGGGATATTATTCGGATAACAATGAGGACGCAATCATTATGTGGGTGACATTGTAATGAACAAGACGTATACGTCGCGCTACGAGAAGCGCATACAGCAAAAATACGAAGCACATAGGGAATCAGGTGCTCCTACTTATATTTTAGGAATTGAAACTAGCTGCGACGAGACATCGGCTGCTGTCATTCGCGATGGTCGGGAGGTGCTGTCGAACGTTATCGCTTCCCAAGCCGATATCCATAAAAGGTTTGGCGGAGTCGTGCCGGAGGTGGCTTCTCGCAGACATGTAGAGAATATTACGCTAACCATCGAAGAGGCCCTGACCGAGGCTGGAAAAACGTTGGATGACATTCAGGCAATTGCGGTGACGTACGGGCCTGGGCTTGTCGGAGCCCTGTTAGTTGGCGTGGCAGCAGCAAAAGCCATTTCCATGGCCAGAGGCATCCCGCTAATCGGAGTGCATCATATCGCAGGTCATATTTACGCGAATCGTCTGGTGCAAGAAATGGAGTTTCCGCTGATTGCGCTCGTCGTATCGGGCGGGCATACAGAGCTTGTCTGGATGAAGGAGCACGGTCAGTTCGAGATTTTGGGGGAAACGCGGGATGACGCTGCAGGGGAAGCGTACGACAAAGTAGCACGAGCGCTGAATATGCCGTATCCAGGCGGACCTCATATTGATCGCCTCGCACATGAAGGGGAGGCAAATGTACCGCTCCCTCGTTCATGGCTGGAGCCAGATTCCTACGATTTCAGCTTCAGTGGCTTGAAATCAGCTGTGCTCAATACCTTGCACAATGCAGCACAGCGAGGAGAGACGATCGAACCGGCGAATCTGGCAGCAAGCTTCCAAGACTCTGTAACAGAGGTCCTCGTAGAAAAGACGATTCGGGCTGCTCGCTCGCATGGAGCGAAGCAGGTATTGCTGGCTGGGGGCGTTGCGGCGAATCGTGGACTGCGTGAGAGACTGCAAGCGAGATGCGAGGCAGAAGGAATTCCTCTCGTGATTCCTCCGTTCTCGTTATGCACAGACAACGCTGCGATGATTGGGGCAGCAGGCTTTATCAAGTATGAAAAAGGACAGTTTGAAGGGCTTGATTTGAACGGAGTCCCAAGCCTGTCGCTTTCTGAACAATAGAGTGAATGGAATAAAAGCATCTCTGAGGTTGGATCAGAGATGCTTTTTTGTTTGTTTAAACGAGCGGCTGTAAGTGGGGGGAAGAAGCGTATTTCCAGTCTACGCTTCAATATTTAAATATAATCTAAACCCAAACATAACCCCTATATGCAAGCAGAAGCAAAAGGTGTAGCTGTTCCGTCCATCTCCTATGATTTATCCACATCATAGGATAACTTTCTGGATTGTTCACATGTACTCCTGTGAATACTGGTGATAACACGAGAAAATGACCGGGAAAACCGCATGTACTCTGTGGATTGTTTTGTGGAAAATGTGGATAAAAAAGTCGAGTTATCAACAGGGGGGAGACTCGTGAGAAAGAAACTTGCGCTGATTTGCTTGTCATTCCTGATATTGTTTCTAGCTACAAATATAGGAAAACCGTTGATAGCAAAGGAAAAACAACAAGTCATCATGCTGTTTGTGGAGGGGATGTCGTTTCATGATCTGGAGCAGCTCAAAAAGTTATCTACTGTGGATAAATGGCTGGATGGTGCAGGAGCTGGGGCTCTTTCCATAAGAACACCCGGATCGCGCACAGCCGCAAACGGCTACCTGCTTATGGGGAGCGGCGGTCAAGCGCTTTACTCTGATAAGAGCGGGACAGGCTATCATCCATACGAGGAGCTTTCGTTCAGGGAAACAGCCGGTGAACGGGCGCAACAGCTAGGCAGTGATGAAGCGCACGAGGTGGCGCGCTCCTCGATCATTTTTCCGGGTATTTTCCGGCTCTTGGCAGATAATCGGGAGAAACCGTATTCAGCGCAAATCGGGCTTCTTGGGACCGTGCTTGCAGCCAACAACATTCAGGTCGCTTTATATGGAAACGGTGACTATGAGGATTTCCGCCAGAGACATGCTGTTCTGTTTGCGATGGATCAGCAAGGAAGGATTCCGAAAGGGGACATTTCTTCAAAAAGCATAGAGCTCCTTCGTGGCTATCCGTACGGGATCAAGACCAATTACACGTACCTGCTTGAGAAAATCCGCAGTGAGCGTCAAGCGGGCTTGATCATTGCTCAACTCTCAGATTTATCCCGGTTATACCAGTTGAGTGCGGATATGGATCCGGATCAGTTTACCCGGCAGTATCACCGCGTTTTGCGTGACTTGTCTCTTTTCCTTGACCAGCTCCTTGTGGAACGCAAACCACACCAACGCATTGTATTGGGATCGCCAGCCGTCAATCGTGTGGCGACAAAAGAAAAGGCTCTCTTGTCTCCAGTGTTAATGTGGGGAGACAAAGCGAGTGGACTTTTGACATCAGCTACCACGAGGCAGTCGGGATTAATCAGTGGACTCGATATGGTACCAACTATATTGTCTTGGCTGGACGTACCCGTACCAAAAGGGTTGGCTGGTCATGTCATACGTATTGAAAAAGGGAATGGCCTTCTTGCCCTTCAGAATCAGGTAGACGCAATTCATCATACATATGCGACACGTCCAGCCGTGCTATATACCTATGTCATGCTGCAGATTGTCATTGTAGGATGTGCGGTCGTTCTCTGGTGGTTTGGTCGGAAGCGGGAAGGAGTGGGACATTTTCGGCTTCGTAGAGGAATACGTCTCGCGCTGCTGGCTTTATTATGGTTTCCCGCATTGCTCTTGGCAGAGAGCCTGCTCGACTGGCAGGTATCTGGCGCGGTTGTCTTGGGAGGGCTCATCATGACTGCCTTGATCGCGGCTTTTTGGCAGGAAGCTCATGCTCTCCCGCGAATCGTGATGACGGTTAGCGGAGTCACAACAACCATCCTGCTGGCAGACGGATGGACTGGCGCTCATTTGATGCGACAATCGTACCTCGGGTATGATCCAGTAATCGGAGCGAGGTTTTACGGGTTAGGAAATGAATACGAAGGGGTCCTGATCGGCAGCACGATCATGCTAGTAGCTTCGTTGTATGAGAGAATACGTGGGGGGCAAAAGGAGCTAAGTCGGGAAAATAAATGGTTGCCTGCTGTCTCCGTGGCTATATACAGTGTCGTGCTTTACTATATGGTGGCACCGAACCTGGGAACGGACGCGGGCGGTTTTCTTGCTGGGCTGATCGGATTTGCCGTGGCATTGTCACGTCTTGAGGGCTGGCGAATCGGCAAAAAAGGCCTCCTGTTGTTGGCAGGCGGCCTGGTTATGGGTGTATGCAGTTTGATGGCGATCAGTCTCATGTCAGATCAGCCCTTAACTCATGTCGGACGGCTTTCTCAGCAGATTGTACATGGGGAATGGTCCGAAGTAGGGCAGATGATTGAACGCAAGCTGGCGATGAATCTCCGCTTGATTCGCGTTTCGATTTGGAGCAAAGCATTTGTCGTCTCCCTGATTGCTCTAGGCGTTCTCACCTTGAAAAACGACCGCTTTTTGCACCATCTGGCGAAGGACACGCCATACTTGGTTAAAGGCTTTGTTGGTGTCATTGTGGGTGCACTGGCTGGGTTGATCCTCAATGACTCAGGCATCGTCACAGCAGCCACCTGCATTACCTTTCTGGTGGTGCCTGCTCTCTATGCCGCCTTGGAGGAGCCTGCACAGGAGCGTTGTTCTACGTAAAGAGGGGATTACTCCTCTGATAGCGCGCTCCACTCGTCATACAACTGCTCCAGTTCTTCTTTGGCAGCATGGATTTGATCGTTGCGTTCTTTTGCCTGCACATGATCGCTATAAATTTCCGGGAGACAGAGTTCTTCTTCCCATTTGACAATGTCAGCCTCTCGTTTTTGGATCGTGACCTCAATCTCTTCCAAACGGCGCTGACGTTGACGTTCGCGACGTTTCGCTTCCTTATCTAGCTCATAAGAGGATTTCTCAGGCTGTGCCGCTACGGTACCGCCTTGTTTCTTTGCGGGCTGCGCTGCTTGTTCGGCTGCGAGCTCTTCCAGTTCCTGCTTTTTCTCCACAAAGTAATCGTAGTTACCCAAATAGCTGGTCACGCCATCGCCTGTCAGCTCCAGTACGCGGGTGGCAATCTTGTTTAAGAAGTAACGGTCATGGGAGACGAACAGGATCGTACCCGGATAATCGTATAGGGCGTTCTCGAGCACTTCCTTGCTGAAAATATCCAAGTGGTTCGTCGGCTCGTCGAAGATTAGGAAGTTTGCTTGCTTCAGCATGAGCTTTGCCAGAGAGACGCGTGCACGCTCTCCTCCAGACAGGTCGCTGATCTTCTTTTGTACATCATCACCGCTAAACAAGAAGTTGCCGAGCAAGGTGCGGACATCCTTTTCCAGCATGTTCGGGTATTCATCCCAAATTTCGCCGAGCACTGTATTCCGTTCGTTCAGGTTACGATGCTCCTGATCGTAGTACCCGATCGTTACATTGCTTCCGAAATGAATATCGCCGCGCAGCTTGGGCAACTGTTCCACAATCGTTTTTAACAGTGTCGATTTCCCGATACCATTGGGACCGACCAAGGCCACACGCTCCTCGCGCTCGATTTCAAACGTAAGGCCCTGAGAAAGGACAGCATCCGGGTAGCCAATCGCGACGTTGTTTGCTTTCATCACAATGGTGCCGCTCATTTTCGCCACATCAAAGGAGAAGTGGACGGATTTGTTGTTCATAATCGGCTTGTCCAAGCGGTCCATCTTTTCCAACGTCTTGCGTCGGCTCTGTGCACGTTTGGTCGTCGTAGCCCGAGCGATATTTCGCGCGATGAAATCCTCCAGCTTGGCGATCTCTTCCTGTTGTTTTTCGAATCGCTTCAAATCCTGTTCGAGCCGAGCCGCCTTTTCATCGAGGAAGCGGCTGTAGTTACCGACATAGCGGGTAGCGCGTGTCCGTTCGATTTCATAGACAACGGTCACGAGCTTGTCCAAAAAGTAACGGTCATGGGAAACGACGAGAATGGCGCCCTGATAGTTTTGCAAATACGTCTCCAGCCAAGTCAGTGTCTCGATGTCCAGGTAGTTCGTCGGCTCATCGAGCAGAAGAATAGTCGGAGATTGGAGCAGCAGCTTGGCGAGTGCCAGACGAGTCTTTTGTCCACCGCTCAATGTGCGGATCGGCGTCGTGTAATCGAAGTCGGCAAAGCGCAGACCGTGCAAAACCCCGCGAATCGCACCTTCGTAGCTGTATCCGCCTTTTTCTTTAAAGGCCTCCGAGCGGTGAGAGTAATTTTCCAACAGTTGCTGGTAACGCTTCTCATCAGCGAGAATAGCCGGATCACCCATTTTGGCCTCTAGCTCACGAAGCTCCAGCTCTTCTTTTTGTAGATGGGAAAAAACGCTCAACAACTCATCCCAAATCGATCGTTCCGATTCAAGGCCGCTGTTTTGTGCCAAATACCCGAGTGTAACATCCTTTGGAATGCGGATAATTCCTTTGTCGTAGCTTAGCTCGCCGGCGAGGATCTTCATCAGAGTCGATTTGCCTGCACCGTTTACGCCAACCAGACCAACCCGTTCCCCGGTTTGAATTTGCAGGGAGATGTCTTGTAGAATGGTTTCGATACCATACGTTTTTTCTATATGTTCAGCTTGTAGCAAAATCATCGGATTCACCTCTTTATATACTAATGCCAGTGTAGCCTAGAGAGAGCGGATGGGACAAGCCTCGCGGGAATGTCCCAAGCACGTTACGAAAGAGGGAAGAGGTTGTCATGGACCAAAAAACGAATAAAAAACAGCTGCGAAGCCATATTTTGGAGAGGCGCAAGTCCATGTCTGCAAAGGAACGAGAGCAGCTTTCCAGAGAAGTATGCGATCATTTGCTGTCTCATGAAAGGCTGGCTGATGCCAAAGCAATCATGGCTTTCCATCCTTTTGGCGATGAACTGGATATTCTGCCCTTTCTACATGAGGCAAAAAAGCGAGGCCAAGACATATGGTTGCCGCTCACAAACGTTGCCGAGAGACGTCTCATTCCGTATCGGTATACAGGAACGCACATGCTAAAGCAAGGAGTCTACGGGATTTGGGAGCCAGATCCTGCCCTGGCAGAGGAAGCGGACGTATCACACTTGGATGCGATCGTTGTTCCCGGCGTTGCTTTTGACAGCAAGGGCGGACGTATGGGGTATGGTGGTGGTTATTATGACCGCTTTCTGGCAACGCTGAAAAAGCTCCCGTTCCTGGTTGGAGTCGGTTTCTCTATTCAGGTTGTGGAGCATGTGCCCCTAGAGTCTCATGATGTTTTGCTAGATGCAGTTGTCACCGAAAAAGGTCTGCTGCATTTTTGAATGTTTTGTGTCAGTAGCTTTTTCATGCCTTCTCCTGCCGCGAATGGTGCTATCCACCAAGGAAAAACGACGAGACGTTTTTGACAGAAAAGTGTACAATACTATCGAATGAGAAACCGGAGGAATGTATCGTGAGCAAATGGAAGGTAGGCGTTATTTCTGCAAGTGATTCGATTGCCAGAGGAGATCGTGTGGACGATCGTATGCCAATCGTTCGTCATCTGACAAGGGAATGGCTTCAAGTAGATGTCGCTGTATACCGTGCCGTTAGTGATGATATGGAAGATTTGCAAGAACATATGATTGAGCTCGTAGACCGCGAAAAATGCGATCTGTTGATTGTTACAGGGGGCACAGGACTTAGCCCGCGTGACGTTACGCCAGAAGTGACAGCGTGGGTCATTGACAGACCAGTCCCAGGCTTGGCCGAAGAAATGCGCCGTGCTGGTTTGAAGCAATCCCGACGGGCAATGCTGACCCGTGCCGTTGCCGGAACCAGGGGTAATTCATTGATCATCAACCTCCCTGGGAATCCGAAAGGCGTAGAAATCTGTTTCAATGCGATTGGCGATATGCTTTCCGACGCTTTGCACATTTTGCAAGGAACGGGAGAAGCAAACGAAGATTGGGGAGGATTGCATTGGTAGAAAAACCTCAGATGCGGGAAGTGCCATTGCGTGAAGCGATCGGAATGATGCTTCCTCACGATATGACGCAAATTTTGCCTGGAGAATTCAAAGGACGCTTGTTCAAAAAAGGACATGTTGTCACCGAGGCGGATATTGAGCCGCTGTTGTCCATTGGCAAAGAGCATATTTACGTGCTGGAGATGCCAGAAGGCTACATCCATGAGGAAGAAGCGGGCATTCGTATCGCCAAGGCTGTTTCTGGACCAGGCTTGACCTTAACGCCTCCTTATGAGGGCAAAGTATCAATGAAGGCCGCCAGAACAGGTTTAGCCAAAATCAACGAGGAAGCTGTCCATGCGTTGAACAAGCTCGAAGGAATTGCGTTCTCCACGATTTACGGCGATCAGGTCGTACATCCCGGACATACATTGGCGGCTACGAGAATCATCCCGTTAATTATGGAGGAGTCTCGAATCATCGAGCTGGAGCAACTGGCCAAACAGTTTGAAGAACCGATTGTACAAGTAAAAACGTTTCAGGATAAAAAAGTGGGACTTGTTACGACAGGGGGAGAAGTCTTCTCTGGCAGGATTGCAGATAAGTTCGGTCCTGTCATTCGAAGCAAGGTGGAAGCTCTCGGATCTACTGTCGTGGACCAGCGTTTTGCCCCAGATGACAAGGAAGCGATCGAACAACAGATTCACTCATTCCTCGATGAAGGTGTCGATCTGATCCTGGTCACAGGGGGCATGTCTGTCGATCCAGATGACCGCACGCCGGGAGCGATTGCAGGAGTAGGAGCAGAAGTGGTGCGCTACGGTACGCCGATGCTGCCGGGCTCCATGCTGATGGTTGCTTACAAAGGTGATGTGCCGATTCTCGGGTTGCCGGGAGCGGTCATGCATGAAACGTTTACTTCCTTTGATGTGTTTTTGCCGCGCATCTTAGCTGGGGAGCGAATTGTGGCTTCCGATATGACAAGACTCGGATATGGTGGTTTACGAAAGTGCTAGCTGGTTAGACTGGCAAATAACGAAAAGCAAATGACTTCACAAGAAAAAGGAGTGAACACGTATGAGCTCAATCGGGATTCCTGGATTAATCTTAATTTTAGTTTTAGCCTTGGTGCTTTTTGGTCCGAAAAAGCTTCCAGAATTGGGGCGTGCGGTAGGTCATACTTTGAAAGAATTCAAAAATGCTACGCGTAGTCTGACAAGCGATGATGAAGACGACGATGAAGAGAAAAAGCGCAAGGAGCTAGCCGCAAAAGAAGCGTCTGCCAAAACAACGCCGGTTATCGCTGAGAAGGAAGCAGCTGAGCGGGAGCGAATTGAACGCGAAGTTCGTGAAAAAATGGAACGCGAGCGCTTGGAAAAAGAAATCCGCGAAAAGCTGGAGCAAGAGCGCCTGCAAATGGAAAAAGAGCAGAAGAACGCGTAACAGGTAAGGTTGGTGGTTACCATGAAGGATCAGGAAATGACAGTGGTAGAACACCTGACGGAACTGCGCAAGCGCATCATATGGGTGCTGGCCGTGTTTATTGTCGCATTGATCGTCGGTTTTTTCCTCGCCGGTCCACTCGTGGATTATTTAAAGCAAGAACCGATTGCGGATGGCGTGCCCATTGTCTCGTTGCATCCGTCAGACGCACTTCGTGTTTACATGCAGGTTGCCTTCCTTGTGGGCGCTGTCATCACACTGCCTGTAGCACTTTATCACGTTTGGCGTTTTGTCTCACCAGGGATGGAAGTACATGAAAAGCGCGGGACGCTTTATTTCATCCCGGCGGCTTGTTTTCTGTTTATCGTTGGTATCGTGTTTGGCTACTACGTCGTTTTCCCGATGGTTATGCAGTTTATGACCAGTATTACAGCATCGATGGGCGCTGACCCGAACTACGGAATCGCGCAATACTTTGGTTTCATGTTTAATATGGTCATTCCGTTCGGGATACTGTTCCAGTTGCCAATTATCGTCATGTTCCTGACGAGACTGCGCATCCTCAATCCAATGAGGCTGGCAAAAGCACGACGTTACGCTTACTTTGCATTGGCTGTCGTCGGGATTACCTTGACGCCTCCCGAGATTGTCAGCGATATTCTCGTGATCATCCCTTTGCTGCTTTTGTACGAGCTGAGCATTTGGCTATCCCGTGTTGTTTATCGCAAGCAATTGAAAGAACAAGAAGCGTGGGAACAAGAATACGGCAGTTTGGAAACAAACGAACCCGTTCAATAACGAGCATGAGAAAAGTCTTCTGTCCTGAGTGACAGAGGACTTTTTTGGTATTCCAGCAGCAATTGGGAAATACTACGGTCGTTATGATCCGGGAGGTGCGGAATATGTGGCTGATCGTATGTTTGGCGTTGTTTTTTTCAGGGAGTACTGTTAATGCCGCCGGGCTGGGGGAGCCTATTGAGCTGTTTGATACGGACAAGCAACGCGTTGTGGCTAGCTTTGAAAATACAGCTGGATTTCAGGAGGAAGCCCAACAGATTTTACAGAGTGTGAGTGGGCGGGTCTTGGAGTTTAATCCATCGTTGGATTCCGCTATGATCGTAAAAATTCCGCTAGTCCCCCCAAAGCCGATCAAGCTAAAATCCGCAAAGCTCGATGCGATGATTGCAGAGATGTTTGTCATCATGCCCAAAAAAGGGGAGCGTCGTCCGTGGCTGATCCTGCACACGAAAGAATATGAGACGGTTGTTGTGGAGTTTACTGAAAAAGTTGACCACCTGAGGGAACAGGTTAAATTGCCGTAAAGTGGCACCTGTTTTGCAAAAACAAGCCCGGTCGTCCATAAAAAGCGACGAGACCGGGCTTTTCGTTTATTTTGTGGGAGTGAGGAAGGTTTGGGTGAAGTAGTCTGTATATACACCCACTCCTAGCTGGGTGAAGCCTTTTTCGAGTACGTTTTTACGATGGCCTGGACTATTCATCCAACCTTCATGGGCTTCGATGGCATCCGTGTAACCTGCTGCAATATTCTCTCCAGCCATGCTGTAAGCGAGAGAGGCACTTTTCATGCGGTCAAATGGATTACTCCCCGTAGTCGCAGAGATATGATCGAAGAAATTGTTACCCTCCATGTCCATGCTGTGTTTTCGTGCCACATCGGCAGCCTTTTCATTCCATTGAAGGGGCGGAAGCTTGTATCGGTAGCGGGAGACGTTGACCAGATCGAGGATTTGGCGCTCAGATGCAGCATTGACTTGTTCTCGTTCACCAACACGAAGCGGAGGGGGATCAAAATTGGGCGCCTGACCTTGATAGGTCCATTTCGTTTCGTAAAAACTGCCGCGCAACAGCATTTGGGTATCCATCATACGTACTGCGGTGACCTTGTTGCCATTCTGCTTGTCCAAATAATAAATGTAGGGTGTGCCGTCTTTCATAACGAGAGGGCGTTGCTGCTTTTGATTGGTGATCTGAATGTGTGCCCCCTGAAAAGAGAAAGAAACAATGTTTTGTACATCCAACTGACGTTCCAGTGATTGCTGGCTGGTGCCGACTCCGATGTTTCCGAGCTTTGCTGTAGGAGCGAGCGAATACACATCGACGACTTTGTCATTTGAGATACCGACTTGAATGTATCGCGCAGGGTCACGATTATACACCCACCATTGATAGCCGAGACTGCTTGGCTCTTTGCGAGCAGGCTCACCTAACCGTTTGTGCACTTCCTCAGAAGACATGCCGAGAGCGATGCCAAAAATCGTGTTAGGCTTCTCCTCTCGAATGAGTGCTGCAGGTGGTTTGGCTGTTGCAGGCTTTTGGGGAAGCGACAGAGAGGCAGGGACGGCATCGGGTGTAGTCTGTTTTTCAGGCTGCCCGATGGAGAATACGGGAGGTTGACCGACCCAGGCGGTTTGGGAAGTTTCATCCCACCCGACAGGCTTATTCAAGTGGCGACTGATCATGGACAGAGGTACATATAGCGTTCCTTCGTATTTTAGGGAAGCTGGTATTTCCTTGCCTTCCTCCATGTAGTACCCGGGCTTTTCGCTTGTGACGATTTCACGGCCATCCCAATAGATGGAGGCAGGGTTAAGGTTGCCCCGTATAAAGGAAGTAGTATCCGAAGTGAAGAGACGGCTGATTCCCAAGACTCCCAGGGCAATTAAGCCGATCCAGAGCCATTTGTGCATGGAACAATTCCCTCCTTGGCGAGCTTGCCTGATTCTATGTTTCATTTATATGAGCGTGTCCGAATACTAGAACCTTTTTGCTAGAGAATGCAATTTAATAGGAGGAAGAGTAGTCAAGCAGTTGCAAATGGAAAAAAGTGAGGGAAACTACTTGCAAAGTACATAGTGATTCATTATTATAGGAATTGGGTGTTAGCACTCATAACAGTCGAGTGCTAACAACGTAAATTTGTTTACCTACATTTTTTGAGGAGGGTGTTTTTAGTGCTTAAGCCATTGGGTGACCGTGTGGTAATCGAAGCTATCTCCAAAGACGAAACGACTGCAAGCGGTATCGTTTTGCCTGATTCTGCAAAGGAAAAACCGCAAGAAGGCCGCGTAATCGCAGTAGGTTCTGGCCGTGTTGCTGACAACGGCGAGCGCATCGCTTTGGAAGTAAAAGAAGGCGATAAAGTAATCTTCTCCAAATACGCTGGTACTGAAGTAAAGGTAGACAACAAGGAATACCTCGTGCTGCGCGAATCCGATATCCTCGCGATCATCGGTTAAGGCTCTTGACATAGGAAGTCGAACGAATAAACACATAACAGGAGGTTGAGTTTAGATGGCTAAACAAGTCAAATTCTCTGAAGACGCTCGCCGCTCCATGCTGCGCGGTGTTGAAACTTTGGCAAATGCGGTTAAAGTAACCCTCGGTCCAAAAGGCCGTAACGTGGTTCTTGAGAAAAAATTCGGTTCTCCGTTGATCACTAACGACGGTGTTACCATCGCGAAAGAAATCGAGCTGGAAGACGCTTACGAAAACATGGGTGCGCAACTGGTTAAAGAAGTTGCTACCAAAACCAACGACATCGCTGGTGACGGTACAACAACTGCAACTGTACTTGCTGCAGCTATGATCCGTGAAGGTCTGAAAAACGTAACTGCTGGCGCTAACCCAATGGTTATCCGTCGTGGTATGGAAAAAGCAGTTCGTGCAGCTGTAGAAGAAATCAAATCCATCGCGAAGCCGGTTGAGAACAAATCCTCTATCGCGCAAGTAGCTGCTATTTCCGCTGACGATCAAGAAGTAGGTAACCTGATCGCTGAAGCAATGGAAAAAGTGGGCAAAGATGGCGTAATCACTGTTGAAGAATCCAAAGGATTCGTAACAGAGCTGGAAGTAGTAGAAGGTATGCAATTCGACCGTGGCTACGCTTCCCCTTACATGATCACTGACACTGACAAGATGGAAGCGGTTCTGAACAACCCTTACATCCTGATCACTGACAAAAAAATCTCCAACATCCAGGAAGTTCTGCCTGTACTGGAGCAAGTCGTACAAAGCGGCAAACCACTCCTGATCATCGCTGAAGATGTTGAGGGCGAAGCGCTCGCTACTCTCGTAGTGAACAAACTGCGTGGTACCTTCACAGCTGTAGCGGTTAAAGCACCTGGCTTCGGCGACCGCCGCAAAGCTATGCTGCAAGACATCGCTGCTCTGACTGGCGGCGAAGTAATCACAGAAGAACTGGGTCTGGACCTGAAATCCACTAAGCTGGAGCAACTGGGCCGCGCTGGCAAAATCGTGGTTACAAAAGAAAACACAACTGTTGTTGAAGGTGCTGGCGACAAGGCTTCCATCGAGAGCCGCGTAACCCAAATCCGTCAACAAATCGAAGATACTACTTCCGATTTCGATCGCGAAAAACTGCAAGAGCGTCTGGCTAAATTGGCTGGCGGTGTAGCAGTAATCAAAGTCGGTGCAGCTACTGAAACCGAACTGAAAGAGAAAAAACTCCGCATCGAGGACGCTCTGAACTCTACTCGCGCAGCAGTAGAAGAAGGTATCGTACCTGGCGGTGGTACTACTTTGATCAACGCAATCAAAGCGGTTGAAGCGATCAATGTAGGTGGCGAAGAGGCTGTAGGTGTACAAATCGTACTCCGTTCCCTGGAAGAGCCAGTTCGTCAAATCGCTGCGAACGCAGGACTCGAAGGTTCTGTAATCGTAGAGCGTCTGAAAAAAGAAGCAGTGGGCATCGGTTTCAACGCTGCAACTGAAGAGTATGTAAATATGCTCGAAGCTGGTATCGTTGACGCGGCGAAAGTTACTCGCTCCGCATTGTCCAACGCTGCATCTGTAGCGGCTATGTTCCTGACTACAGAAGCAGTAATTGCTGACAAACCTGAAGAAAACAAAGCTCCTATGGGCATGCCAGATATGGGTGGCATGGGCGGTATGGGCATGATGTAAGAAAGCGGCTTGCCGTTTTCTTTAAGAAGAGGCAGACAAATCGTCTGTCTCTTTTTTTATGTGCATATTCGTCCATCTCATTGGAGCGTGGAATTCTTCCTTTACCCGCTGATCTTTTTGAAGAACGAAAAATTTAGCACCATTCCGTTAGGCGTGCTTACACTATTTGGGGAATACAACACGGTGTGTTTGACTATCTATGGAAGGACTTGTATCAGGGGTGATAAAATGAGCAAGCGCTGGATTAGCTTTGATCTGGATGGAACTTTGATGCAAAACCCGTTTGGGGCGTGGGTATTTCCGGAGATTGCGCGTGTTATCTCCGGTCAATTGGGGAGAGAGCATGACATTGTTTCTGAAATGGTAGCCGAGCATGAGCAGCGGATGTCCCAAGAACGCTATGTAGAAGCGTATGACTGGGATGATATCCTTGGCAGTAGATGCGATGCGTGGTGTATAGAAAAAAGGATTGATATTGAATTGTTGGTTCGGAAACACTCTGTAGTGCCCAAGGTTCATTTGCTCGAGGATGGAATTCTTCAGGTGCTCGAGGAGATAAAGAAGCGGGGCTTTTCTTTAGCCGTGGTCACAAATGGCTTTTACAAGTTTCAGGCACCAGTAATGGAGGCACTAGGCTTGCTGGATTACTTTGATGAGATCATTACGCCAGAACGAACTGGTACTGGCAAGCCTGACCCAGCTATTTTGCAAAAACTGCAGGGAAAAGTAATTGCTCATGTAGGAGATCGTTTGGATCATGACATTCAACTTGCTAACCGCAGTCATGTAACCTCAATTTTAATAGAACGAAATTTGCCAGAGGACTTGTTAAAGCTCCAACCGCGGATGCGTGCAAATGTTCATGGAATGCGTCTGTTTTGCTTGGAGAAGTGGAGGAGGGAGTGCAAGAATCCGTTATTGTCAGAGCTTCCGGAGCTTTTCATGCCGCGAATTGTTATTAGCTCTATGGGAGAATTCCTGTCTGTTCTAGCTAAACCGGGAGTGGGATAAAATTCTAGGTAATAATGCTTGCGTTTTTGCTACCGACTTGGTATGATAACTCTTGTCGCTTTTGAAGGGAATTTTAGAGAGAATGAAAAAAACTTCAAACTTCTAAAAATAACCCTTGATTTTCAAAAGAAGATCTGATATAGTTTAAAAGGTCGGCGCCACAGGCGCTAACGACGAAAGAAAAGAACGATATGCTCTTTGAAAACTGAACAGCGAAAGCGTTAATGAGTCTATCATTAAATGATTTGCCAGCTTTGAACCAGTAACAAACTTTATTGGAGAGTTTGATCCTGGCTCAGGACGAACGCTGGCGGCGTG
>NZ_JAMAUS010000025.1:0-53499 GCF_023714195.1 Brevibacillus sp. MER 51 | reverse complement strand
CTTCATAAGTAGCAGCTCCTTTCGTATTGTAGCGCTCTGTCTATTGGCGTACTTGCCCTTAGTGTAGCCAGAGTAACCTACGAAGTTACGAATAGGGGCTGTCCTCGTTCATAATAACTTATGGAATACTTCACCGAGACTTCTACGTTTGAAGCGCTCCCGCCATTTATTGCGAAGCGGACAGTCTTCACCCCTTGCAGGGCGGAGGCCGAAGCGTAGACTGGAAATGCGCTTCTTCCCACCACCCTAGCCACTTTTTAAAACAAAACAAAAAGCCCCCTGCCAGCTAAATTCACTGACAGGAGGCTTCTTAAAATTATTAATAGCTTAGATTAAGCCGCACTTGGATCGGCTTTTACTGCCTGAACATAATCGTCTGCTTTCTTTTGGTCGAACTGACCTTCCCAACGGGAGATTACGATTGCTGCCAACGCATTACCTACAACGTTAACAACTGTACGAGCCATATCCATCAAACGGTCTACACCGGCGATGAAAGCAAGACCTTCTACTGGGAGACCTACAGAGCCGAGCGTAGCCAACAGTACTACGAACGATACTCCCGGTACACCAGCGATCCCTTTGGACGTAACCATCAGTACGAGCATCAGCGTGATCTGTGTACTGATTGGCATGTGAATACCATACATTTGCGCAATGAACAGAGCCGCCAGTGCCTGGTACAGTGTGGAACCATCCAGGTTGAAGGAGTAGCCTGTCGGAATAACAAAGGACGCGATCGCCTTCGGACAGCCCATCTTCTCCATTTTTTCCATGATTTTAGGCAGTACAGTCTCGGAGCTGGAAGTGGAGTAAGCCAACAACAGCTCGTCCTTCAGCACACGCAGGAGGGAAGTGATTTTGACTCCGCTGATACGTGCGATGATACCCAATACCACCAAGATGAAGAACACCATGGCAACGTGAACCAAAATAACCAGTTTCCCCAATGGAATCAAGGAAGACAAACCAAATTTGGAAACGGTAACACCAATCAATGCAAAAACACCAAACGGAGCAAAACGCATGATGGTGTTCACAACCCAGAACATGGCGTCCGCGACTCCATTGAAAAAGTTGAGAACCGGCCTTCCCTTCTCGCCTGCTGCTGCGACACCAAGTCCAAACAGAACGGAGAAGAAAATAATCGCTAACATATCACCACGAGCAAGAGAATCAAAAATATTCGTTGGTACAATCTTAACGAATGTTTCCACCATACCGTGGCTCTGTGTTGATTCTGCCGTGTCTACATACTTGTGGATATCAGTCTTGGTAAGGACTGTTCGGTCCACACCGACACCCGGTTGAAAGATGTTCGCCGCCAAAAGACCAACGATAATGGCAATCGTGGTAACGATTTCAAAATACAAAATTGTCTTACCACCGATTTTGCCCAACTTCTTCATGTCACCTACGCCTGCTACGCCCACAATAAGCGTGGCAACAACGATCGGAACGACAATCATTTTAATCAATCGGAGAAAAATATCACCGATAGGCTGTAAATAGGTCGCCACTGCTGGGTTGCCGTAAAAAATAGCACCCACCAGGATACCCAGAATGAGACCGACGACAATTTGCATCGCTAATCCAAACCGCTTCATTCTGACACCTCGCTATGAAAGATTAAGATGTAGCTCTCAAGTCGATATGCTGATACGCATCAAACTCGAGTGGTATATAGGTGAGCATCATATCATGAATTTTTGTGTTTTCCCCTTTTTTGTATTCTTTTCATTTCTTTATTTTTTCTGACAATATCTATCAATTTCGCGATAAGATTGGGTTCATTGTGTTCGCTTCTGGAAAAATGATAAAATAAGAGAATCAATTTTCAGCGATTTTTCATTCAGAATGGAGCGCAGTCATGACGATTCGGAAAATGATCATCCTGCTATTAGTTCTAGCAGTCGGGTTGTTTCTTTTGCCTTACTCCGTCCCCTTTTTGCTAGCACTGTTAACAGCAATTCTGGTTGAGCCACTCGTCTTGTTTCTTACCAAAAGGCTACGAATGAATCGAATGAGTGCGGTAATCGCATCCTTTTTCCTCTTCCTCATTTCTTTTGGGATCATACTGTACTGGATCGGTACGCAGATTGTGGTTCAGGGAATTGTTTTGGCTCAGCGATTACCGGCTTTTTCGCAGCATATTTTTGAGTTGGTCGAGTCCTATTTGATGAGCTGGGAAACGTACTATGCGTCGTTACCTGCCGAAACCGTATCGGAAATCCAGAGCGTCTTCGCTGGGCTTAAAAACTGGGCGCTTACTTCAGCCTCCACGATTGCCAAAGGTATTCTCGGTGTGGCAGCCATCGTTCCGGGCTTTTTGATCTCTACGATTATTTACTTGGTTGCCTTGTTTTTGATCAGTCTCGATTTGCCGAAATTGCGTGCGGGCTTCATGCGAATGTTCACGGTGTCTGCTCGTGAAAAGGTCGAGGTGGTTATCTCTCAATTGAACCGTGCCACCGTTGGTTTTTTACGTGCCCAAATCATCTTGAGCCTGATGACGTTCACGCTGTCCTTTTTGGGATTACTCATTTTACAGGTCAAGTATGCAGCCGTCATTTCGCTCATGATCGTTTTCGTTGATATTCTCCCCATCTTGGGGGCAGGCTCGTTCCTCGTTCCATGGGCTATTTACAACTTCTTGATGGGCCACTCTTATTTGGCAATCGGCCTGATCGTCATCTTCCTCGTGATTACGGTCGTCCGCCGCATTATTGAACCCAAGGTACTCGCATCTAATTTGGGAATTAGCGCCCTAGCCGCTCTTGTCAGCATGTTCCTCGGATTTCAGGTGATTGGATTTTTCGGGCTGATACTCGGTCCAGCGCTCGTCATTATCTACGAGGCGCTGAGAAAAGCTGGCTTCTTGAATTTCAAAATAGATTTTTGATGGGCATAGAAGTTTGGTAGTGCTACGGCCGTTTTTTCCGGTGATGGAATCGGAAAATCGGCCGTTGATATAGAAAGATCTGGGGGAGAGCTTATGTGTGCGTACAAAGAACTGACCACCTCACAACGAACAATCATGACGCCAGGGCCCGTCGAGGCCGAGCCTAGTGTTCTTCGCGTGATGGGTTCACCCATTTTGGGGCAATTCGATCCAGAATTCACGAACATTATGAACGAAACAATGGAAATGCTTCGGAAATTGTTCCAGACATCCAATCATTGGGCATTCCCGATAGACGGAACCTCCCGGGCGGGCATTGAGGCCGTTTTGTGTAGCATAATCGAACCAGGAGATCGGGTGCTTGTACCCATTTATGGACGATTCGGGCACTTGCTTACAGAGATTGCGGAAAGGTACGGCGCAGATGTGATTACGATGGAAACACGCTGGGGAAGTGTCTTTGAGCCGCAGGACGTGATTACTGAAATCGAGCGAGTTCAGCCCAAAATCGTAGCAATGGTTCACGGCGAAACATCCACTGGCTGTGTTCAGCCTTTGAAAGAAATCGGGGAAGCTTGCCGCCAGATGGATGTCCTGTTTGTCGTCGATGCTGTCGCCTCTATCGGCGGGACAGAAGTGAAGGTGGACGATTGGTATATCGACGCATGTATTGGCGGCACACAAAAATGCTTGTCTGTCCCCTCTGGGATGGCTCCTATCACGTTTAATTCTCGTGTAGAAGCACTCTTGCTCCAACGGAAAAAAATTGAGCGTGGACTCGCTGATCCCTCTGCTCCGAAATCTGCTCAAACCCGAACGATTCGCAGCAATTATTTTGACTTGAGCCAGCTCATGGATTACTGGGGACCCGCACGGCTGAACCACCATACGGAGGCGACCACGATGTTGTACGCCTTGCGAGAAGGTGTGCGCATTGCCCTCACAGAAGGCCTGGAGGAGAGATTCGCCAGACATCGCTTGCATGAACAAGCCTTGGTCGCCGGTGTGTTGGCGATGGGTTTGCAGCTCTACGGCGATCCGGCTTGCAAGCTTCCTGTCGTGACCTGTATCAAAATTCCTGACGGGCTCGACGGAGAGTCAGTCCGGGCCATGCTGCTCGAAGATTTTCATATTGAAATTGCCAGTTCCTTTGGGCCGTTAAAAGGGACAATCTGGCGGATTGGCACAATGGGCTACAGCTGCAGGAAGAAAAATGTATTGCATGTGCTAGGGGCGTTGGAAGCGGTTCTTCTCCGGCATGGCGCCCGTGTACACGCAGGACGCGCCGTTCAAGCTGCGTTGGATATCTACGATCAGGAAAAAGCACAAAGCAGCTAGCCCCTCTTAAGCGGAAAAAGCCTTTGTCCTTCCCCACTTACTCAGGGGGAGACAAGGGCTTTTCTTTCCGCTGCACACGTGCCAATAAATCGACGATGTGTACGGCCTCCATCTTTCCTTCCAGTCCCGCTCGATGAATGCCTGCTTTCATTTGCAACAGACAGCCCGGATTCGAGGTCACTAAAATGTCTGCTTGAGTAGCTGCTACATGACCCATTTTTTCATCCAAAAGGCTCCCCGCCATCTCAGGCTGCACCAGATTGTAAATGCCAGCTGAACCGCAGCAGCGATCTCCTTCGCGAAGTTGTACGTATGTAGCACCCGGAATGGCTTGCAAGAGGTTCACTGGCTCTTTTGTCACCTTCATCCCGTTACGCAGGTGGCACGAGGATTGATAGGTGATTCGTTGCGGCAAGGACTGCCACTCTTTTGGCTCAACGAGGAGTGTAAGTACCTCGCTAATATCCTTCACGCGTGAAGCGAACCATTGTGCTCTCTCCTGCCACTCGGCATCTTCCGCAAGCAAATGGTCGTAATCTTGCAGCATCGCCCCGCAACCACCTGCATTGGATACAATGATATCCACGTCAGCCTTGTGAAAAGCAGCCACATTTTTTCGCGCCAGATGGCGAGCCTGTTCACGTTCACCGCTATGTGCATGGAGAGCACCGCAGCAAACCTGGTCTGGAGCGATGATGACCTCACAGCCTGCCTCACTCAGAATCCGCACGGTGTTGCGATTCGTCTCATTGAACAGGACATCCATGATGCAGCCGTGGAACATTCCTACACGATACTTGCGCTCGCCTGCCGCTGGAATAACCGTGCCACCGAAAAAGTCCACGATACCTTTTCCAGAAGCTTCTGGCATGATCGCTTCCATTTCCCGCATTTGCTTTGGCAGAATGGACAGCACTCCCAGCTTGCGAACGACTTTTTGCACGCCTGAACGCTGATAAAAGCGCAACAGCCCACCGAGCTGGTACATGCGCTTCTGATGAGGAAACAGGTGGAAAAACGCGAGCTTGCGGACGAGTTTGACCCACCATGGATGCTCCTGCACCTCTTCAATCGCTTCTCTCGTCTGCTCGATCAGTTGACCGTACGGCACACCTGCTGGACATACTGGCTCACATGCCCGGCAGCCTAGACATAGATTCATTTGATCGACGAAATCCTTGTCCGGTTCCATGACACCGTCTGCTACAGCTTTCATCAAGGCGATGCGACCTCGTGGAGAAGCTGCCTCGTAGCCTGTTTCCCGAAAAGTCGGACAAGCTGGCTGACAGAAGCCACAGCGCATACAGTTGGACAGTTCATCGTAATCGAGTTTCTTTACCAAGGCTTCTTTAAGCACGCTGGATCACCACTCTGTTCCGGGACTCTTTGGCAAACATCTTGTCAGGATTCAGTAGATTGTGAGGATCGAAAGCGTGCTTGATGCCTTTCATGATCTCCATACCTGCGGCTCCTACTTTCCACTCCAAATACGGTGCCTTGACGATTCCTACGCCATGCTCTCCCGTAATCGTTCCGCCCAAATCGATTGCCGCTGCGAAAATTTCCTCGAAAGCATGCTCGACACGCTCGATCTCTTCCGTATTGCGGGCGTCTGTCATGCAGGTCGGATGCAAATTGCCGTCTCCCGCATGGCCAAAGGTGCAAATGCGCAGACCGTATCGCTCTGTAATCTCTTGGATCGCGGCGACCATCGGCGCAATCGAGGCGCGAGGAACGGTTGCGTCTTCCAAAATGGTCGTCGGACGCATCCGTGACAACGCGGCGAGCGCACTGCGTCTGGCCGTCATCACCTCATCAGCTTCCTCCGCTGTCGTCGCTACCTTGATTTGGACCGCATTATTCTTCTCGCAAATCGCAGCGATCTGCCCCATATCTCGATCAACCGTCTGCGGCTCTCCGTCCTGTCCGATCAGGAGGATCGCCGCGACATCTGTCGGTAGCCCGATCTGTTTGAAATCCTCGACAACACGGATCGTGCCCTGATCGAGAAATTCCAGCGTGCCAGGGATGATCCGATTGGCAATGATATCGGAAACAGACCTCGCTGCCTGTGCCATATCTGAAAACATCGCGAGCATAACTCGCTGTGTCTGCGGCTTCGGAATCAGCTTGAGAATAGCCTCGGTAATGATCGCCAATGTGCCCTCGCTGCCGACCAAAAGTTTGGTCAGATCATAGCCCGCCACATCCTTCATCAGCTTGCCTCCGGTGCGAATGACCTCTCCGTTCGGCAAAACAGCTTCGAGACCCAGCACGTAATCCTTGGTTGTCCCGTACTTCAACCCGCGCAGTCCACCCGAATTAAGCGCAATATTCCCGCCAATCGTGGAGATGACCATACTGCCTGGATCGGGTGGGTAAAACAGACCGAGCTCCTCTACCGCCTGATGGATGTCGACCGTTCGGACCCCCGGCTGCACCGTTATCGTCAAATTTTGCTCGGCAATCTCTACAATCTGATTCATCCGGCTCAACACCAAAACAATTCCGCCCCCGACTGGTATCGTTCCACCGCATAGATTAGAGCCAGCCCCACGCGTCACAATCGGGATGTGGTGTCGTGCTACAACTCGCATGACCTGTTGGATTTCGGCAGTGCTCTGCGGCATGACGACCACATCCGGCAATGCCTGCTGCATTGGCGTCGCGTCATACGAATAAGCGACTAATGCTTCCTGTTTGTCGAGACAGTTTTTCGCTCCGACGATAGCACGCAGCTCTTCGCGAATAGATTCTGGCAACATGGAATCTCTCCACCCTTTCCCATGAACTTAGTCCAACTGCGAAATTGCTTCCCTGATTCTTCCATTGGTAACATTCAACAAACGAGTGGCTTCTTCCCTGCTCGATCCGGTTAGCTTCATGATAATAGCTGTCTTCGCATCACCGTCTGCCTGATCAGCCAGTTGCTCCGCTTCCTCGTAACTCGCTCCGGTTATTTCCATGATGATCCGCTTTACTCGTTCTTTTAGCTTGAGGTTGGTCGCTTGCACGCTGACCATCAAATTTCCGTACACTTTGCCCAAGCGAATCATCGTCGCTGTCGTCAGCATGTTCAGCACCAGCTTTTGGGCCGTTCCTGCCTTGAGCCTCGTCGATCCGGTCAATACTTCCGGTCCTACGACGACATTAATAGCTACATCTACGCCTTCATTGATGTACGAAGGCTTGTTGCAAGAGACAGCAATCGTTTTGGCTTTGATCCTCTGTGCCTCCGCCAAAACACCGAGAACATACGGAGTCCGTCCGCTGGCTGCGATCCCTACGACCACATCATTTTTGGTCACACCGTATTTATGCACATCTTCTTGACCCAGTTCAAAGGAATCCTCTGCGCCCTCTACCGCGCGTACCATTGCGGATGGCCCGCCTGCTATCACGCCTTGAACGAGCTCAGGGTGGGTACCAAAGGTGGGCGGGCACTCGGACGCATCCAAAATTCCTAAACGTCCACTCGTTCCAGCACCAAAGTAAAACAGTCTTCCGCCCTTTTCCAGTACGTGTGTGATAACCTCTACCGCATCAGATACTTGATCGAGGACGCGCTCTACCGCATATGGAACTTTCTTGTCTTCATCGTTCATCATTTGTACGATGCCTCGGGCACTCAATTGATCCAAATCACTGCTGCCCTCGTTTTTTTCTTCAGTCGTCAATGCTTGCAAGTTCTCCAGATTCATGCTCTATCGAACCTCCTTTTCAATCTTGCTGCCCCATGTTCACTTCATGACTGATCCAAATGGCAAGTGACAAAGTGCCCTGTTGAAACCTCGCTAGCAACAGGAGCAACCGTTTTGCAAATGTCCATACAGTGGCGGCAACGCGGATGGAATGTGCAGCCAGACGGCGGTTTCGCTGGACTCGGCAGGTCGCCCTCCAAAATGATCCGCTGGGTCGTCAAATGGGGATTTGGTACAGGCACCGCTGATAACAGTGCTTGTGTATAGGGATGCGTGGGTTTCTCGTACAACGATTGTTTATCCGCTACCTCCACCACTTTTCCTAGATACATTACCGCTACCCGATCAGAAATATGGCGGACGACACTCAAATCATGCGAGATAAACAAATACGTCAGATTGAACTCCTTTTGCAAATCTTGCATCAGGTTCAAAATTTGCGCCTGAATCGACACGTCCAGTGCAGACACAGGCTCATCGGCCACAATCAGCTTCGGGCGCAAAATCAGTGCCCTTGCTATGCCAATCCGCTGGCGCTGACCACCAGAAAATTCATGCGGAAAGCGATCCAGCTGCTGCTTGGAGAGGCCGACGATCTGGATCATCTCCTCGACTTGCTTTCGGCGTTCTGCTGAATTGCCGATGCCGTGGATGATGAGTGGGTCCTCCAAAAGCTGTCCGATTGTTTTACGCGGGTTCAGCGAAGCAAACGGGTCTTGAAAAACGAGCTGCATGTTGCGTCTGGCTCTACGCAGCTCTGATTCATTGAGCTTGCGGATATCCTGTCCTTCAAAAAAGACTTCTCCATCAGTCGGTTCAATCAAGCGGAGGATGCATCGTCCTGTCGTGGACTTCCCACACCCCGATTCGCCAACGATGCTGACAGTCTCGCCAGGATAAACAGCAAGGTTAACTCCATCGACGGCACGAACGACTTTTTCCTTGCTGAAGAATCCTTGCTTGCTCGTGAAATGCTTGGTCAATGATTTGACTTCCAATAGTGGTTGCCTCATTGCACGTCCTCCTCGCGATACAGCCAGCAGCGGCACTTTTGGTTGTCTGCGACAGGCGTAAGCTCTGGATTTTTCTCACGGCAAATATCCATGACTTGTGAACAGCGCGGTGCAAAACGACAACCCGCAGGCATTTCGCTCAAAAGGGGCACCGAGCCCGGAATCGCATCCAAACGCACTTGGTTGACACTGACAGAAGGCATTGATTTCAAAAGCCCTCTCGTATATGGATGCTTCGGCTCGTCAAACAGTTGCTTGACGTCGGCTTCCTCTACGATTTGACCTGCATACATGACGATGACGCGATGACACATCTCCGCTACGACTCCTAGGTCATGTGTGATAAGCAGGATGGAAGTGCCTTGCTCTTGACGGACTTTTTTCATGAGTTCCAATATTTGCGCCTGAATCGTCACGTCCAAAGCCGTCGTCGGCTCGTCGGCAATCAAGAGCTTGGGCGCACAAGACATCGCCATCGCAATCATCACACGTTGACGCATCCCACCTGACAATTGGTGCGGATAGTCGGAAATGATTTCATCAGCACGCGGAATCCCGACTTCTTTCAAAAGCTCGATCGTCCGTCGCTTGGCTTCCTGTTTGGACAGTCCGAGATGCCGACGCAAGGGCTCGCTGATCTGTTTGCCGATCGAATGCAATGGGTTTAGCGAAGTCATCGGCTCCTGAAAAATCATCGCGATCTGATTGCCGCGAATCGCTTGCATTTGTTTTTCCGTGAGTAAGAGCAGCTCCTTGTCTTGAAAACGGATGCTCCCGGTCATCTCTACATTCCGTCCCAAGAGCTGCATGATGGACATGCTGGTCACGCTTTTTCCACATCCGGATTCACCGACCACACCGACGGTTTCACCAGGCTCTACAGAGAGGCTGACACCCTCGATCACGGTCAGCTTTTTGCCTGCTTGGATAAAAGAAGTTCGCAAATCATCAATCGTAAGCATTGCTGCCATGAGTATTCCCCCTTTTCATCAGGATGTGTGGTCAGGTTTGATTACAGAAAATAATCGGTTATGGTGAGCGGTCCGCCACGCCCCGATCAACGGGCTCGCGACAAGATGCACGCGGTTTGTCAATGTAATCAGCGTCACGTCTCTCTCCGGGTCCGACCAGATCGACGTTCCTGTAAAGCCGGTATGCCCAAAGGCGCGTTCCGAAACAAGGTCTCCCCCACTACAGCCTGCGGCAAGTTGTTCCAAGGAACCGCCTGTCGGGGAAATGATCCACCCCAAACCTCTGCGATGAATCGAATGGTCTGTTAGTGAGCGAGTAGCCAAGGCACACAGCGTCGGATCAAGCTGTACGGAAGCCTTCCCACTCGTCCATATGTGGATGTAGCGCTCTGTATCAGCCAAGGTGGAAAAAAGTCCGGCGTGCCCGCTGACACCTTCCAAGCCATAGTGGGCGTTGCAATCGTGAACAGTGCCACTAATAACTCCTTCTCGCCAACCGTATCCGGTCAAAGCTTGCTGCCACTCCAGCGCCAAAGGATGTCTAGCTTCTGCTAGCTCCGATAAAAAAGTCACCGCCATATTTTGTTCAAAGGCATTGCCCTTCTCCGTAGCAGCAATGTCCATTCCTTGCAGACGTGGTTGTTCCAGCGGCAAGTAGCTTGTATGAAACATTCGGCTCGGTTGAAAAATCAGTCGCTTCGAAAGCGCGTCCAGTTCCTCCTCCCAGATGCGCTCCAGTAAAAAGCCCAACAGCATGAATCCCAGATCGCTGTACACAACATTACGCCCCGGGGCATCCAGCATCGACTCGTTTGCGATGAGCCGCAAACAGTCCTCCCGATTTTTCCCTAGCAAAAAGTACGGACGCCATGCAGGAAGACCCGATGTATGTGTGAGCAGATGAATGATTTTAATCTGCCCTTTGCGTTCCTGATCGTGAGCGCTCGCTAATTCAGGCAAGTAGGTCGTCGCCGAGTCATTCAACGACAGCTTGCCTTCCTGCACACTGATGAGGATGAGCGGCAAGGTCACCATTACCTTGGTCAAGGAGGCCATATCATACAGCGTTTGACAATGAACCGGCCTTCCCTCTTGTCCATAGCTTGTTTTTCCCATGCAGACCATCACAGCAGGCGCGCCTTTTCGCAGCATGCTGACAGCTCCTCCCGGAAAAATGCCCTGATGAATCCCTTGCGTCAGACTAGACTCCATTCGTTCTCTGATCTGTTGCACATTCATTCGTTCTCACCCCAGCCTATCGTTCCTATTTCCCACGATGACGCGGGTCGAGAATATCACGGACGGCATCCCCAAACATGTTGCAAGCAAGAATCGTCACCGTCATGGCAAGACATGGCCAGATGATCATGCCCGGAGCCAGCTCCATGTAGCGGCGCGCCTCTGAAATCATCCCGCCCCATGACGGGTCTGGCGGCTGAATCCCCAAGCCCAAAAAGCTGAGCGCCGATTCTGTCAGGATCGCACCTGAAATCGCCAGAGAGGATTGAACCAGCAGCGGTGCCGTTACATTCGGAAAAATTTCTTGAAACAAGATACGCGGTGTACTCGCACCGATGGCACGAGCGCTTTCTACGTACTCCAGATTTTTGATAGAGAGAACCGCTCCCCTCACCGTCCGGGTGAAGATCGGGATGTTCACAATTCCGATGGCCATGATCGTGTTGAAGGTTCCCGGCCCTAATGCGGCGACAATCGCCAGCGCCAGCAAAATTTCCGGAAAAGCAAACAGAACGTCCATACAGCGCATGATAAAACCGTCAATCCAGCGCCCGAAGTAGCCAGCGATCAAGCCAAACAGCGTACCGAAAACGACGCTGACAAGAACGGCAGAAAGCCCAACCACCAGCGATACGCGCGCACCGTAGATAATGCGGCTCAAAAGATCACGACCAAATTGGTCCGTACCCAGCAAAAACTCACCCGAGCTGCCTTCCATCCGATGATCCTGAAACATTTGTGTCGGGTCATGCGGAGCCAACACCGGAGCCAGCACTGCCGTCAAACAGAGCAACGCCAGCAAAATGGAGCAGAAGACGGCTGTCTTATTCGCCAAAAAACGCTTTCGAAATGTGCTCATGTCGCATTCCCCTTGTCAATACTTGATACGCGGATCAATCCAGGTATAGATCAGGTCGATGAGCAGATTGACCAGGACAAACACCAGAGCGACGAACAAAACGCCTCCCTGTACAACCGGATAATCCCGCTGATAAATTCCTTCCAGAATGTACTGGCCCAAACCAGGAATCGAGAACAGCTGCTCAACGATCACAGACCCGCCCAGCAGGTAACCGATCTGCATACCTGCGATCGTCACAATCGGAATCGAAGAGTTGCGGAACGCATGGCCCATGACGATTGTCCATTTACTGTTACCCTTGGCCCGTGCTGTCCGTATAAAATCTTTGTCCATGGTTTCCAAAAATGCAGAACGAGTCATCCGCATCACACCAGCAGCCACCACAATCCCCATCGTTGTCGCAGGCAGAATGAATACCTTGAACGCCTCGATTGGATTATCCCAGAAGTTCACCACATCAATAGGCGGGAACCAGTTGAAATAAAGTGAAAAGCCGAGCAAGAGCAGTGTCCCGATGGCAAAGTTCGGAACAGAAATGCCTAGTAGCGTAAACACACGAACCACGATGTCTGTTTTGGAATGAGCGCGAATAGCAGAGAGAATCCCGAACGGAATCGCGAGCACCCACCCAATCAGAACGCCAAATACAGTCAGTTGCATGGTAATGGCAAAGCGCTTGAGAATCTGGGGCAAAATTTCTTCTCCTGTGTGGACCGATACGCCAAAATTCCCTTGCAGGATTCCTGTGACCCAATGCAGGTACTGGTTAATCAAAGGCTGATCTAACCCCATGCTTTTATTCAACGCCGCAATCGCTTCCGGTGTGGCACTCGTTCCTAGCATGATGGAAGCTGGATCGCCCGGCACCAGATGCAGGATCGTGAAGATCAAGACGGATATGCCAAACAGGATGGGAATCAGGCTGGCGACACGTTTGATTAGATAAGATCCCACGAGTTTCCCTCCATATTTAGAAACTTGGCTCCGCCTAACCTCTGGCGGAGCCTTCATCACATGTATGCTACATTACTTAATCGAAGTTTTGATCAGCGAGTATATTTCACCCGCTGCGGACGGCGTGAAATCGATGTTGTCACGAACCGCGTAGTAGTTTTTCGGAGATGTCAGGAACAGGTTGGGTGCATCTGCTACCAGCATGGATTGTGCTTGATCATACAGCTTTTTGCGCTCTGCTTGATCTACTGTCGTCAGTGCTTTTTGCACCAGCTCATCGTAGGCAGGGTTGGAGTAATTCCACACGTTGGCAGAGCCAGTTGTCGAGAAGAAGAAACGCATGGAACGGTCAGCATCTACACCAGAAGTGTTGCGGCCTACCATCAAGTTCATATCCTTGGATTTCCACGTATCGATGTAGTTCCCCCACTCAAGCTGGTTGATCTTTGCATTGATGCCGATTGCTTTGAGCTGTTGTTGAATCACTTGTGCCGTTTCTACCATGTCTGGGTAAGTTGCAGCTGTTTCGATTTGGGTCTCGAAACCGTTTGGATAGCCCGCTTCCGCCAGCAATTGCTTCGCTTTTTCTACGTCTGTTTTGTAGGTCGGATAAGTAGCAGGGTCCAAAGCCGAGTTGGTCAAAGCAGGAGCGATCGGACCAGTCAGAGTCGCTTCCCCTTTCCAAACAGTCTGGATAATTTGGTTACGGTCAACGGCATAGCTGATTGCTTCGCGCACTTTTGGATTGTCAAAAGGCTTTTTGTTTACGTTCATGCCCAGGTAACTGTACTCCAAGGATTGGTAGTTCTTGATCTGTACGCCTGGCTTGCCTTCCAAGAGCTTCGCAGAATCAGCAGACACCATACTGATATCGACTTTACCGGAGCGAATTGCAGCGAGACGCTCAGCCTCGTCCTTCATAATTTGGAACTTGATGGACTCTACCTTTGGCAGTTCTTTATTGAAGTAATCCGCATTTTTCTTCAGTAGGACATATTGTCCCGACTCACTTTTTTCCATTTTGAATGGACCAGTACCGATAGCTTCCTTGGTCAGGTCAGTGGAGCCTGCTGGCACGATAGAAGCATAGGCGCTTGCCGTATTTGCAACGAATGAGGCATCCGCATTTTTCAGCTTGAAGACAACCGTCGTTGGATCTTTCACTTCAATTGCTTCTACGCTGGAAAAATACGATTTCGCGATCGAACCCGTGTCTGGGTTCATGATTCGCTCAAAGCTGAATTTTACGTCATTTGCCGTCATGTCTTTACCATTGTGGAATTTGACGCCTTTTTGCAGGAACATCGTGACCGTTTTTCCGTCCGGCGCAATCTCCCACTTCTCTGCCAGATTCGGTATGATGTTCATGTTCTCATCCAGCTTGGTCAAGCTATCGTAAATGAGCGCATAGACGCGCACACTGGATGCCGCTGGAACCTTGTGCGGGTCATAGCCCACTGGCTCTTGCTCGGCTGCCACGATCAGTTCTGTTTTTGCTTGTCCTTCCGCTGACTTGCCTTGCTCTGCGGGTGCTGTTCCTCCACCAGAACAAGCGGAAAGCGCGAGAGACAATGATAGGAAAAAGCCTGCCAATACTCGTTTTTTCACGATGGTACCCCCTCTGTTGTTCTCATGTTAGAAGCATATATTTCCTAACGGCACGGCCCTCTTCGCCCCTGTTACGGATGGCACATTGGATGGTCGTCCCATTAGTGTCTCATGACCCAAAATGGCAAAAGCGACGGCTTCCTTCGCATCGTCAGGCATCCCAAACTGCTGCGCCGTCATCACGGTCATTCCTGTCGGCAATTGACGCTGCAGCATGGAGAGAAGCGTCTGGTTATGAGCGCCTCCCCCTGAGACAATTACTTCCTCCACTTTGGTTGTTGGTAATACGAATTGCATGTAGGCGTTCGCAATTGTCGTGGCAGTCAATGCTGTCACGGTTGCCAACAGATCAGTCTGACTGATCCCGATTTGATTCGCATCATGGAACAGCTCTTGGGCAAAAGCTCTGCCGTATACTTCACGGCCTGTGCTTTTCGGTGGTTTGATCTGGTAATAAGGGTCTTTCAGCCATTTTTCCAGTAACACTGAAGAGACGGTGCCGTTTGCGGCCAACTTGCCACCCTCGTCATACCTCATCTGTCCGTTGGTCATGACCTGGACGATTTGATCCATGATCATATTGCCAGGGCCGGTATCAAAAGCGACGACCTGATCGATAGCTGCGCTTGCAGGAAGCAATGTGACATTGGCGATTCCACCAATGTTTTGCAGCAGTCTGCCTTTTTGCGGATGGCGGAACAAAATATAGTCCGCATACGGAACAAGCGGTGCACCTTCTCCATCAGCAGCCAAGTCTCGAGCGCGGAAGTTTCCCACTACCGGTATATTCGTACGTTCTGCCAGTGTGGACAGCTCGCCGATTTGCAAGGACGCCCTGACCTTTGTCATTCCTTGTGGTCCGGGAAATGGCGTCCGCCCGGCAACATGCCAAATGGTTTGTCCGTGCATACAGACTGCGTCTACTTCGGCTGTCGTGACACCAGCTTTTTGCAACAACCGCTGTACCGCATAGGCATACCATTCAGATAAGCCGTAATGAACCGAAGTCAGCTGATCCACTCTCGCTGTCTCTACACTGCACAGATTCATGACCCACTCACGCAAGTCATCGGAGTATGGCATATAAAAAAAATCGCGGAGAGTCACATTTTCGATCTCGCCCTGTTCATCCGTGCGGATCGCTACGAGTGCGGCATCAATGCCATCCAGCGAAGTACCCGACATGAGGCCGATGAGTACATGCTCATTTTTCGCACGATAATCGAGCAAATTTGCAGGTTGATCCATGTCAAAAGCCCCCATTTGAGAATCGAGAATCGTTGAAAAATTCGAACCTGTTATCGTTTTCATTATATGTAGTAAAATTACACAAGTCAATCAGTTGTTAGTAAATTTTATTTCTTCAAACAACAACCAAGCACAGGTCTCACCCCTTTCAAGCTGTCTCAGCACTAGCCCGTTCTATTGAGAAAAACCAGCGATGTTATGGGTATGTTTTCCTATTAAAAAGTTTTATATATCAGCCAATGATTTCGTCTATAAACGCAAACAAGCCGAGCCTCTTTCACAAAGGCTCGGCTTGTCTTCTTATGGTAAGGATCGTATTAGGCAAACAAACTGATCAAGTTCCCATCCGGGTCTTTCACGATGGCATACCGCTGCCCCCAGAACGCATCCCATGGCTCACGGTGACTCTCGTATCCTTGGGAAACGATTTTCGTGTACAGCCCATCAAGCTCCGCAGCATCCCCACACAAAAAAGCCAGCTCAATCCGATGCCCAACAGGTGCTTCCCATCCCCCATACACACCCTTGGCAACTTCCATTGTATCAAAGGCGAGACGAACACCGTCCTGCGCTACCTCCACATGCGGCTCTTCATTTGCACCTTCGGGAATATCAAAACCGAGTACCCGATAGAAGTCCAACGCTTTTTTCATGTCCTGTACGACAATCCCTACCATATCAAGCTTGATTCCCACATCACTCACTCCTGTTCGCTCTTGATTTCTTGCTGGACGCGCTTGGGCAGTTTTTGGAGCACCGTTTCGTACGCATGCTCGATCATCCTTTCCCACAAACCTTCGGGAATGTCAGCGTCCAAGTAGACAGAATTCCAATGGGATTTATTCATGTGATAGCCAGGTACGATCCCTTCATATGTCTCGCGCAATTCCTCCGCACGCATCGGGTCGCATTTCAAGGTGAGGATGCGAACACCTTTCGAATCGCCCCCGATCATCGCAAATATTTTGCCTCCGACTTGGTAACGATCGCATTCCCAATCCATCTGATAGTCATGGGTGGCACCGGGCTGCTTCCGGCAGTATGTATCCAATGTTTGTTCATTCACATGAATTCACCATCCTTTCCTTAGGGTAACGCATCTCGCCAAAAGAAGATTGTAAAAAACGGACAACTTTTAAAGACTATCGATTCGTACGATCTGGCGAGACAATTTTGCTTGGAGCTACACCGTAAAAAGTGTGAAAGCTCTTGTTCAAGTGCGACTGATCGTAATAGCCACATTGGAGAGCGGCATCTGTAAACGAAGTGCGCGTTCCCTTTGCCAGCATTTGCAGCAGCCCTTGAAATTGAATGATTCGTCCGAGTTCTTTCGGGCTCATACCCAATTGCTGTTGAAACGTCCTGCGCAAGGTTCTCTCGCTGTAATTCACTTTCTCAGCGAGCGCTCCCATGGAAAGATTTCCTCTGTATTCATACAAATAGTTCATGCTTGTCAATAGCAACGGGTCTGCTGGATCATCCATCCACATTCGTTTGATAAGCTCCCGCTCCAACAAAACGATTCGCTCCGCCGTGTCGGAGGCTTCAAGCAAGCCTTCTATCACCTCATCCGCCTCTTTGCCCCAGATGTCTTCCAGATTGGGATGATGTCCGTTGATCATGGCGACGGGGTAGTGCAAAAAGCGGGCCGCTCCCTCAGCGTAAAATCGAATGCCGATCAAAGATTGTGGTTCGGTTACTAGCATGTCTTCGTACGTCCGCATCAGTCCCGTTAGAAATGCCCCCTTCTTTACAGAAGTAGCTCTGAGATTGAAAATGATATCGACGCAGCCATCCGGAATGACTCGGCTCGCACGTGCGATACCCTCGCCGTTGTACTCTGAGACCCAGTAGCAGGCGATATAGTTCGCCAGGCTTTTATTGGGCATGTACTCTCGGTAACGGTACTCATTTTGGACGTTCGCTCGTTGCAGAGTCGGAGGTTGCACTGGGCGATATAGCCGCATGATTTTCGCCATCCTTGTCCAATGATTAGAACATATATTCCCCCACGATTTTTGAAATCCTTCTCACTCCTCGGCATTTTTTGAAAAACGCCAGTCTCATCGGGAGCCAGCAAAAACGGTGGAGAATGTAGTTGCATATGCTGGAACGAATGGATTTTTCGTAAAGCGAGGTGCATGATGTGATCTCCTCCTCCAAGTGGAGTCTTCATCAGTTCTTTTCAAAAAGTCCTTACATTCGTCCTTACCTGCCGCCTACTTCTTTATATCAGCCCGAAAGCTTGGACTCGTATGTAGCGAAGTATTCTACTGTCTATATCAAACCGACGAGAACTCATATGGGAAAAGGGATTATTCGCGTCTGGAAAACGGATAGCGGGGGCTATCAATTTGTGAAGGAGCGCGGAGAGCCTATGCAGGCAGATTCTTTAGCTGACTTGAAGCAGAAGCTTGCCGCTCAGTGCACAGAAAAAAATTATGTCATACAAAAAGGGCTGGATTTAGCTGAAATCGACGGTCGTCCCTTTGACATTCGTGTCATGATGATGCGCAATGGCTTGGGCAAATGGCAATATGCCGGCATGCTAGCCAAGGTCGCTGGTGCCGACAGCATTATTACCAATGTAGCTCGCGGCGGCGGATATGCCGTCACAGTCCCGCATGCCTTGAAAAAGTCTGGAGCTGTCACGCCCGACAAAATAAAAAGTATCGTCTCTCAGTTGATCCAAATCAGTCACCGCGTATGTGCCCACTTTAATAAATATCGGCACAGTGCGCAAATCGGCGTCGATTTTGCCATTGATAAAGCTGGAAACCTCTCCATTATTGAGGTCAATTACGACTTTCCTTCCCACGGACTGTTTGCCAAGCTCAAAGACAAGACTTATTACCATACGATTAAAAGACTTCACTATCAGTATAAAAACCGCGTGAAACGAAAACAGAGGAAGGCATAATCGCCCTCCTCTGTTCGTCTGATTCGTGTATGTGTCTTATTCGGGTGCCAATGCCGTTCCTTTTGTCTCCAGCATGGAGGTGCAGTTCGGGCAGCGCGTAGCCTTGATTGGAATCGCGGAGATGCAATGCGGGCACTCTTTCGTTGTCTCTGGTGCTTTCTCCACTTCTTGCTTGCGTTTGAAACGGTTGAGCTGTTTGATGACGATAAAAATAGAAAAGGCAATAATGACAAAATCAATCACAGAGTTGAGGAACAACCCATAGTTCAGCGTGGCAGCATGAGCTGCTTTTGCTTCAGCGATCGTCTTATAAGGAACCCCGCTCAAATTGATGAACAAACCGGAGAAATCTACCTTGCCAAGAAGCAATCCGATCAATGGAGTAATAATGTCATTAACGAGTGAGGTAACAATTTTACCAAAAGCCCCACCGATAACAACACCGACAGCGAGATCCATGACATTTCCTTTTAACGCAAACTCTTTAAACTCTTTTAACATAATAACTTCCTCCTTACCTACCTAAAACATATTGTAAAAAATGGCTGACAAAGCGCTCATGATCAACCTCCAGGCACACATCCACATTCGGCGGCTGGGCTGGATGTTCCCGTCTGTCTCCAATCGTACGGGCATCACTGGCTCCCCCGGACGTATCTACCGCAACATGCATTGGGACTGACTTCACAAACGTCGGATCAATGACGACACCTACCGCCAACGGATCATGCAGACCGCAGCCGCGCAAGTTGCCCACAGTCACGTAGGCATTCATGTACACCTCGCACATATCCGCGAAAACATGGCTTAAGCGTGTATCCTTCGCTCTCCATTCCTGCAAGTGTTCGCGGGTAAGCAGCGTTTGCATCGTCACATCCAGGCCTACCAGCGTCACGGGAATACCAGACTGGAAGACGTACGCTGCGGCTTCCGGATCAGCGCAAATATTCGCCTCCGCTACAGGCGTGCGATTCCCCGGCACCGTTACAGCTCCCCCCATCACGACCACTCGTTTGACAAGGGATACGATTTCTGGAGCAGCCATAATCGCCCGCGCCAAATTAGTCATGCTCCCGACGGTCACGAGCGTCAATTCGTGAGGATTTTCCTTAATCGCAGAGATGAGAAATTGTGTGGCACACTGTGGCTGAGCCGTTGTCGATGGATCTGGAAGGACCACATTGCCTAGCCCGTTTTCACCGTGGAACAGCCTTGCTTTTCCTGTAAGGTCGCGAACGATCGGCTTCGATGCCCCCTGATAGACAGGAATCGCAGACGCACCCAGCAGCTCGAGCACCTGTAAGGTATTGCGTGTTGCTTCCTCCACCGTAATATTGCCAAAAGTCGTGGTAATCCCACACACTTCAAGAGCAGGCGAGTGAACGGCATAAGCAATCGCCAGCGCATCATCAATCCCGGTATCTACATCCAAAATGATTTTTTCCATGCGCTTATACCCCTCCCTGATCCAAAACGGTTTGCAGCCAGCGCTCTGCCTCTGCCATCTCAACCTCAACACATACAGCCGTATCGGTTCCTACACTCGGTTTTGCCCGTAGATCAGCTAGAATGGCACCCCGTGATAATTCACTTTTGCATTCGACTGAGAGCTTCATCTGCTCGGTTCGCATTTTATCAGGCGAGAGAGCCGCGAGCATCGCTACCCATGCATGTAACCCACGAGCAGAAGCCGCGAACTGCATGTCCGACATCGTCGTTCTATCGATTAGACCAACTGCTTCTGCGAGACTTCCTAGCGTATGTACTTGCTCTTCCGTCAGACGAAACGAGTTGGTTGTATCGAATGGAACGAGCACAAGCGGCAAGCGTGCTGCCAAAACGAGCGCAGCTGCTTCCGGATCACCATGCATGTTTGTTTCGGCAATAGCCGTTACATCTCCTGGTACGCGTATCGCTCCACCCTGCACCACGATTCTCGTAAATTTACTGGCCAACAAAGGATCACGCGCGACAGCCAGAGCTAGCGTCGTCAAACGATCAAACGTCACGAGCGTCAATTCACTTTCCTCATCTTGCGTGGTTTCTGCAAGGAGTCGTACACCTTCCGAGGTGGTCGTTTCTACCGTTCCTGAGAAAAGCGGCTGCCTGGCACCTGTAACGATTGGAATTTCATAACCTGGCTGTGCAAAATCAATCAGTTTGCTAGCCAAGCTTGACTGCGTGTCTCTGCAAATGATTCCTGCTACTTGAACAACAGACGACCGCAAAGCATACAGCAAGGCCAGCCCTTGTCCAAATCCACCGCAAAACTCGATGATCAACCGGTGTTTTTTTGCCACAATCTCATCTCCCGCTTCTCGCTATTGCCATTTGTCAAAACCGCTTTTCCTATGCTATCCAAATCAAGAGCAACCGTCAAATATCCAAATACTCATCTCTACCTTCTCTTCTCTTGCATCGAACGGATAACTATTTTACACTTATTCATGACTTCGACAAAAATCGCCATCACGCAAGACTAATGCGCCAAGCCATGCTAAAGGAGTATAACGGTCATGCCTTCGTTGAACCACTCAAACATGGATGCTATTTCTCTCGTGAAAAACCAACTGATCCAAGCGATTATGCTGCACCAAGCGAAGCCTTATCTGCCTGTTTGGGGTGAACTGTTTACAGCGTTACGGGAAATCCAAAAGGCAGGCCAGCATTCCCAGAAAAATATACACGTCTATTCCATTGAGCCGACAGGCGACCTCTGGTATTTGTACCGAGAGAATGTTTTTTCTGTCGATCTGTCTGGGATGGGCATCACGATTTCTCTCACACAGGAGCAATTTATTGATGCCTTGCTAAAAGGAAGTTTTCAACCTACCCTATCGATAACAAAGCCGTCATGAGAAACGAAACGGCTTTTTTTCATGCATTTTGGACAAAAAAAAGCCCCAAGATCAAATCTTGGGAGAGAGTAGTACGTTATATTCACGTGAATAAGCTTATTTTATATCCCACTACTCACTCATTCTAGCTGTATATTCAGGTAAATGTACCTATTATATCCTATGATCAAAAAAAAGAGGCGGCCCTTCTGCACAGATTGGGTGCCGCCATCCCGAACTTCCCCAAGTTCGTTCATATTCGAATTGTACTATGAAACAGTCCTATCGAAAAGTGTCAGGTTTTGTTTTCCTGTGAATTATTGCAAATCCCTGACGCCTGCTTAAGGCCATCAGGGAGCATTCTATTTGCTATCGTTGTTGAGCACATCAGCAGCTCTCGGTCCAAAAATGATATACAAATAGACATATTGGCTGACGCTAACGCGAGGAAAGACGAACGCAACACTGCTCTTGCCCTCTTGCTGTCTGACAAAATAACGCAATTTGCTTGTTTTGATCCTTTTCACAATGCGTGTCGCTTCTCGCCATGGTACGGAAAATTGAACGCTTTTTTCCATCAGCACCAACACCTCTCACGGCTAGTATGCCCCGGATTGGTAAAATTACACACTCACTCATACCGCAGTGCGTCAATTGGTTTGAGCTGTGCTGCTTTTCTCGCCGGATACACACCGAAAATGACACCGACCAATGTAGAGGTCAGAAACGCATACATGATCGGCGACAGACTAATTGAGGTTGCCATCTGACCGAGCTTGCTAACCAAAAACGCAGCCCCTACCCCTAAGGCAATACCAATCACCCCGCCAATCAGGCTAAGCGTAACCGCTTCGATCAAAAACTGACGGAGAATATCTCCCCGCTTCGCTCCAATCGCTTTGCGAATTCCGATCTCCCGTGTCCGCTCTGTGACAGAAACAAGCATAATGTTCATTACGCCGATCCCGCCAACAATCAGCGAGATAGCAGCAATACCAGATAAAAGCGCCGTCATCGAGCTGGATACTGACTGTGCCGTGCTTAAAATGTCAGATTGAGACGTAATGCGGAAGTCATCGGCAGCTTGTGGCCGTAGTTTGTGATTGGAACGAAGGGCTTGCTGAATATCTTGTTGCGCCTTCTCCATCAAATCCGACGATGCTGCCGAGACATAGATCGAGCCCACATTTTTGCCTCCAGTCAGCCTGTTCATCGCAGTGGTAATCGGAATGATGATCCGATCATCGTTGTTTGTCATGCCTGAACTACCCTGGCTCTGCAATACGCCGATGATCGTAAACGGAATCCGGTTGATCTGAACGGTTTGCCCCACTGGATTCGCTCCTTTAAACAGGTTGCTGACCACCTCTGTCCCCACGACAGCCACGTTGTATTGCATCTTCACTTCAAAATTGCTAAAGAAGCGCCCTTGTCCTACTTCTACATTCCTCACCTGCGGGAAATCGGCTGACGTCCCCTCGAGCATACTGGAATAGTTATTGCTTCCCCAAACAATCTGCCCCCGCGCATTGACGCTGGGAGCCACACCCGAAATGGACTCTTTTTGCATCAGGGTTTCTGCATCTGCCATCGTCAGCGTATTCAGAGAGCCAGCCCCAAGGCTTACCCTGCCTTGTGTCGCCTGACCAGGTGTGACAATCAACAGGTTGCTCCCTAAACCATTGATCTGCGAAGCAACAGACGTGGAAGTCCCTTCTCCGATCGCCACCATCGCGATAACAGCAGCCACACCGATGATGATTCCCAGCATCGTGAGGACGGAGCGCAAGCCATTTGCCCTGATGCTGCGAAAAGAAATGCGTACACATTCAAGAAAGCTCATCTGCTCTACCCTCCATCGACACCCTTCTGCGATCCTCCACCACTTCATCCGCGATGATTTGCCCATCGCGAAACCGGACGATCCTCTTGGCATACTCCGCAATATCAGGCTCATGTGTCACCAAAATAACCGTTTTGCCCGCATCGTTCAGCTTTT
The DNA here is from genome assembly GCF_023714195.1 of Brevibacillus sp. MER 51. Classification (NCBI taxonomy): domain Bacteria; kingdom Bacillati; phylum Bacillota; class Bacilli; order Caryophanales; family Paenibacillaceae; genus Brevibacillus; species Brevibacillus sp. MER 51. The sequence continues at coordinate 29,907 of NZ_JAMAUS010000025.1, read as the reverse complement.
GAAAAATACCCATGATCTCTTCACTCGTCTTCGTATCCAGCGCTCCTGTCGGCTCGTCTGCGAGCAGAATGACGGGATCGTTGACGAGAGCTCGCGCAATCGATACGCGTTGCTGTTGTCCACCTGACAGCTCATTGGGCTTGTTGTTCAATCGCTCTGCCAGTCCGACACTGGTTAATGCCCGGATGGCTTTTTCTCTTCGTTCCCGTGCAGGCGTGCCTCCATATAACAGAGGCAACTCGACATTTTCGACTGCGGCTGTACGTGGCAACAGATTGAAATTTTGAAAAACAAAACCGATTTTCTGATTGCGGATGACTGCCAATTCATCATCATGGGCTTGTGATACAGGATAGCCGTCCAAAAAAAATTCTCCCGAGGTAGGCTTATCCAGACAGCCAATCACATTCATCATCGAAGACTTGCCTGAACCCGATGGCCCCATGATTGCCACGAAATCCCCTTCCTCAATCGACAAGCTGACACCCCTGAGCGCATAAATCTCCTGGTCTCCGATGACGTACTGTTTTCTCAGCTCTTCTATTTGAATGACCGGTTTCATCTGCCTACCGTCCCCTTATTTGGACGCCCATTCCGCCGAATCCCGGCATACCGCCGCCCATTCGATTTCCATTTTGACTCGTTCCAGATGAGGTCTGTGTGTTCGCGAGGATGACGACACGATCTCCTTCAGTAAGCCCCTCTGTCACCTCTACCTGATCGGCAGTGAAGTATCCCATTTTGATTGGAACAAATCGATACGGCATATTCGCTCTGCCCTCTTTGCCTCCACTGCGGTTATTCACTTGCTTCGCCTCAGCCTGATTCTCTTCTACTCCTTCACCAGCTTGTTGTGCAGCAGCATCCTTTAGTACATACACGCCATCCTTGCCATTTTGCGTTTGCAGCGCTTGCGCAGGTACCACGAGCACATTTTTATGGGTTCCTCGCTCGATCGCGACGTTCATCGTCATTCCGATCTTCAATTTGTTATCCTGGTTTGCCACAGACAACAGCACATCGTAAGTGGTGACTCCAGCGTCAGTTTTCGCTTCCGGATAGATCAGCTTTACTTTTCCATGGAACGTCTCGTCCGCATAAGAACTCGTTGTAAACGTCACAGGCAAGCCTTCCTGCACTTTACCGATGTCGCTCTGGCTAATCTGGGCCAATACCTCTAAATCTCCGCTATTCGAATTATCCATGATAATGAAATCATTCCCGGGTATTTCGCCTACATTGCCATTCACCTGGACGATCACTCCGTCCATCGGCGCTTTCAAGGTGACAGCCCTCAATGCCTTCTGTGCTTGTTGCAACCCCGCTTTTGCCTGTTCCACCGCTGCTTTGGCTGATAGTACTGTGGCGGCATCCGGACCTTCATTGGCTTCCTGTAACGCTTCTTGTGCTGTTTGATACGCAGCCAATGCTTGCTCTACCTTCACACTGGCCTGCCCTGTCGTCTGTCCGGCAGTCAATACAGCCGAGTTGTAATCGCGTTTGGCTTGGTCCAACGAGGCTTGGGCACTGTCGAATTCGCTTTTGGCAATCGCACCTGCTGCGAACAAGGTCTGCTGGGAAGTGTACGTCTTCTGGGCATTCTCCAGGTTTGCCTTTGCCTTTTCTACGTCATTCGCCGCTTTCTTTCCGTCAATGTTTTGCTTGGCGAGCTCCCATTCGTTCTTGGTCTGATTGACGGCGGCTTGTAAAGAAGTGATTTCAGCACGGCTTTTGCGCTTTTGCGCCTCCTCTAGCTTGGCTTGGGCCGACAATAGATTGGCTTCCGCATTCGTCACCTGGATTCTCGCTACAGAATCGTCCATCGTCGCCAGAATTTGCCCTGCCTTCACGGCATCACCAACGCCGACCTGAATAGTAGAGATCGCATCCTTGGCTTCTTCTGCATCAGAAAACGAGAGAGACGAGCGCTTGGAAGCCTGGACAGTACCTGATGCCTGCACGACTTCTGAGATGTCCCCCCTTTTTACCGTCTCCACTTGAAAAGCGGCCTGCGCCGTTTGTGGGGTAAAAAATGACTGGTAGCCCAATATACCTCCTGAAACGATCACGGCCCCGACAGCCAAAACTCCAACGATCCACCTTTTCCTGTTGCTTCCTGCCTTCGAAAACAACTCTCTCTTGTTCTCCTTGTGAGTCACGCTCAGTCCTCCTACCGTCTGCTTGATTGAAGACTTGTCTTTTTGGTTGCGACCACTATACGGAACGAATACGTCAGGGAAAAGTCAGATGAAGGCACAAAAAAAACGACCGGAGAGAACCAGGTCGCTTTTCGAGCATGCATGGATTATTTGCGCAAAATCAACGTGAAGGTGCTGCCTGACGCGGTACTCTCAGTCAGAATCAACACACCTCCTAACGCTTGGGCAATCATCCTACTAAAAGACAAGCCAAGCCCAAGCCCACGGACGATGTGCTTCTTGTCCTCGCCACGGTAGAATCTCTCGAAGATCAAAGACTGTTCTTCTATCGGTATCCCACGTCCATTGTCCTTCACGTCAATGCGAATCTCCTCTGCGGATGCAGATAGTGACACGACGATCCTCCCCTCCGATTCCATCGCTTGTGCTGCATTGTTTAGGAGATTGTACATGATTTGCTGCACTCGTAGCGGGTCGGTATCTATCATGATCGGATCAGAGGTACTTTCGATGTCCAGGCAGAGCTTCTCTTCTTCCTGCATAATTTTCCATTGGTGCGTAATTTCCCGGACCAGCTCCTGCATGTTTTGAGGCTGCCTGCGAATGCGAATGTCACCGACTGCAAAAGAGTTAAAATCGAGCAAATCCTCTACCATCTTTTGCAGACGTGTCGTTTCCTTCGTACAAATATCCAAAAACTCCTTGGCTTCCTCACCGCTCACAACCTCTTCCCTCACGGCTTGCACCAGCCCACTGATGGACGTAACAGGTGTTTTGAGTTCGTGGGTCACCCCTGCCAATAACTCGGTACGCATCATTTCCAGCTGCTTCAATCGCTCTGCCATTTCTCCAAAGGAATGAATGAGCTCATATACTTCTTGTTCGCGCTTGTTTTTATCCAATTGAATCTCGTAGTTTCCCAGCACGATTTGCTTGGCAGCGTCTGCCACATCCTTAATCGGCTGAGACAGCTTTTTCGTCAGCAAATAAATGACGAGCCAGCCAAGCAAACCGAGACCCAGAAGCATGATCGCGAGCAATTGAAATTCAGTCATGCTTCGTATCACCTGTTTTTGTGGGGTGAACAGCATGACCCATCCAACCACTCGCTCATCCACCTTAATGCTTTCCTTCACGAAAAGCACTTCTTCGCCCCGCGCAAGCTCAAACTGTGACAGGCTGTCATCCGCTTCCACCAGATCAGGCGCAATGCGCTTTAATTCCCCGGAAAAAAGACCAGGTACGCCAAATACCGGTTGCTTGTGTTCATCCAAGATCATCATAATTGGCTTGTAATTGACTCCGAGTGACTCCTGACGACTGTCCACAATACGAAACAAGAACGGAGCCATTTTTACCTTGCCTTCCACATCAATGACCCGATCCGCTACTTCCGCTGCCATCAGTCTCATAAAATCAAGGCGTTTTTGCGTCTCGCTATAAGAAATCCAGTAGCTGGATGCAATCCCGATCACGAAAAGGCCGATACACAAGATGATCAAGTATCGCGTCGTCCAATAGCGAAACAAAGAGGTGCGTTTTTTCTCATTCATATACGCACAGCTTGTAGCCCAAGCCACGATAGGTACGGATTTCCCCTTCGGATGTCGGCCAATTTTCCAAAGATCGCCGGATGCGTTTGATCGCGAGGTCTACTGCGCGATCACTTCCTTCGTAATCCATCCCCCACACCTGCTCGATGAGCTGTTCTCTGGTGAACGTCTGGTTTTTGTACTGCGCCAAAAAAAGAAACAGGCACAAGTCCTTTGGTGTGAACGCCAGTTCGATGCCGTGCAGCATGACGGAATACGCCTTGAAGTCGACTCTCAGACTGCCAAACTGCTTCACATGATTGCCTTCTATTAATTGTTTCGAGCGACGTAATACTGCATGTACGCGAGCGACCACTTCGTCGGCAATAAAGGGCTTGGTGATATAGTCGTCAGCACCTAGGTTCAGACCCGCCAGCTTGTTATCGATTTGTCCCAGCGCTGTCAGCATGATGACAGGACACGAGCTTTTCGCCCGAATATATTCGAGAATACTCCATCCGCTTCGTCCAGGCAGCATCACATCTAGCAAAACGAGCGCAGGATTGAGTGAATCAAACTTCCGCTCAGCTTCCTCGCCGTTAAATGCCTGTTCAACCCGAAAGTTGTTTTTTTCCAAATACGCCTTTAATACCCGAGAGATGGGTAACTCGTCTTCCACGATTAAGATGTTTTGCATACTCGTACTCTTGCTCCCCTCTGCTCGGACTAATCTCCCCTTTAGCGTAGGACATGAATATGTCAAGCAGATGTCTGGAAGGAAGCATACTTTGTAAGTAAAATAAAGAGACCAGAATGCAAATAGGGAGGTTTTCTCATGAAACGCTTAACCGCGGAAGAAAAAAACGGTTTGTATAAAGCCATTAGCAATCGTCGCGATATTCGTACCTTTCGCCCAGATCCTGTCGCCCCGGAAAAGCTCGCCATGATCTTGGCTGCTGCCCACCACGCTCCTTCTGTCGGATTCATGCAGCCTTGGAATTTTGTCCTGGTAGAAGACGACGCAACCAAACAAGCTCTCGCAGAATGTGCAGATAAAGAACGCCGGGCGCTTGCCATCCACTACGAAGGGACGGGACGAGAGTCGACCTTTTTGGAGTTAAAAATTCAAGGGATCAAGGAAGCGCCTGTCACCATCTGTGTCACTTGTGATCCTACACGTGGGGGAGACCATGTACTCGGACGCAATTCCATCCCGGAAACAGATATCATGTCTGTCAGCTGCGCGATCCAAAACATGTGGCTGGCAGCCTACGCCGAAGATTTGGCAATGGGTTGGGTCAGCTTTTACAAGAAGGCCGACGTGCGTCGTATCCTGAACATACCGCCGCATATCGATCCTGTCGCATTGCTGTCGATCGGTTACACGGATCATTATCCGGAACGTCCACTCTTGGAGCTGCACCAATGGAGACAACGTGAGGACTTGCAACAGTTGATTTATCGGGAGCAGTGGGGAAATAAGGCGTAAGCCTTGACCCCATACGAAAGAAAGGGCGCTGCAACTGCGGCACCTTTTTTCACAAAAAAAAGACCGCCTGATCAACAGGCAGCCCAGAGAAATAGAGGGGGTAGTACGTGATTCACGGTATCTTCCTGACGTACGCAAGCACGAAGAAGGTTTCACAATTGATGTGACTCACGAACATGGAACTAGCAAAATGGGAAATTTCACCTGACACGAAGCCCTCCCTCTATGCCCGAATATACCTAGCCAATCGATTTATATGCGTGGTCGCGTCCGGTTTGTCGGAATGGCCGCTAACGGATCTTCTGGCCAGTAATGCTTGGGATAACGTCCCTTTAAATCCTTTTTCACCTCAAAATACGCATGTGCCCAAAAGCTCGCCAAATCCCGTGTCACTTGTACCGGACGATGAGCCGGCGAAAGCAGGTGCAATGTCAGTGGCACTCTGCCTCTGCCTATTCGCGGAGAGTCTTGCCAACCAAACAACTCCTGTAACCGGACCGAAAGCACCGGTGCCGCTGGATCGCTGTAATCGACAGGAATTTTGGAACCGCTCGGGACGATCACATGAGTTGGAGCGAATTCGTCCAATTGTCTGCGCTGCTCCCATGACAGCATACTCTCCAGCAACGTCGTCACTGACAGCGCCTGCAGGTCTTCCTTTTTTCTGAAACCATACACATGGGGAGCGAGCCATTCCTCCAAGGAAGCAAGCAGTGCCTCATCTTCCATATTCGGCCAGCCTTCCTCCAGACGCTGCATAAAGAGCAAACGCTCCCGATACTGCCTCGCCTGCCGGTTCCACGGCAAAATCTCCAAGCCCTCTTCTTTTATTCCGTCCAAAAACGCTGTTAACACCTCATCTGGCGAAGCCTCCGCAGGTATTTCTGCCAACAGGATCGCGCCCAACCGCTTTTGCTTGCGGCTGCGAACTGCCCCAGCCGTATGCTCCCACCATACGTTCATTCGTTCGGTAATCTGCATCGCACAATCATTCAGCAGCTCGCTTTCTTCCACACTAGCCGCCAGTAATATCCGACTGTCTGCACCTTGGTCATCGAGTTCTGCTGCCACAATATACGGCGAAGCAGTCAGTGGCTGCTGCACGGAAAAAGACGCCCCACGCCCATTTCGAAGCAAATAGCGTCCATCTGCTCTTCGCTGGGCAATCCGATCCGGGTACGCAAACGCCAGTAGTCTTCCCGTTGCTTCTGTACGAGTGGGCGCATCACTGGGCATGTTGTTTATCCATATCCGTTTAAAGTGAGCCGCCTCATTCCAAAGTCTTTTGCATGCTCCTACATCAATCGGAAGCTCCACTGCAACACTCTGTTTGTTTGCTACCTGTCGGAGCAGTTCAACACGCGTACGCATATCCGCATCTGCCGAAGCTTGGCGCCCCCTCATAATATCTCGTTCTTCCAAGAGAACAGCCAACTCGCAGGCCAGTTCACCTTCCCCCAGCTCATTCGCTTTCTGAATCATGTGGCCCAATCTCGGATGTACCCCCATCCCAGCCAGCACTCGTCCATGTGCTGTGATTTGCTTCCGCTCATCGAATGCGCCCAGCTGAATCAGCAGCTCTTGAGCCTGTGCCATTGCTGGCTTCGGCGGGGGATTCAGCCAATCCAGCTCGTCCGGTGCCCCGACTCCCCACAGAGCCAGCTCTAAAGCGAGCACAGCCAGATCCGCTTCCATGATTTCAGGTGCCTGCTGTGGAATGAGCATACGATCTTCTTGCTCTGTCCACAATCGAAAGCAGACCCCGGGTGCAAGACGTCCAGCCCTTCCTCGCCGTTGGTCAGCAGATGCCCTCGATACCTTTGCAGTTTCCAGTCTCGTCATCCCCGTTCGTGGAGAAAAGCGCGGGACCCGTTTTAGTCCACTATCAATCACGATGCGCACACCCTCGACAGTCAAGCTCGTCTCGGCAATAGTCGTAGCGAGGACAATTTTGCGCTCCCCTGTTTTCCCGGGCTGGATCGCCTTATCTTGTTCCTCCTGCGACAAATTTCCGTAAAGAGGCGCAATCCGTATATTCGAGCCCACACCGCTTTGTTCGAGCAACGCTTGCACCCGATGAATTTCTTTGGCTCCCGGTAAAAAGACGAGCATATCTCCCTCTTCTTGTCTCAACGCATGGAAGATCATCTGGACAACCGCTTCCTCCAGACAGCCCTGCATCGGAGAAGTCAAAAAGTGCGTCTCCACCGGAAACATCCTCCCTTTACTGCTGACAACAGGAGCATTCCCCAGCAAGGCTGACACGGGCTCTGCATCGAGGGTAGCGGACATCACGAGAATTCGCAGGTCCTCTCGAAACAAGCCTTGTGCCTGAAGACTAAGGGCGAGCCCTAAATCCGCGTGCAAATTCCGTTCGTGGAACTCGTCGAAAATAACAAGACCGACACCAGATAGCTCTGGATCATCCCGTAGCATTCTCGTTAAAATTCCTTCTGTAATCACTTCTATTCGTGTACCTGGACCGACTCTTGATTCACGCTTGACCCGGTATCCGACCGTTTGCCCAACTTCTTCTCCCAGCAAAGCAGCCATGTAGGCAGCAGCTTGACGTGCGGCCAGTCGTCGTGGTACCAGCATTACAATTCGGCGATTGTCCAACCAAGCTTCGTCACGCAAGGCCAATGGTACCCGCGTCGTCTTCCCCGCACCTGGAGCGGCTACCAACACTGCGTTTGTCTCTTTGCGAAGCGTGTTTACCAGCTCGGGCAATACTTCATTTATCGGCAATGCATTCATGTTTTCACCTCATACGAGCAATCATCCCTATTCATCATACACGATACAGAGATGTAGGATGAGTGTGGATCGCAATTGAAAATGACTGAATAATCATTCAATAGTATAATGATTCCATCACTAGGGGAGGTGTGCAGTATGATTCACATTCATCATCAGGAAGATGTAGCCTGTTTCGAAGGGATTGTTCGCGTCGGGGATTGGGAATCGGCACCGATCATCGCGGCTTCGTCTGGCGAGTTTGACTCGCTCTATATCGTCACATCTGTTCTTGCAGTTCACCTTCCTTTTCCAGAGCCTGATAGTATACTAGAAGGATAATCCTTACCATTTCATAGAAAAAAGAGAGGAGAACATATGAAAGTCATCACGGTATTACTTGCACTCATTTTGGGGTTATCTGGTATTTATCCTGCGGTTTCTTATGCGGCACCGAAATTTAATGATGTCGATCCGAAGAAATACGGCTGGGCCATGAATTCGATCTCCTTTATGGTAGATAAGGGTGTGGTGAGTGGTTATCCTGACGGTCGCTTTCAGCCTGAAAGATTGGTAGACAAAGCAGAATTGACCGTCATGATCTATCGCCTGTTTGATCGGTACAGACCGTACAAAGCTAACCAAAAGACAGATTACAGCAACTATCACATCGAGCGATTTGCCGACGTGCCCCAAAATCATTGGGCGTACACGGAGATTAGCTCGATTGTCACAAGAGACTGGTGGAATGCTGTCCGCTATTCGTCCAATGGCTACCTTTTTTCCCCAGACACAAAACTCAATCGAATTGGTGCAGCAAACGTCTTGCCCGTCTTTATGTTAGAAAACCAAGACATTCCGGCGGCAGAGGTCTTACAAATCCTTTCCGGCATGCGGGATATTCCCATCATCTTGACTCAGTATTCGCTTGACCCAAACTCGCCTGAAAACTTCTTCCAGGAGGATGGTCGGTACAACGAAGACGGGAGAGACCAAACGAATATCCTGTATCCGCTTCTCTTTGGCCAAGATGGCGATGAAATTTTGTTTTCGGATGACTACAGTGGAATCATAGGAACCAACCTCGCCCTCTTGCAAAAAACAGGGATCATGACTGCCTGGAACGGCAAGTTCGAGGGTGGAGAAATGCTGACCCGCGCGGAAGCTGTCACTATTTTGCACCGATTTTATAACCATTTGAAGAAAACAGGTACACTCAGCCAATACTCGAGCAAGTAAAAAACCTCCATCTCGGAGGTTTTTTTGCGACACCTTATTCTTTGTCGATCGGATTAGTAATACCGTCCTCATACGGGTCGAAATAAATATGTCCATTAGAGCTAATCACGGCGTAATTCACTTCCGCGACGCTCAATCCTTTTTTGCCCACCTGTGAGAGTAGCCACTCGATGGTTAAGCTATGTTGGCGTAAATTGCTCTGGATGATTTGGCCATCCATGATCAGTTCAATCGGGAATGTCTGTCTCTTTCCCGTTTTCAATTGCAAATCCCCGCGAGTGACAGGTAAAAACTGCGGTTTTCGCAGGACGGATATCTCCCCATTCAACTCCAGCACAGCATATTGAACTTCTTCGATATTAAAAATGTTTCTTTCCCTCAGCTCTTGATTCAGCGTATCCAAAGACAGCTTTTGCTTGCGCATGTTATCTTCGAGAATTCTTCCATCCTGGATAATCATCGTCGGTTGGCCCGAAAACCATTTTCGCATCTTCCGGTTTTTCAGGGAGAGAATCATCAACAAATAGGCGATACCACTAAAAGTGAGTAATGTCACGAGCATGTGCGATATTTTGGCCATGTTGTTAAAGGCAAGATTTGCTGTCAGCGCCCCCAAGGTGATCGCCGCGACAAAATCGTGATACGTCATTTGCGCAATCGTCTGCTTGCCCAACACCCTAGTAATGATCATCATAATCGCAAAAGCCAGCACTGCTCTCGCAATCATTTCCACAATAGATTCCATGCTCCACCCCGGGGATGACGAAATTTTGCACCATACCCCAATTATAGCCATGTTTAGCATTGGAAAACCTATCATGACCGTTTAGCATACAGACATTTCCTACAAATTCTTCTACAATAGAAAAACATCATACCCATAGAAAGGAATGAAATTGATATGGCGATCAAAAAGCTGGAGCATGTGGGCTTGATGGTAAAAGATTTGGAAGCCTCGATTGCCTTTTACACCGAAGTGGTTGGGATGGAGCTCAAAGGAAAGCTCGCTCATTCCAACGGAGTCATTACACTTGCTTTTCTTGGATTTCCGGAAAGCACAGAGACAGAGCTGGAGCTCATTCACGGATACAGCGATTCCCTTCCGGTAGAGGGCAAGGTCCACCACATGGCGTTTGCTGTGGACAACCTCGAAGCTGAAATCGACCGATTGAAGCAACTACAAGTAACTTTTATCGATCAGGAAATAACCACATTGCCGAACGGCTCTCGTTATATGTTCTTCAAAGGTCCGGATGGAGAATGGCTGGAGCTATTTGAAAGCACAAGAACGTAGAGGGAAAAGGTCCTCCTTTTCCTTCTACGCCCCCCTCTCCTTCTATTCTACTTTGATCTCTTTTCTACGTCCCAGATACCACTGATAAAACCCTTCCGCCAACTCTAACGGGACATCTGTTACCCCTTTATGACTCACTGGTTTGGCCCGATTGACCGTTTTGATGGAAGCAAGCCCTAGCTGCTTTTGCAGGAGGCCCCTTTTGACGCTGACCTCAATAATCTTTTCTCGTTTGGAGACAAATAAAGTCGTAGTTAGGCTCCCTGTTTGGAACTGAATAAAATGATCATTCAAGGTGTACCGGGTGTTGTAGAATTCAATGACCTCGAACGCCAGGATGAGCAGTGTCAACGCAATGGATATGACCCACCACGCTTGCTCCCATCCCCAAATATTCAGCTTGAAATAGGAAAGCGCACCTGTGCCTATGATCCAAGTCCAGCTCGATCTGACCAAGCGAACCCATAACGATTTTTTGGGGAGACTCGTCATTTTTTCCGTCACTTCATACGCAGGCAATATTTCGGAGATCATCTCATACGCACGTTTTACCGGTAAAAATGGATAGAGTGAGCTGACATCCTGTTTATCTTTATCCGAATCACTATCCCCGCCGACAACCGTCAGCTTAACTTCGGCGAGACCCAGCATGCGCTTTAACAAGGATTGTTTGATTTTAATCGCCTGCACTCTCTCTTTTGCAATCGAAAAAGCTGTTTCTTCAATGACTCCTTTGGCAATGTAAATCCGCTCATGATCCGACGAAATCTCGTATTTTCCGTAACGAATATAGGTCGTGATCATGCCAAATACGATGGATAGGACGAGAAGTCCAACGGCAGTCAGCGTGACCCATGTCCAGGAACTCGTAATCAGCGAATAAATTCCTACTACCTGCTCCTCCACGTCGATATATTCAGTGAGTTTGAAATACGCCCATACCAATAACGTAATCATCCCGAGGAAGCTGAAAGAAGTGAAGGAAGCCTTGATAATCTCTTTTTTCGTTGGCGTAAAGTGAATGATTCTCTCAGGAGTGGCATACGGCGTACCGATTTCCACCGAAGGGGTTTCTAATCGCACGGCCTGTTTCGTGTAAGCCTCCAGTCGATCCGCTTCGTTCAGAGAAATCACCGCGAATTCCACGGAAGAATCATCCCCAACCATCCCTGTCTCAAACCGGATAGAAGTCACGTGAAAAATTCGGTGCAGCAACGTCGTATGTCGATTGACATTTTGGATTTTGGTAAAGGGAATGGTTTGCTTTGTCTTCGTAAAAATTCCTTCGTAAAGATGGAAAGCCGTATCATCCAGCCTATATTTGTACGAAACCCATTTCAAAAGCAGATAGACCAGCATTCCTCCTACATAGATGTAAAAAACAATTCTTCCGTACGTAATGAATGCGTTCGTCGAGTCATAATTGAACACAAACAAAATCAACGCAGGAAAAAACAGATGTTTTACTTGGATGATGAGATCAAAAAAGATAGTTAGCGGATGGTATCGTTTTGCTTCCATCACTACTCCACTTCCTTTAATTTGGCGTAGTGAGCAATCTGTTCTCTTAATTGAGCAGCGACATCCCCCGGCAATCCTGGAATTTCGTGCGAGGAGCCCATCGTTTTTATCGAGATGGTGTACAGTCCGTATTTTCGTAAAATCGGTCCTTGTTTCGTTGAGACTGCTTGGATTTTCGTCATGGGGACAAGAAAATGTTTCTCTGTAATCACCCCGAATTTCATTTGCAGGAAATCTTCATCGATATCATACCGCCAGCTTTTATATAAGAAATACGGCTCGACAAAAGACCAAATCGTCGCGATCACACCGATAACGAGCAATCCGTGCAAACCCCATCCGATCCATTCCTTCCAGGCAAAACGATTATCCAGATAATAAAGAACGGCCAAAATAACAAGACCGAACACAACTGTAATCCCCTCGGTAATAAGCTGTACTTTGAACGCATCCTTGGACAAGCATTTTTGCGGTGCGTTAATTGGAGATGGCATATCATCACTCCTGTGTGTTTATTCCACTGTCCATTCGCTCTTTATTTCATACGTAAAACAATCCGCCCGGTTTCTCCAGACCAATCGTCAATTTTTCGCACAGCAAGCGAATACTCTTATGCCGTTCGAATCATACTAAATAATGGATAAAGCCCCTTGTAGAAATTATCACATTATAATCATTATAAAAAACTTGACTTACTGAATCATTTATTAAATAATAATCATTGTAAATTATATTCAAGCATGCCTCGTTACGCATGTCCTGAATATGTAAATACAAAAAACATATAAAGGAGCTAACACTATGTCACTCATCGGAACTGAAGTATTGCCTTTTAAAGCACAAGCATTCCAAAAAGGTAAATTCCTCGAAGTAACTGAAGCAAACTTCAAAGGTCAATGGAGCGTAGTTTGCTTCTACCCAGCAGACTTTACTTTCGTTTGCCCTACTGAACTCGAAGATCTGCAAAACCAATATGCAACTTTGAAAGAACTCGGCGTTGAAGTATACTCCGTTTCTACAGATACTCACTTCACTCATAAAGCATGGCACTCCAGCTCTGAAGCAATCAGCAAAGTAGAATACATCATGATCGGCGATCCTTCCCATGTGATCTCCCGCAACTTCGACGTATTGATCGAAGCTGAAGGTTTGGCAGATCGCGGTACATTCATCATCGACCCAGACGGTGTCATCCAAGCTGTTGAGATTACTGCAGGTGGCATTGGCCGTGATGCAAGTGCTCTGATCAACAAAATCAAAGCAGCACAATATGTTCGCAACAATCCAGGTGAAGTTTGCCCAGCTAAATGGCAAGAAGGTGGCAAAACACTGAAACCAAGCCTTGATCTCGTAGGCAAAATTTAAGGTGTGATATAAAATGGCCCTTGACCAAGAAATCAAAGCGCAACTAGAACAATATCTCGAGCTCTTGGAAGGCGATATTGTACTCAAAGTCAGTGCAGGCACGGATGAAGCATCTTCTGAGATGCTTGCACTGGTTGATGAGCTAGCCAGCATGTCTTTGAAGATCAGTGTTGAGAAAGCTGAACTCACTCGCACACCTAGCTTTAGCGTAAACCGTGTCGGCGAAGATACTGGCGTTGTTTTTGCCGGTACTCCGCTGGGTCACGAATTTACTTCCTTGGTATTGGCTCTGCTGCAAGTTAGCGGAAGAGCTCCAAAGGTCGAGCAAAGTGTCATTGATCAAATCAAAGACCTTCGTGGTGAATATAAGTTCGAATCTTACATCAGTTTGAGTTGCCACAATTGTCCAGATGTTGTCCAAGCTCTGAACTTGATGAGTATCTTCAATCCTGGTATTACTCATACAATGATTGACGGTGCCGTATTCAAGGACGAGGTAGAGAGCAAAAACGTGATGGCTGTGCCAAGCGTTTTCCTTAATGGCGAATTTTTCGAAAGCGGCCGTATGACCGTGGAAGAAATCCTTGCCAAGCTGGGTTCTGCTCCGGACGCATCCGAGTTTGACAATAAAGACCCGTATGATGTGCTTGTTGTGGGCGGTGGCCCAGCAGGTGCTAGTGCGGCGATCTATGCAGCACGCAAAGGGATTCGTACTGGTCTCGTTGCTGAACGCCTTGGGGGTCAAGTCAATGACACATTGGGCATTGAGAACTTCATCAGTGTGAAATACATTGAAGGTCCTCAGCTCGCAGCCAACTTGGAAAAGCAAGTAAAAGAGTACGGCATTGATGTCATGAAGCTGCAACGTGCCAACCGTTTGGAGAAGAAGGATTTGATCGAAATTGAACTCGAAAACGGCGCTGTTCTGAAGAGTAAGACAGTCATCTTGTCGACAGGTGCTCGTTGGCGGAATCTGGGTGTACCAGGTGAAGCAGAGTTCAAGAATAAGGGTGTAGCTTATTGCCCTCACTGCGATGGTCCTTTGTTCATCGGCAAAGATGTTGCCGTTGTTGGCGGCGGTAATTCAGGTGTGGAAGCAGCGATTGATCTCGCAGGTATTGTGAAACATGTAACCGTTCTGGAATTCTCGCCAGAACTGAAAGCTGACGCAGTATTGCAAGATCGTCTTTACAGTCTGCCAAATGTCACTGTACTTAAAAACGTTCAAACCAAAGAAATTACGGGTACGGATAAAGTAAACGGCATTTCTTACATCGAACGTGAGACAGGTGAAACCAAGCACATTGAATTGCAAGGTGTGTTTGTACAGATCGGTCTGGTACCGAATACAGATTGGTTGGGCGACACGATTGAGCGCACTCGCTTTGGTGAGATCGTAGTAGACAACCATGGTTCTACAAACATCCCTGGTGTTTTTGCTGCCGGTGATTGCACGAACAGTGCTTATAAACAGATCATCATTTCGATGGGATCTGGTGCTACTGCGGCTTTGGGAGCTTTCGATTATCTCATCCGCAACTAATAACAAAGCCACTCCTCTTCAAGGGAGTGGCTTTGTTTATTTATTTGGTTATTTGGTACCCACGTTGATAAACGGAGTAGCGCCACCTGTTACACTCGGCAGCTTTCCATCCCATTTGCGGATCGCTTCGAGTTGCGCCTCAATCTGTCTGAGCTGAATCAGCTCTGGCGTAACCTCTTGCTTTTGCAGACGCAGCGCTTGTGCCTGTGCTTCTGCTCTCGTGATTTCTTGCTCTTTCTCGATCTTGATCCGCTCCAAATCCAGCTTCGATTTGAGCGCTTGCTGCTCGGCCACCTGCTTGGATTCAATGGCGCGGTTGAATTCATCACTGAAAGTAAACTCGCGAATATTGATTTCATCGAGGATGATGTTGTAATTCGACAGCTTTTTATGCAAAACTTCTTTTACCTTTTGGCTGACCTCGGAACGCTTGGATACCAGTTCTTCTGCTGTGTATTGAGCGGTCACGGCTTTAAATGATTCGGCAATGGCAGGATCAACAATTCGGCTATTGTACTCCAATCCCACTTGCTGATACAGTTTATTGACACTTTCTGCATCCAAATGATGGTTAACAGCAATTGTCGTAGAGACGGTTTGCAGGTCACGTGAAGCGGAGGTCTGGCTCATTTCTGATTTTTGCACCCGCACTTCCATCGGCACTACCGTTTGGATGAACGGAATTTTAAAATGCATGCCCTCTTGCAGCACTTTTGGCTGTACTGCTCCCAGTTGCAGCACAACACCACTATGCCCTGCGGAAATAATCGTAAAAGATTGCGTGCCAAGCAAGACCAACGCAACCAGTATCACAATCGTTGCGATCAGCTTTCCTCCTGCTTGAAAGGGACTCATTTTTACAACATTTTTGTCGCTCATACTCGTCCTCCCTCTATCTATACATGCTCATTCATTTATACGAGAGAGTGGGCTGTAAGTTTCAAGAAATTTATGAAAAATACATGTCATGAGCGCTCTGCTTTCGAAGCCTCCAAAAGGACATGCGCCATGCGCTCTGCCTCGATTTTGCATAGCTCAAATTCAACTTCACCAGATACATGCGAAATCAATTGGATGACTTCCTCACACCCGTGATTGCATATTAAAAACTGTCCCCACCGCACTTCAGAACGTGGTACCTTGCGGGCGGAAAAGCCGCTTTGAAAGCCACCAAGATTCATCTTTTCTCATCTCCATCCAAAAAACAATCTACGTATCCCTCTCATCTTACCCTTTCTTTCGCAAGCAAGGAAAAGATGTTTATTGAAGGAACTTCCCTTTCTCACTACTATAGAGACAAGAAGGGAGATGATTCAAATGCGAGACCCTTATGTACGAAGAGCCGAATGCGGCTCTGAGCAAAGAGTTCTTCTTTCTCTTGGTTCAGAGCCTTCCCCATATTGAGTTGAAGATCTCTTTGCTCATCTATATACGCACATCACGCTATATAGACAGGAGCAAAGCACATGAAATACAAAAATGCACAAGACCTTTTGCCAGACGATCTGCTGCGGCAAATTCAGCATTATATACAAGGAAGTTACTTGTATATCCCCATCCACCACGAAAACAAACGACAATGGGGCGCCTCCACAGACACAAAGCAATGGCTAAGCGAGCGCAATCAGGCTATTTGGCAAGCCTATCACGAAGGGGATTCTGTCAAAATGCTCGCCCAGAAGCATTACTTGACCGAACACAGTATTCGGCGGATTATTCGTGGACATAAATGAGACAGAGAAAAAGTCGACCGTGTGTCTGCTCTACTCTTGCGTTACACTCCTTTTTAAGATCAATCAGTCAGGAGGGACAACGTATGTACCAGATTCACTTTCTCGACATTTCGTTTATGTACAATGGATCTGCACAGATCATTACCCCGGTGCTGTTGCAGGATGAGCATGAACTGATTCTTGTAGACTGTGGGTATCCCGACTTTTTGCCTCTGCTTCAGGAGGCCGCACACAAGCAACAGCTTACCCTCGATGACCTTACGAAGGTCATTGTGACGCATCACGATATGGATCACATCGGTTCTTTGGCAGCGTTAAAAAGAACCTATCCGCACCTCGAAATCATCGCCTACGAAGGCGAAGCACCATACATCGCCGGACAAAAGACATCTTTGCGATTGGAACAGGCGCAAGCAACACTGGACCATCTGTCGTCGGATGAAAAGCAGAACGCTCATGAATTTATTCGCTTTTTACAGTCCATCGAGCCCACAGCGGTTGATCGAACCGTAACGAATGGCGAACGTCTGCCTTGGTGCGGCGGCATCGAGATCATTCACACACCTGGACATATGCCGGGACATATTTCGTTGTATGTGATCGCAAGCAAAACGCTGATTGCCGGTGATGCTGTTGTAATCGAAAACAGTAGACTCGAAATCGCCAATCCGTCCTATACGCTGGATATGCAGGAAGCGATTCGCTCTGTTCGCCGCTTGCTCGATTATGACATCGAGCAGTTGATTTGCTATCACGGTGGGGCGTTTCAGGGGGACGTCAAACAAGCGCTGCGGGAACTGATCCAAGGCTACGACCCGACCCGGGGGGTTTTGCACGGATGAAACAGAACAAATACGATGAGCCAGGTTTTTTCACCACTTACAGTCAAATGGCCCGTTCGGTTGAGGGACTGAAAGCCGCGGGAGAATGGCACGCTTTTCGGGAGCTACTGCCTTCCCTTCGCGAGAAAAAAGTGCTCGATTTAGGCTGTGGCTTCGGCTGGCACTGCCGTTATGCGCGCGAGCAGCAGGCCCGCTCCGTTATTGGTGTGGACCTTTCCGAAAAAATGCTGGCGCGTGCCAAAGAGACGACAACAGATCCCGCCATCGAGTACCTGCGTCTTCCGATTGAAGACATTGATTTTGCTCCAGAGGAATTCGACGTCGTCATCAGCTCCTTGGCCATTCATTATGTGGAGCGCTTTGACTTGCTTTGCCAACGTGTTTATCACTGCCTTGCTCCTGGAGGTACCTTCGTTTTCTCGGTGGAGCATCCCGTCTTCACTGCACTGGCTGAACAGGACTGGCATTACGGCCCCCAAGGCGAACGCTTGCACTGGCCAGTGGACAACTATCAGCAGGAAGGCATCCGGCATACCAGCTTTCTGGATCATGAAGTCGTCAAGTATCACCGAACGCTTTCTAGCTATATGAACGACCTCCTTGCTGCCGGATTTCACCTAACAAAAGTCGCTGAACCCGGTCCTCCTGAAGAAATGCTGGATATACCCGGGATGCGAGACGAAATCCGTCGGCCGATCTTCTTGTTGATCGCTGCCAGCAAACCAGCATCCTAACCAAATAAAAAGCACCCCGTCCTCCACGTCATTTCCGTTTTTGGACGGGGTGTTCTGTTATTCCCCAGCAGCTTCCAGATTTTTAAACTGATTGTAAAACAATTGATAATAGGTACCTTTTTGCTCGATGAGTTCATCGTGACTGCCTTTTTCCACGATCTCTCCCTGATCTACGACCATAATCGTGTCGGCATCCCGAATCGTATTAAGCCTGTGCGCAATCACAAAGCTCGTGCGTCCCTCCATAATGGTGAGGAGCGCATCCTGGATATTCAGCTCTGTTCGTGTGTCAATGCTGCTTGTCGCCTCGTCGAGTATGAGCAGCGAGGGCTTGGCGAGTATGACACGGGCAATCGCCAAAAGCTGGCGTTGTCCCTGACTCAAGTTGCCCCCATTTTCCGTCAGCATCGTATCATAACGCATCGGAAGTCGATTGATGAACACGTCCGCATTTGCCATTTTCGCAGCAGCTACTACCTCCGTATCCGTCGCATCCGGCTTGCCGTACATAATATTTTCCTTGATGGTACCGGAAAACAAGTACGTATCCTGCAAAACAAAGCCAAAGCTGCGCCGTAAGCTGTCCCTCGTATATTCTCGGATGTCTTTTCCGTCCAAATAAATCGTACCCGCAGTCACATCGTAAAACCGCGTGAGCAAATTCACGATAGTGGTTTTACCTGCACCCGTCGGTCCGACTAGCGCGATGGTGCTCCCTGCCTGTGCCTCGAAGCTGATATTTTTCAAAATCAATTGATCTGGACGATAGCCAAAGCTGACCTGATCAAAGACGACGTGACCCTTTGGCTGTGCAAGTACAGTGGCATCCGGAGAATCCAATGGCTCCTCTTGTTCATCTAAAACCTCAAACACCCGCTCCGCTCCAGCAACACCGGATTGAAGAACATTGAAAATGTTCGCGAGGTCGTTCAGCGGACGGACAAACTGGCGGGAATAACTGAGAAAGCTCGCAATCACACCTACTGTGATCAATCCTTTGACAGCCAGAACGCCTCCGACAATCGCCACCATGGCAAAGCCGAGGTTGTTAATCACGTTCATGATCGGCATGAGAAAGCCGGTCCATACTTGTGCCTTCATCCCGACCTTGCAGAGCCGGTCATTGATCGTCGTAAAGTCCTCAATGGCCTTTTGCTCATAATTGAAGGCCTGCACGACCTGAATGCCTGAAATCGTTTCTTCAATGTGCCCGTTTAGCTTGCCCAGCTCCATCTGCTGATTTTTGAACAGTACGCTCGTTCGTTTGGCAATCGTACGTGTAAGCAAGAACACGAGCGGCACTGTGATCAGGCATGCGAGTGTCAGGATCGGGGACAAAACGAGCATCATCACCAGCGAACCGAGGAGAACAATCCCTCCTGACATCAACTGCGTTGTGGATTGAGAAATGGAGTTGCTGACGTTGTCGATATCATTCGTGAGCCTGCTCATCAACTCGCCGTGCGTGCGAGCGTCGAAATAAGCAATCGGCAACTTTTGTAGCTTGTCAAAAAGGGTTTGCCTCAGATTCGTGACGATCCGTTGCGAGATGCCTGCCATCAACCAGCTTTGCAAAAACGTCAGTGCCCCATCCAAGATGTACGAGCCGAGCAACGCAAGAATGATGGTAGACAAAAAGCTAAGAGCTTCCTCGCCACCTGTCATCGCATCAATCGACTTACCAATCAAATAAGGCGCAGACAGCATGAGTAGTGCATCGACAAAAACAATGCCAAATACAATCGGCAGCAGCTTTTTTTCTTTGCCAAAAGCTTGCCAGAGCCTTTTTAGCGTACCTAAAAAATTTTTGGGCTTACTCACTGGACCTCTGGCAGCACCATGTCCAAAGCCTCGACCAGGTCTCGGTGAAAAGACAGGCTGTTGTTGCTTCTGTTGACCCACCTTACTTCACCTCCCGGCCGATTTGTGACTGAAAGATTTCTTGATATACGTAGCAAGAGGTCATCAATTCGTCATGCGTACCGATGCCAGCAACTTCCCCATTGTCGAGCACGATGATTTTATCCGCATCCATGACAGACGTAATCCGCTGGGCGATCAGGATGCAGGTGAGGCCGGCCGCATAAGATCGAAGCGCATCCTTAATCTTCCCTTCTGTCGCCACATCTACCGCACTCGTACTATCGTCGAGAATGAGGATTTCCGGCTTTTTCACCAAGGCTCTGGCGATGGAAATGCGCTGCTTTTGCCCTCCAGAAAAGTTGACTCCTCCCTGCCCTACGCGTGTTTCATAGCCTTCAGGAGTGGCGGAGATGAACTCGTGAGCCTGTGCCATGCGTGCCGCTTGCTCGACTTCCTCGTGGGTAGCCTCTGCCTTGCCCCAACGAATATTTTCCATCACCGTGCCTGTAAACAGCATGGTTTTTTGCGGCACAATCGCCATTTTTTCTCGCAATCGCTTCGGTTCGATGTCGCGTACATCGATGCCATCTACCATAATCGTGCCTTCCGTTACGTCATAAAACCGTGGAATCAAGCCAACCAGACTGCTTTTTCCAGCGCCTGTCGACCCGATAATCCCGACGGTCTCCCCCGGCAGACAAGTAAATGAAATCTGCTTGAGTACCGGCTGGCCACCCTCTCCACCATACGAGAAGCTGACCTCCTCGAAGTCGATGCGTCCCTTTTTGCCTGGAAGCTCCTGAGGTTGTTCTTCTTTCCAGCTCATTCGGTTTTCCTCAGCAAATACTTCTCCGATGCGTCCCGCTGATGCTTTAGCCCGTACAAACATGTTAAATACCAAGGAAATCATCATGAGTGAAAACAGGATTTGCGTCATGTAGTTCGTAAACGCGATGATATGTCCGACTTCGATGCTACCTTGTTCTACACCAAGCCCCCCAAGCCAGAGGACCGCGACAATTCCGAGGTTCATCGTCAGCATGATCGCTGGACTGAAAATGGACATTACCCGCGTAGCCGAGACCGATTTGGATTGCAGCTCTTCGTTTGCCCGTGTAAATTTGCCACGCTCAAAATCAAAACGATTGAATGCCTTAACGACTCGTACCCCAGATAAATACTCACGCATCGCACCATTCACTCGGTCGAGCGCTTGCTGTACCTTCAGGAAGAACGGGAAACCGATTTTCATATTCAAGAAAATAAACAATCCCACAATGGGCACGACAATGGCGAGAATCACAGCCAAATCCGCGTTCAATTGGGTTGCCATAAACAACCCGCCAATGCACATCAACGGCGCTTTGACGAAGATTCTCATCATGCCGTTTACAAACATTTGTACTTGATTGACGTCATTGGTCAGACGTGTCACGAGCGAGGCTCTGTCGAATTTGTTCAAGTTTTCAAAGGATAAGGACTGCACTTTGGAAAACAAATCTGCGCGCAGCTGCGCACCAAAGTTTTGCGAGACGTATGAAGCCAGCACATTACGGATCGATGCCGCAATTGCCCCCAGCGCCGTAACGAGCAGCATCAGCCCACCGGTCTTGAGCACGTAATCCATATCCCGGTTTGCTACACCCGTATCGATAATGTGCGACAGGATCGTCGGCTGCAAAAGATCACATACCGCCTCCAAAGCTAAGAAAAACATGGAAATCCCGGCGACTACGCCGTATTTTTTTATGTAGGTTGTGTAGAAGCGCATCCGTTCACCCCATCTGTGTTCTTACGTACAAGATAACGCTTAGCTAGCGAAATGTCACGAGTGATTGTCAAAATGAAAGTGTGTAGCTCAATCACTGTTAAAAGGCATGGAAGGGGTTTTTAGTGCTGACGTTTTTTGACCCCGGACGGGAATCCACTTGGGATGTGCCAGTATTGAATGGACAAAAAGGGCAAAAAGCTGGAATCTCTTTTACGATCCCATGCTTTTTGCCCTCAGTTCGTTTACTCCGTCTTTTATTCCTGTGGAACAGCGCCTTGATCCATATGCAAGAACTCCCACAGATGGCCATCCAAATCTTGAAAGCTCCAGCCGTACATGAAGCCATGGTCAACCGGGTCTTTCGATGGAGTTGCGCCCGCAGCAAATGCTTTGTTTACGATCTCATCGACTTGCGCTCTGCTGTCCGCAGACAACGCAACAATGACCTCGGTGCTTCTGGTTGCATCCGTCAGTTCTTTTTTCGTAAACGTTTGGAAAAACTCTTCGACGAGCAGCATAGCAAAAATGTTTTCGCCAATCACCAGGCATGCTGCATTTTGATCTGTAAATTGCGGGTTAAATTCATAGCCGATTGCTGTAAAGAAGTCGATCGATTTGTTGAGGTCTTTCACCGGTAAATTGACGAAAATTTGTTTGGATTGCAAAGCCATGTGTGATTCCTCCTCGGGTTTGTTTTTCCTTGATGTCTCTATCCTAGCATTACCGATTGCGCGAGGCTTCTTATGGATTGCTATTTTGCCACGAAGGTTTGCGGCTTCCCAATCGAGCTTCTATGCCGATGGACACTCAGGACGAGACCGAGTACGGCGAAATGAGCTAGAGCAGTTCCTATTCTGCTATAGCTGAGAAAAGGAATTCCAAGTTGTGCGATTGGCAGCATGCCTGTTGACATCAGCAGTGGCCAGAAAAAGTACACAGAGAATAAAGGAACGATACTGACAATGAGATGTTTGCCATACGGCTCGTCCACTTCCTTGACGACCCGAACCAGTCTCATCATAAACAGGGTAACGGCTAACAAGATCAAGAGTCCAGCAATCCAGCCATAGCTATAGATTAAATACGTGAACTTGAAATCGGAGTCTATTCGAGGGAATTCTAAAGGCTCACCGAAGCCCTTTCCCCAAAAACCTGCCGAGCGAATCGTCTCCATCACTAGGAGATAAAAATAACCGCCTCCTTCAGGATCTTTCATCGGTTGCATCCAGTCGAACAACTTATCAAAAGTATGGTAATCCAATAACAAGGCAGCTAGATATGCACCAACAGACGTGATGTAAAGGGGGAGCTTTTCTTTCTTAACTGTCTTCGTGTACATCAAGAGTACAACAAAACCAAATAAGTAAAGCTTAAGATTCAAATACTGTTGTGTCATCAACAAAAATATAGTGGGCAGAAAAACAAACATAATCAGCTTAGAAGCAGTGCTCCGGAAGCGCCACGTCCTCGTAAGTAGCATACCTGCTACGCTGACGAGAAACAAATACATAGAAATCGTTCCAAAATCAGAAATCCCGAAACGATTGAAATGCACAATCACCCTTCCATAAACTGAATATTCATACCAAATAACAAAAAGAAAAACGCCTACAGTCAGCACGTATATATGCAATGAATATGCCAATAGCTTGCGATAGTCTGTAAAAGCCACCACAAGCATCACCCCGATACCCAGTAGGGCTGAAAGCCAATACTTGTCCAGCTTTTCCTCAAAGAAATTGACCGGAGTTCCATACATCGTAAACAGCCCAACAGCCAGGAAAGCCATCACATATACCAGAAGCCTCCACTCCACTTTGGGCTTATAAATCCGATGCAGCTGCTTCCCAATCGTAGCAGAATCCCCCATTTGCAAAATGGCTTGCCTTACCGCTTCTTCCTCTCCCAACCCCTCGTCCATCTGCTCATCCACAAACTCAAGCAAGTGACTCTCCAGCTCATCCCGAATTCTGCGATGAATTTCCGTTGCCCGCACATGGCGACACACTTGATCGAGATAGTCTGCAATCAATGGATGTGTATTCGTCTGCTTCATGCTCTTCCCTCTCCTAACACCCGATCAATCCCATCGCGGAACGTATGCCACTCGTGCTTTTTCTCCTTCAATTGCCCGCGACCTTCTGCCGTAATCCGATAATATTTACGCTTCCTCCCATCCTTCTCATCCCAATACGCTTCCACATAACGCTCCGCTTCGAGTGCATGCAAGATCGGATACAACGTCCCTTCTTTTAGCGTAAACAGACCATTTGACTCCTTCTCGATGGCTTTCGCGATTTCGTACCCATACATTTCCTTTCGATCCAGCATCGTCAAGATCAGGATCACGGTACTGCCCTTTAAAAGCTCCTTGTTGATTTTCATAGTGCCTCCCGATTTAAGCGCAGATACCTAGATAAACAATACATCATAAATCTATGTATGTAATTCTATCATCCAAATCTTGTAAGATCAACACATGTGTAACATCAGCTTTCACGGTACGTCTACCGTCTACAGATAAAAAACGGAAAGAAAAAAGACCCTTTTGCCCGAGAGCTGAAATAGCTGCTGGATTAGCCTTTTCCCTATTCTACTAAATGAAGGGACGTTATTTCGTGGAGCCAACTATTCTCTCCCGCGAGGAAACACACGTAATTGGTATCACTTTTACGGCGAATGTGACAGAAGACTTGGGCAAAAAGCTCTCCGCTACTACAACGGAAGCTTTGCGAGCTAGAAAAAATGAAATTCACAATCAGGTTGGTGAGGGCGAATACCTGATCCAAATCTATCCTGACACTGCTGACTTCGATGCGGCTGTAGATCCTTTTACCACAATTATTGGCGTCGAAGTTTCTAGCCTGGCCGATATTCCTGAAGGGATGGATAGTCACACGATTCCCGCGGGGACATTTGCAAAAGTAACACACAAGGGACCTGAGACAAACTTGGGCGAGACGTATGGTCTTCTTTACGGGTCCTGGCTCTGCGAATCGGGATATGAGTATGCCCGATTTGATTTTGAGTTCTGGGACGAGCGCTACAAGCCAGAGCAAGAAGACAATGAGATTGATATTTATGTTCCGCTTTTCAAATAAGCGACATAGCGAAAAACCAGGGAATCTCCTCCCTGGTTTTTCTGTTGTTTCGATGTTATTAACTACGCACCCACTCCCCTGTCAGCGCATCAACCATATAGAGCGGTGTGTCGTGATAATAAATATGATAGACGAGACGGGGTTCTAATTTTCCTGTAGTTGGATTCTCCATCAACTTGTAGACCAATCGGAGCGGGCGATGGGTGACGTATACGCTAGTCGCGTCTTCCCGTGACATTGCCTTGCTTTTGTCAGGAAGCTGCTTAGACTCCATGGTATACGTAGGATCGACCCCGATCACCTGTTTTCTGTCCACATCAAAATGAACCGTATACCCCCCCATAATCGGTACTCCCTGATGGGACTTGAAGAATTGATAGGTTTCGATGTTGCCTTTTCTAGTGGCAGAACCAAGTAGCAGTTCTTTGGTGTCTAACGGAAGGTATTTCTGAAATTGCTTTGCTGCTTCTTGTACGTTTTCCAGCTTTGGATGAGGGAGCTTTTCCTTTTTCTCATGGATATTTTCATACCGATAGTTCAGAATTTTTCCTGTATCTGTTACTACGTCCAGTTCTATTTTCTGTTTGGTTCGGGTTTCCATTTTGTACGTATGTACGCCTGAGCCTTCTTGAATAACGAAGGAAAACGGAGGCTCGAATCCCCACTCCCGAAAAAGTCTATCTGCTTCTTCGATGTTGGGAGCTACCAGCTTTATGCCTCCCGGTTTCACAGGAATTGGCGGCATATCCACTAGACTGTAATCGGGATGATAGCGTTCTGTAGGGTAAATTTCTCCTGTAATGGCATCAATGTCACCTGAAAAAGGAAACTCATATTGCAATCGCCATTCCCACTCTGAATAGAGCAGCCGGGCGCTTTGCCCAAAAATTTGTTCTGCCTTTTTTACTGGCATTGCCTTGTTGGGATCTGGAAAGACCATGCCTGTCGTATCGTTTGTCTGTACCACTTTTTTATGATGCCTGCCCGCCTTGTCTATTGTAAACGTGTATTGGTCGTCAAGAACCGGAATGTTGTTAACCGTCTTGTTCATCACGACATGACCTGTTTCAGTATTGGACAGCATGCCGTTTACCGCATATTGGCTTGCATCTCGCCCTGCCAATTCTTGCAGCAGCTTCTTCGCCTGCTCGTATACAGGATGGGCGGGAAGCTGCGGACTACTGGTTGCCGTCACTTGAGGGTTCACGCTTTCGTTTTGCCCCATCCCAGCCATGATATACAGGCCGAATCCAGAAGCGATCACGACTGCTGTCAACCCTACTGTCAACGGATTCATGAACAGCCGTCTCCCCTTGCCGACCCGAATTACTTCTTGTTCCAGCACTGTACGTAAACTCTCTACAAACTCCTTACGTGGGGGTGTACTTTTTTGCAGAGTCACTAACCGTTCCAGCATATCTCGTTCATTTTGCCAATCCACTGTACAATTCCCCCTTCTTCGTATGCGAAAGTTTGCCATGCAGCAGCTTCAGTGCCCGGTGCATCGTCGTTTTCACGTTTGATTCAGAACAACCTAGTATTTCAGCAGTCTCTTTGACGCTGTACTCTTTAATGCCTCGCAGAATGACAACCATGCGGTGATGCGGTGGTAGTCCCTTGATCGCATCGATCAATTCCTGTTCGTCCTCCCGGCTTTCCGCTTCCTGTGCCGGATTCCCTTCCGAGGCTGGCATCACAACAGCCAGCCAGTCCCCTGACAACAGCTTTTGCCACTTGCGTTTTCGATAGTAATTCATCGCTGTATGCTTCGCGATCGCAAACAGCCATGTCTTTACGTCAGATCGCTCTTCAAATCGTTCAAGCGAGCGAATCACTCGCAAAAATACCTCCTGTGTCAAATCTTCTGCATCATTCTGACTGCCGGCAAAGTACAGCAAAAATTGATACACATCGTGATAATGCCGCTCATAGATGGTCATGACCTGATGTTTCATTTCTTCATACAAAGAAGCTCCTCCATTCTCTTGCTGTCGGCTGATCGACTACTTTCCTATGCGAAAATTTTTTGGATACCCATTAGTGTCTTGAGCAGGAAAAAGGTTACAGCAGAATGTTTGAAAATGTTCAGGAATGCAACAGCGACGGATGGATCGGGTAGCCTATAATTTACATGAGTCCTGCTACTCTCCTGATAACACAGAAGTAAGAACGGAGTGACCTGTATGTATAAACGGCTACTAGCTATCCCGCTTGCCGCTTTGCTCCTCGTCCTGGCAGCTTGTGGCAATGGTGGACAAACGGGCGATTCTGCGGCATCGAAACCGACCAGATCGATCAATTACCTAGGCAACACTTATACAATTCCAGCCAGAACCAAAGAAATTGTTTTCGTTGGCTTCCCTGCTTCCTATGAAGATTCTTTCTTGCTGGGAGTCCCGCCCGTCGCAGCTACGGTGGATAAAAACGGAAAGTTTCCGGCGGAATATCAAGCCATGATCAGAAATGCCAAGCATCTCCCTTATCATATAGTAGATAACTTAAATGAGCTGGTTGCCCTCGATCCTGATGTCATCATGACAACCGACAAGACCTCCAAGGAAGACTTGGCCAAATTGCAAACCGCTGCATCCGTCATTCCCGTCTCTACGAACGGAGCTGATTGGCAAGATAACTTGCGTCTGCTTGCTGATGTTCGTGGAAGAGACGACAATTTGGATACCTTTATAGGTAAAGTGAAGCAAAACACACAGGAACTCCGCGACAAGCTCGCCGCACTCCCAGAAAAGAAAGTGCTGACGCTATGGTTCCAAGAAGGCTCCTTCTACGCATATCCAAAGGATGAACGATACAATTACCTGTTATATACGGACTTGGCCCTGCCTGTCCCAGATGTCGTCGCGAATATGCAGGAGCGTACAGCGCTCCCTATGGATGCTTTGGCAAAAGAAAATCCTAACTACTTGTTTGTGATGGTCAACAAAGAGGACCAGCCCGCTTTCAAGCAGTTGCAAGAGCAGCCTGCATGGAAAAATCTAAGCGCAGTCCAAACGGGTCAAATGTACGTGAATGCCGTTGAACCAGGATTGGCTGGTGGCACAGCCTACAGCAACCAATCGTTTTTAAATGCAATTCGAAAACAGATGCTAAAGATGAGTGAATAAAAAGATGGGCTTTGCTCATACTATCCTCATCGAGCTCGGTGGTGTGTTTTCAATCAGGCTGTAGTCCTTTACGGAGGCGATGTGCCATGGATGATTTACACGATCACCTAGTGAGTAAGGGAAACCGTACACTGCTTTAAGCTTCTAACTTCATATTGGAGGTAGATGCGTCGCACGTGATGATCGGTAACACCTCAAAACTAACGAGCTCGATATATGCCGTCTCCTTTATGGAGGCGGTTTTCTTTTAAAGCGCGTTTATCAGGCGGTAGGGGTGGGGAGGAAACAGGAGAAAACGCTCAGATTCTAGGGCCACCCGCTGGGGGATTCACTGCCCGGCTCCATGAAAAAAAGCGAAACCCGCGTCCAAAGTCGTCCATTCAGGAGGTCTCTCAGAGGTGGACGCTAAGAGCTTGTTTCTCTTTTTTTCATTGCGCCTCGGTCGGTGTCCCAAAGATCTTCGCTTTTTTCTCCTGTTTCCTCTACGAGCATTCCGTGTTAGAGGGGTTTTAAAAGCCTTAAAAGATTGAAGAACGTAATCAGTCACGACAGAGAAGAATATTTCCAGACGTAGCGACTTGTGGAGTCCTACCCAGCGGAGAAGGGATTTGCGGGCAATAGAAACGCAACGTGCCCACGCGACGAAGCTGCTACCACTTTTGCGTTTCCCCGCAAATCCCTTCGGAGCGGACAGTCTAGCCCCCAGCAGGACGGAGCCTGGAGCTTAGACTGGAAATATTCTTCTCTTCACCACAGCCACATACATAAGAACCTTAAGTTGTTGCTGTAGTGCTGGGGAGGAAACAGGAGAAAACGCTCAGATTCTAGGGCCACCCGCTGGGGTATTGACTGCCCGGCTCCATGAAAAAAAGCGAAACCCGCGTCCAAAGTCGTCTATTCAGGAGGTGTCTCAGAGGTGGACGCTAAGAGCTTGTTTCCCTTTTTTTCATTGCGCCTCGGTCGGTGTCCCTAAGATCTTCGCTTATTTCTCCTGTTTCCTCTACGAGCTTTCCCTGTTATCCGATTTTTTAAATCCTTCAAAGAATGAAGAACGTAATCAGTCACGACAGAGAAGAATATTTCCAGACGTAGCGACTTGTGGAGTCCTACCAAGCGGAGAAGGGATTTGCGGGCAACAGAAACGCAAACCTGGCACTTCGACAGGTCAAAAATTCAAACGATCCTCTGGAAAATAGCACATAAGATTCGATTTTGTTCCGATACTCACCGTTTCAGGAACTTTCAACAGAAACGCTCACGAACGATCTGCTGTATCTCACCGAGTTGGACGGCACAAGGTCGCGGACGCTTCACGTGCCGTTCAACTTAAGCGAAGCTGTCGAGAGCGTTATTCTCACAATGGAAGCCGTCATCTTCGAGAAGGATCTCGCGCTAGACTACGACATCGAACCCGGCCTCACCGTCACCGGCTGCAGCGAGCAAATGGAGCAGGTCTTTATGATCCTGCTGGACAACGCGATCAAGTATGCCAATCCAAAGGGCTCAATCCACCTAATGCTTAAAAAGCATCAGGGCCATATCCAGCTATCGGTGACCAATACTGGTCCGGGCATCCCCGCCGAACATGCGGGCAAGATCTATGCGAAGAGTGTGCCGAACGAGAAGACGACGTTTTATGTTCAGCTGGACTGACTAAAAAGCATATGGCGCGGGAACGTGTAACAAACAACCATGTTGAAACAACTGTGTAATCATTGGAAAAGCTCGGCATACAGGGGTCTGTCAAGAATTTCGTGTAAACTCAATCAACCGTTATATGAAAATGTTTCATCCCCTAATTGGGACATCTTTCTCGGGTCAATGGAGTCAAGGGCGTAAGGCGAAGCGAACCCTTGACTCCGT
>NZ_JAMAUS010000024.1:0-57826 GCF_023714195.1 Brevibacillus sp. MER 51 | reverse complement strand
AAAATTACATCTGTTTTTATAACCAAGATCGAATTCAGGAAAAATTGAACTACCTGTCTCCATACGAGTATGGGAAACAGGTAGCCTAGGTGCTTTTTCAACGTCTCATTAATTAGGGTCAGTCCACTCACGAAGAAACATGGGATTTTTCATTTGTTCAAGAAAACTTCTTCTATTTACGACAAAAAACGACAGTTTCCGTATTATGATACATATATGCGAGTTTGCTTATACAGCTTTCACCAGTAAAGAGATAGCAAGGTTTCTACTACATTGGGGGAGGACATGTTTCCTTGAAGAAAAAAATTGCCTGGGTTACAGACAGTACCGCACTCATACCTGATCACATCTTGGAAGAGCATGACATCTACGTCGTTCCACTGGAGATTATCTTTGAAGATGGCACTTATGAAGACGGCATTGATTTAGCGCCTGAACAGCTTTATCAAAAAATTGTACAGGCCAATTATGCTCCCAAAACGTCGCAGCCATGCTTAGGAAAATTTGTGACCCTCTACGAACGATTAAAGGAAGAGTATGAATGCGCGATTGCTGTACACCTCTCCCCTGATCTGAGTGGGACCTACAATACAAGCGCCACAGCAGCCAAGATGGTAGACTTTCCTGTCGAGTCGGTAGATTCCAAGCTGATGTCGTACCCGATTACCTCGATTATCTTAAACGGAATCGAGCAAGCCAAAGAAGGGAAAGGCTACCAAGAGATTGCGGCTTCCTTGCGCAAGGAATACAAAAAGTTCGAGAACTATATCCTCGTCGGCAGTCTCGACCAGTTTTACAAGGGAGGCCGAATGACCGGCTTGCAATATTTCATCGGCAATCTGCTTCAGATCAAGCCTATTTTTCAAATTAAGGATGGACTGTTTGAAGTATATGAAAAGGTTCGTACCGAAGGGAAAGCGGTCAAGCGCATGCTGGAACAGCTGGAGAACGCCAAGCAGAATTACACCGTGAAGCACGTTCAGATTTTGCATGGCAACGTTTTGGACAAAGCGCTGGAACTGAAAGAGAAAATTCAGAGCAAATACTCCGATGTCGAGGTATTGGTTGGACCAATCAGTTCCACGATTGGGGCACATGCCGGGATGGGGACGCTGGCGTTGGCTTGGCGGAATGAATAAGAGTGAAATGGGGCAGTCTCACATGCCAATTTTTTCGGCAAAGAGCTGCCCCCCTTTGACTTTATTTTGGCACAATTTCATCATGTTCCAACCTTAATCACTACATTCCCCTTCTTCCGCCCTGTCTCCACATATCGATGTGCCTCCGGTACTTGCTCCAGCGAATAACGTCTATCAATAACCGCTTTTATCTGCCCTGCTTCCATCAACTCTTTAAGAAAATCCAAATCCTCCGTCCGCACCTTTGCAATCCCTTGCCCATCGACTGTCAGGAATATCCCGTCAGGCGCCAGTGCTTTTACGCAATGGGACTTCGTTGCTTTCCCAACGGCATCAAATATAACGTCATACCGCTCTTCTTTTTTCGTAAAATCTTCTTTCGTGTAATCGATGACGGTATCGGCACCCAACGATTTCACCAAATCGAAATTGGCAGAGCTACATACCGCTGTCACCTCAGCGCCAAAATACTTGGCAAGCTGTACCGCGGAGGTCCCTACCGATCCAGAAGCTCCGTAGATCAGCATTTTTTGTCCCTTTTGCAGCTTTCCTTTTCGAAAAAAATGCAAGGCGGTCGTACCCCCAAAAGGAATCGCGGCGGCTTCTTCATGTGTTACATTTGTCGGCTTTACCCCCACGATTGCGTTTTCACGCAGACAGATGTACTCCGCATGCGCACCGCATCGCATCCCGCTTAATGCATAGACTTCGTCGCCTTCTTTAAATCGTTTGACATGTTTGCCGATCGCTTCGACTTCCCCAGATAGCTCCACGCCGAGAATTGGATTTCTCGGTTTTGTGAGTCCGAGCACGAGGCGCATGGGAATCCAGAGCAAGAACGGACTTTTGAAGGCGCGGATTCTACAGTCTCCGGATGTAACCGTTGTTGCATGAATTTTTATCAGGATTTCATTATCTTTAGGCATAGGCTTCTCTACTTCTCTTAGCTCCAAAACATCTGGTGATCCGTATTTCGTGCACACCACGGCTCTCATTGACATCCCCCTATCCGCTTTGCCATCAGTATAGCGGGAGTGCGGTATTGGAATACAGATACTTAAGTATTGTTTTGGAATTTACAGCAAGCCTAACTGGCGAGCCCGTGCGACTGCTTCTGTACGCCGCTGTACCTGCAGCTTGTCAAAGATATTCCGGTTATGCCCTTTCACCGTGCTAAGTGCGAGGAACAAGTGCCGGGCAATGTCACGATTCGATAATCCTTTTTCGATGAGCTGCAAAATTTCAAGTTCTCGCTCACTAAGCGGCTCGATCAGGGAATCAGTATGGTGGGGCTTGAATTCCGCAAGTAGTTTTTCTATATAGCTTGGCTTCGTTCCATGAACTGCCGCATCACACAATAGCCTTTTCATCGTGATACCTTCGTCGACAAAAGTACGTATGAATCCCCCCGGCTCCGCTAGTACTATTGCGTCTTTCACCATTTGCGCAGCTTTTACTTGATCGCCCAGCGCATACAGAACAACCGCTAGTAAAACCATGATCTTGAGTCGTTCATCCTCTAGCTGTTTTTCCTCTGCCTGTGCGAGTAATGGTTCGAGAACCGCAAGTGCTGCGGACGTATCTCCCTGTGCCAGAAGTACACGGGCTTGGAGTATTCGAAGGTCGTGCCTCTGTGCCAATCGGGCTGCCGCTGTCAGGTTGTCCTGCTGAAGCAAGATAAGGACTTGTGCTTCGGCAATAGGAGGCATTTGCATAAAAAAGCCATGCTTGCGAGCCACATACTCCGCATTTGCAATCATGGTAGCCGCTCCACTAACGTCCCCTCGTGCTAGCTTCAGTCTTGCGAGAAACACCTGCGCTGCTACGACTCTGTCCGTCTGTTCCAGCTGACCTGCTAATTGAATGGACAGTAGACCATGATGCTCCGCTGTACTCAGGTCGTTCCATTCATAAAAAATCCGGGCCAAGCCCAGATGCGCTTCACAAGCTGCTGGCAAGGGAGGGGAACCAGCCAATTTTCGTACTTGCTGATAAGTCTCAGCCGCCATGAGGAACTGATTATCTGCCTCCTGTAGCTTCGCTAATCCAAGCGTAGCCATCATGGTGATCACGACATGGCCAATCTTCTCGCTGATCGATAATGCCTCATGGTAAGCCTTGGTGGCTGCGGTACGATTCCCTTGCAGGTGATAAGCGTACCCCAGCGACCAAGAAGTGGCTGTGCGGACAGGCAAGTTGTCGGGATGCAGGTACTCTAAGGCTCGCTTGGCCTCTGCCATGATGTCCTCTGATTGGTGCTTACTAACAGCCAATGTTGCGCGTATGGCAGCGATATGCCCAAGAATATCTCTGGACCTGGCATCTGGCTCGAACCCTTGCAGTACTTTTTCGGCAGCTAACAATTTCGGTTCAACGCCAGTCATTTGACCAGTCATTAGCAAGGCTGAGGCGTACATCGCCCACAGCGCTGGCCTTGCATCCATCTCCTCATGTGGTAAAGACTCCAGCCAGTTCAGTACAGGAACTACCCCTCCACGAAAGAGCAGCGGCATCCTCTCTCCCTCCACCAGTATGGCTGCTCGCGATGTATCATTGGCGGCCACTGCATGGTGAAAAGCTTCCATCTCAAAACCATTGTCTTCATACCAAATACTTGCACGAGTATGTAATTCTGCCACGATTCGCTTGCCTTCGCTTGTTGTCGATGAAAAACGTTGACGGAGCCTCTGCCGCAGCAAATCAGCAAAAAGATGGTGATAGCGGTACCAACGCCGTTCGCTGTCTAGCGGGACGATAAACAAATTAGCCCGTTCGAGGAATTCGAGCGTTTCCTGTCCTAAGCTAGAACAGATATCACTTTGGCCCAAAACAGCGTCACAAAGAGGACCGGACAATCGGTCAAGGATGGATGTCTGCAGCAAAAATGCCTGAATGCTTGCAGATTGCTTGGTAAGCACTTCTTCAACCAAATAGTCGAGTATAAAATGGTGACTGCCCGAAAAAGTTGGAAGGAAGGTTGCGACATCTATTTGTTCTTTCATGGAAAGAGCAGCTAACTGTAGACCGGCAATCCAGCCTTCTGTGCGGGATTCGAGCAGGGCGATGTTTTCTGACGACAGGTGCAGACCCATGACATTAACTAAAAATTCTGCTGTCTCCGAATAAGTAAATCGCAAGTCTGAGGCCCGTACTTCGGTCAATTGGTTCCTAACACGAAGCCTGGCGACCGGAAATCGTGGTTCCTCGCGTGTGGAGATAACCAGATGCATCTGTGGAGGCATACGTTCGAGAAGCAAAGTGATGGCCTCGTCGATCGGGCCAGCCTTGATCAGGTGGTAATCATCAAGAACGAGAACAAATTGGATGGGAATAGCGGTTATTTCATGAAGCAGTGTCGTCACTATCGATTCGATTTGGGGTATTTGAGGGGATTGGAGCAAAAGAAACAAGCCTGCTCCAATATTCCGCTCAATCGTTTGTAATGCAGCGATGAGGTATGAGAGAAATCGTGCAGGGTCATGATCCCGTTCGTCCAGCGAAATCCAGGCGACAGGGCGATTGCAACCCATAAGCCACTCGCTCGTCAGCGTCGTTTTTCCGAAGCCAGCGTGCGCGGAAATCAATGTCAGTTTCCGATGTAGACCCTCATTTAGCAGTCCAATCAGTCGTTGACGGGTAACGACATTTAAATGTAACGGTGGCATGTATAGTTTTGTGGTTATCAATGGCATCTTCATACGGGAATTATAATAATCGCAATCTTACAGCGTCAACAAAGAGTCAGTTTTGTCTTCTTTCATGGGTAGACTGTCCCTTTCAAGCGTTGATCATTTTTTGATTTTACCGAACGGTTTAAGATAAGAGATGGCGATCATAAAGACAAGTGCCACGATATTTGCGACGGCACCCCCGAGCAAGGAATAGCTCGTCGTGAGAAACCCTGCATCTTTCAGAGCCACAATTCTCATTTGATCCGCCCCTTGAATGAGATTGGATAACCAGTTGCCCATGAACTTGATCCCAAACAAAATCAAGAAAACCGTCAAAATGAGCTTGATGACAATCCAGTAATGTTTGAAGAGTCCCCATTGTGTCCATATGGAAAGGACAATACCGGATAGGAAAGCGACCAACGCCGTATATCGAATCAAGACCACATCGATCAAATGCATATTGTCCAGTGTGTAATATAGCTGCTCTCCATTACCAGACAATAGCATGTAAGAGCCGAGTACAAACATGCAAATGGCCCCTCCCAGCCAACATACAACTGACAGAACATGAATTGTAATGATCCATTGCTTTTGTTTAATCGAAAATTTGAATTTCATTTTCCAATCCTCCCCTTTTGCTGTTGATGCTACCACCAAAATGTTGCGAACTTATGGTGACGATCTGGAGAGGTTATGATGGCTCTATGCACGCTCCTATCCTGTTGTATAATAGGAAAAAATTGAAAAAGATAGGGGTTTGGAAATGGGGATCAAGGTTTTGATCGTGGAAGATGAGGAGAAGATCTTGTCACTGATGGAAGCCTTCCTTCAGTCGGAAGGGTACGATATCTTTACCGCACAGGACGGAAAAACCGCTATACAGCTTTTTACCCAAATCAAGCCGGATATTGTCATCCTGGATTGGATGCTCCCCCATATGAACGGTCTGGATCTATGTCGTCACTTTAGACAGCTCGGCGAGCCGGGAATTATCATGGTCACGGCCAAAACAGAGGAAACAGATAAAATCGTCGGCTTGGAAATGGGGGCAGACGATTACTTGACGAAACCTTTCAGCTTGCGAGAACTATCCGCCCGAATCCGCTCTTTGTTACGGAGAATGAACAAAGGTGGAAAAGACCACGAACAGCCTTCTGTCCTCCGAAGAGGCGAACTAACGATTCACGAGGAAAGCTTGCAAGTATTTAAAGGCAAGCAAGAACTGCGGTTAACTCCAACCGAATTCAAGCTCCTTCACCTGCTGGCATCCAAGCCTGGTCGGGTATACAGTCGAATGCAATTGCTTCAACACGCCTTTGAGGAAGAATTCGTCATCGACGAACGAACGGTTGATTCTCATATTAGCAAGCTGCGCAAGAAAATAGAGGATGATGCCGACCATAATGTGTACATCCAAACGGTTTACGGATTTGGATACCGGTTCGGAGCAAACTATGAAAATTAGAACGAAGCTGATGCTGTCGATGAGCATTTTGATCGTCTTCATCATACTCTGTCTACTCGCTGTCACGCACATCCAGTTTTACATTGATCGCGATCTTGTTTATTTGGAGGAAAGAGCGCTTTTTGATTCGTTGCGAGAGGAGTTCGAGCAATACTATGTGAATCACGGTGAATCCTGGGGAGGGATTGAGGTTCAGGCAGGAGCATTCGGACACAGCCGTGAATTTGTCGAGATTGCCTTAGTTGCAGATGATAAGATGCTTTATCAGCAAGGGAGCTTGAGCCTTCGTGATCTCCGGGATCAAGGCTATAAATTAACCCTATACGGCCACAACGAGCAGAAAATCGGGCAGCTATATCTCATGAATGACGCCCAATATAAAACGTACGAATTCAAAACGATGTGGTACAGCATTGTGCCTGCCATCGTTCGCGTATCGATCCTCTTCACTTGCCTTGCTGCTTTGGTCACCATTTTCATTTTGTCCTGGAGGCTGACTAGACCAATACGCGAAATTATTCAAGGAATCGATTTGATCAAAAGCGGGAATCAAGAGGTTTCCTTTCCCATTCACAGAAAGGATGAATTCGGGGCGATTTCGAGAGCTTTACAGGAGATGAACGATAGCCTCACAAGCCTGGAACGATCCCGAAAGCAGTTACTATCCGATATCACTCATGAATTGAAAACACCGCTCATGATTATTCAGGGGGAGTTGGAGCTCGCTCAAGATACGGGGACTGCGCTTTCCTTTGAAAAGCAATCGTCGCTGCTCGATGAAGTGTTGCGGTTATCGCGCATGGTGAATGAAGTCTTGGATCTGTCCAAGCTGGAAGCTGGGGGCACGCAACTGTATCCGAAAACCGAGAACATCGTCATGATTCTGAATCAGTTGGTGGAAAAAACCCAATTCTTGGCGGAAGATAAGCAAATCCGTCTCACCACGCATATCTCAGAGGAAGTCATAGAGGTGTCCGTAGAGAAGCAACGTATTCTTCAAGCTCTTTACAATCTTTTGATCAATGCCCTCCATTACACAAACCAAGAGGGATACGTAAAGGTGCATGTTGACCGGGTTTACAGGCAAGACCGCCAGAATGAGTATGTCCGAATCCTAATAGAAGATAACGGGACGGGCATACCCGAGGAGGACCTGGCTCTTATCTTTAACCGCTTTTACAGAGCAGACCATTCCAGAGCTCGTCCAAGCGGCGGTACAGGTCTTGGGCTCGCGATCGCACAACAAAATATCTTCGTGCATCATGGGTGGATTGAAGTTCATAGCGAGGTGGGGAAAGGTACTACGTTTTCGGTGTTTTTGCCAGCACTTCCTGTTATCCGTGAGTGAAGATGTTTCGACAAGCAAAAAACACGCCTCGAAGGCGTGTTTTTTTACCTGGTAACGGAATGGAGGCGCTTTGCGATCGCATCCACCAATTCTCTCGTTGTCTTGGGAAGATTGGACTTCAGAATAGAATTGATCATGGGGCCCTTCACACCATGGGCGGTGATGTCGAGACACCCCGTCATTTTCGTACGTGCCTCCCCCAATGCCTTCGCTTTGAAATAGCCATGCCCAGTGAAATTCCCACTGATCCCCGTCAAGGTAAACTTGACCTCGGTCGGAGGCGTCCATTCGGTGATATCCACCTGCAGGCTGATGGTCTTCTTCATGATGCCGATATCGCCTGTAAACGTCCAAGCGACACGACGTTCATTGATTACCTCGTGGCTGATGTAGCCAGGTACCAGTGGGACCCAATTCTCCACTATGCTTACAAACTGCCATACCGCCCCGATGGGCAGGTTCAGCTCCACATCATGTATTCCTTGAGGCATGATTTGCTCATTCCTTCCCCCAGTGTTCTTTGGTATCTTGTTATGTTTATTGCCAGAACACGGGAGATATTTCAGGAATATGGCGGGTTAATCCCACCAAAAATACCAAACATCCTGTTTCATTAAATAATCGGCGTAATGCCCTAATGAAGGAAACTCATCCAGGACGTACTGACAAAAGATGAAATGCTCTTGTGCCAGCTTGAGTGCTTCCTGATGGGTCTTCGGTCTTGAACCAGCTTGAAAAATCCAGGTATCCTCTGTCACAGCGAGAATCTTGATCCCATACGCCTCCTGCCAGTGCTTTACGATAACGGACTGGTAAACGGGCAGTGGGCATTCATTATAGCCGCCCATTGGGACCCACAGTGGTGCTTCATAACCAGATGCTATCGGCAATTCAAGGACAATCAGGGCATCATCTTCCAACCGATCCTGCACCCATTTTTCACTTATAAGAAAGGACTCCGTCTCTGTTTCACTGAGTTGTTCATTGAGCAGCTCATCACCCTCCCATATCAGGGAATATGCCTGATAGATGCCTTCAAAGCTCTTTCCTTCCAAACTTTTCAACTCGGCTTCAATGTCTGTATACAAAAGACGAGACTTCACAATTCGCCGAAAGACATCCTCTACAGGTAAGCCGTGAACCTCCTCTAGCTGGTTATGTACATAATCAGCGAGTGATCCCTCTTCGTCCACCGCTTCCTCTATCATCTCTAGTATATTATAGCTAGGCAGGACCAAAATGCTGTGCTTATCTTCCTTTATAGCCGGTACCGTGAAATCCTCCGCAGCAACCACTTTTATGTCACATTCTTTTAGGTAATTCGACAACTCCTCTACCATCGTCACACCTCTTTTTTCTGTTGGTTTGTGCAACTCATAGGATTACTCGTCTATTTTACTTCAATTTCCAGATTGAGTGGAAATGAACAAAAAGCAAAAAAACGCTTGTGTTCGGAGTATGGGCGTAAAAAGTGGGAAGCAAACTGCATCCCTACTCTTGCTCTGTGCTTCTCGAATAGAATTTCAATTCCATTAATAAACGAGCTACATCAGCCTTTGTCAAAATCTTAGTAGGCTGCCCGGCAATTGAAAGAGCTCCGTTCTTTTCTCCACTCCTTTGTAGCAGCCTGGAAATCATCTCTTTTGCTTCCGCGTTTGTGAGACTGCGATCTGGATCGAATTGCTTATTGTTGGTGGTAGCTTGTATCAAACCTCTTTCTATCGCATCTTTCACAATTTCATAGAGGGGATGACCTTTATCGATATCCGTAAAAAATTGCTCCTCTCCCGCTACTTCATAATAGTCTGGAAAGAAGTCGTAGGACTCCTGGGCTTTGAGCACAATGCGTAGAAACTCTCCACGGGTAACAGGCTGATCAGGATCAAGATTGCTGTTTGTTACAGGAAAATAACCGTCTTTCACAGCGTACAAAAGCGCCCAATAGTGAGGGTGCGCAGCAATATCCTCCGGAATTTTTGACTGCTTGTAAGCCGTATAGCTCACCCATTCTCCAGAATCCGCATCAACCACACCATCGTCTCCTACCATTCTGTAAACCAGCTTTGGCTCACGACTAACCAGATAGGTTCCCTGTCGCCATTCTGGATATGGCATGAAATAGGTGAGTCTAAGCTCCTTGTTTTCCTTTTCTACCTGCTTTGCTTTTTGTTCATCGATTCTAGGTTTTTGTACCTGAATCATCTCGAGTGGTTGATAGGCTGGAAAAGTGTGCATCCCCTTTACCTCTCCATTTACAGGATCTACGATTACCCCCGTTTCGAGGCCTTGGATAGGTATTCCTTGCTTTAACCAACCAAAAGTAATGTAGTAGCCGCCATTTCGCTGAAACAGCCATTTCTTGCTCTCTTCTGTTGGCGGGAGATGGATCGCATACAGCTCTCCTTGTCGATCAGGATAGAGTTTCTTCATAAAATCGGTTGCAGCTACTTGTGCTTTTTCGTAAGGAATGGGATTGGGATAGATTCGATTCTCTATTTCAGAAGGTTCTTCCTCCACCGAAAAAATCGTAACCTCTCCGTAATCATCCATCCCTAACTGGAACTTCATTTCCTTTTCTTTTCCTTGGGCTGGACGAGCATAATAAAAAGACTTTGCACTACTGGAGCTAACCTCCCAAAATCCATTCCATGATATTGCAGTACTGCCCCCAACCTTTGTTTGACGATCAGGTATAGCCTGGAACATCGTACGTGCAATCTCGTCGGCCTTCTCTCTCTTCTCATCATCCATCAGCCTTTTTCGTTCTTTGCCCAACGTTCTGGTTGATGTTCCTAGTGGGATTCGCGACTGCTGACTACTCTCCCCCAAAATCGTCATGGGTTGATTCGTCATCGCATCGATGAAGACCGATGCTTTTTCATCGTAAGCATATGCCAAAATCATTTTTCTATGGGGCAATCCATATTTTCCGATCTGCTCCCCTGTATACACATAATGAAGGGCTGGCTTCATCGCCTCGTCCCACCGTCTATTTGCCTCCTCCGCTGATATGGCTGGAACAGGAGATGGCAACTCTCCATTGTACCATTGGCGACTATAAGAACCGATTTCACCTTGAGAATCGACGATTACCTGAAGATAGTTCTCCAAGAATGGAATGTCATTTTCTACGCGAACAAAATGAAAAACATGATCCATTACCTGCGGAGGAAGGGAATCGTCAACCTGATATTCATTTGCCTTGGAAATATGCCCTTGCACTTCAGAGGCAACTGTATTTACGAATGCTCCTGCCTTTTTCAAAGCCTCTTTTTCTGAAATGATGTTCACAGCCGTTTCTTTTGGCTTATTAACTGTAGATTTTGCAAACCGGACCAACTTGCCTGTTGTTGCGTCTATATCTATGAATAGACTTTCATTCCCGCCTTTATCTTTGACCCAATAGCTCGTCCAAACCGCTCCGTTTTGACCAAAAGCGACTGTATCGTTAAGATAGATATCTTCCACAACGTAGCCCTTCGTATCGATAGGTATCTTTTTCATGAGTGAGATAGCCTGTTCCTTTGTAAGATAAGAAGCAGGTTCCGCTGCAAATGCAGTTGTCACGATACCTGTTTTTTTATTCATCGTTGGTACGCTGAAAAAAAAACAGCCCATGATTGCTAGCATTGTTGCTGATTTTATGAAAAGAGAACATTTCATCATCTCACCCTGTTTTTATATATTTCTCTTGATTATACCAGTAACAGGAAAATATGTTTGTATTTTCATCACGAAAGATCACAAAAAAACTGCACCCCATTGTGAAACATAGAAACGGGAGGTGCAGTTTAAAAGCTTATTCGCTCTCCATCATGGAGACATTTTGCCTGATCTCATTCAGAACTTCTTCCCAGTGAAGCTTCATTTGCTCTCTTGTGTTCATGTCATCCAAGTTCTCTTGGTGAAAACTAATGGTCGTTCGGTCAGGCTTATCGGATATCAGCCGGATTTGCAATGTGGATGGCTTTTCCCATTCCTTCATCGACCACTTCAACCGAAACTGCCGGAGCGGCTTTACAACACGAAATTGACCCGATATTCCATCGCAGGAAGCAAAGGCCTCCCCCTCGCTAAAGGTAAGGCTCGGTACATGTCCAAGCCATAACTTCACCCCTTCGGACGAGGTTAAAAACGCCCATGCCTGTTCCGGGGTAATGGGCATCGTCCTGCGTACACCTACCTGGAAGCCTGTCGCTGCCGTTTGACCAACGATTTTGTTAGATTCGGTATTTTGCTTCTTCATCGGGACACCTCGCCAATCAAGTTTGTTAGCAAGAACTTTCACGAATACCAAAAATCGCGTAACAAATGAAAATATATGACTTGAAATCCCTTCAAAAACTTATGTAAATTGTAAACAATCGCCAATAAAATGTCACTCATAAACGGAAGACCAAGTCGTTGATTCCCTGAGGAGGAGCATGACCATGACGAATGAAGAGGTAAAAGGAATCGTTGAAAATTATGTGCAGGCCTACAATTCATTTGATGTCGAAGGTATAGTGAGACACTTGCATACGGATATTGTTTTCAGGAATTATTCCAACGGACAACTGGACACAGAAACAAAAGGAATAGAAGCGTTTAGAGAGCTAGCTGAAAAGTCTGCGAAAATTTTCTCGAGTCGGCGTCAGACCATTCTCGCCTACCTCGTGATGGATGACAGAGCAGAAGTGCAAATTGATTATGAAGGAATACTCGCGATTGATTTGCCAAACGGACTTAAGGCTGGAGATACGCTCCAATTAAAAGGGAAATCGATTTTTATGATGAAAGAAGGAAAAGTCTCCCTGATTGAAGATTACAGTTAAGAACACGGCAAAAGAAATACACCGCCCTCATGATATCGACACAGGAATGACCCGAATTTGTTCACTTTCTTCATCAAAAAAAATGTTAGGATAGAGGCATCACTTCATAAAAAATGAGGAGAGTCACAAGTGCGGGTACATCCAATTTACTTTTTACGTCTTACAGGCCTACTCGATGGCCTTTCCTTGTTAGTATTGATGGGCATCGCGATGCCCTTGAAATACGTGTGGGGCTTAGACAAAGCCGTAACCATCACAGGAAGTATTCACGGCGGGATTTTTTGCTTGTATGCTCTGGCGATACTCTATGCGGCCATTCGCGTGAGATGGAGCCTGCTCTGGCCTCTTGCTGCGTTACTCGCCGCTTTTGTACCGTTTGGGAACTTCTTTCTGGATCGCAGACTGAAAACGGCACAGGATATGTATCCTCTGAAGCCGTTTAACAATGCCGTGCTCGTATACGGCATCGTTTTTTTCTCGTTCTTTGATTTGTTCTCGCAACTGCCGGTCATGAGTACATTTGCTGCTTCCGTAGGTGCCAGCTCATTTGTGATAGGTTTTGTCATCGGTCTGTATTCGTTAGCCAATACCTTTGGCAATATTATCTCAGGCATGCTGACAGATAAGGTTGGGCCATCCAAGCCACTGTTGATCGGATTGGTTTTATCGAGCTGTGCCTTGCTGCTGTATCACATTGTCGATCAGCCGTTTCTGTTGGTTATCGTGCGAATCATTCACGGATTTGTCGCCGGTTTGATCGTTCCTGCTGCTTTTACTTTCTCTGCGAATAACACTGCACATGAGCAGCAAGGACGAAAGGTTGCTTTCACCGGTACCTTTGTAGGACTCGCGGCGATTATCGGACCTGCATTCAGCGGCATTATGGCAAGCAAAACCTCCGTGCCTTTTGTCTTTACATGTGTCGCTGTTATGGGCTTTTTCCTAGCCATCCTGTCCGTCATTTTTCTGCGATCCACTAAGGCCTGCAAGAAAGAGAAGCTTAAGAAGGACATTCCGACCTCAGCCTTGATCTTCAATGCTGGGATTATCAAGGCTTACGGCGGTGCCTTTTTGCTCATGTTTTCACAAGGTGTGATCGCTTACCTTTTGCCCTTGCATGTGCAATCGCTTGGATACGATTCGAAATTAAGCGGTACATTAATGAGCACTTTTGGGATGATTGCCGTCTTGCTTTTTGTCCTTCCGACCAACCAGATTTTTGATCGTGTGGCCCCTTCCAAAACGATG
Organism: Brevibacillus sp. MER 51; assembly: GCF_023714195.1. Lineage (NCBI taxonomy): Bacteria > Bacillati > Bacillota > Bacilli > Caryophanales > Paenibacillaceae > Brevibacillus > Brevibacillus sp. MER 51. Next base: position 44,138 of record NZ_JAMAUS010000024.1, on the reverse strand, counting down.
TCCATCGGAATTGGCTTCATGGGCGTGAGTCAGTTGCTTATTGGTCAATCCAACACGACATTGGCCCTGTATTGCATGTTAGGACTATATGGGATAGGCTTTGCTCTCTTGTTTCCTTCTGTCAATACGATGCTCATTCAATCGACGCCGCAAGAATTGCGGGGGAAAGCACACGGTTACTTATACGCTTTCTTCTCTCTCGGTGTAGTCGTCGGTTCAGGCCTGTTAGGTTGGCTGCCCTTCTCCATCGAGGAAGGGTTTCTGTTCACAGGATGTCTCCTGCTCGTGTTTGCCGCTTTCATAGCCATGCATAAGCAGCGAGAACGCTTGCTGAATCAACAAAATAATCGATAGCAGCCATCGTTTACACAACAAAACCTCCTCAACCACTAAGCTAGTGGCGAAGGAGGTTTTGTGCTACTGCTTTCAACCGCGGAATCACTGCGAATCAGGCATGCAGCTAAAAAGCCAATTCCTAGTACGATTGCAAGCAAGACAAAAGTAAGTTCATAGCTGCCAACATTCATAAAACGGATGGACAATATCGGCCCAAGACTTGTTCCCGAAAACAGGATAAACGTATAAACCGAAACCGCAATTCCCCGCGATTTGCCCCCTAGCTGTCCAATAAGCGTGATCACGGAAGGAACAGATAGCGCAATTCCGGCAACGAAAAGCACACTCGTACCGATCAAAAGAGACAAGTTAGATATTAGACCGAGGGAAGCCATACTGATCACTGCCAGACCTAATCCGAAGCGTAGCACGTTACGTAAGCCAAACCGTTTTGCCAGCCCGCCCGCCAGCGGGGAAATAAGCATGCCCACTATACCAATCGTTCGAACAAGCAGAATCTCCTTGTTGCTAAGCCCAAAATCAGATCCCGCCAAATAACTGCCCAAGACCGTATACATATTAACAAATGACATAAGCAATACAAGAGCGATTATGTAGCCCAAGACGATATTTTTTTGTTTGAACAGGGAGGGAATTCGCTTAATCGGCTCCCACATATTAACGGTAGCAAGGGGACTCTCTTCTTTTGGCAGCCACCTCATCACCACGAGCAGCGTCACGAAATAGATAGCGGCAAGCATATAGAATACGGCGTGCCAACTGAATTGTTGACTCATTACGGTACTGATCACTTGACCAATGATTCCTGCCGCCAAAAATCCTGTGCTGATAAATCCAATTGCTGTTACCCGTTTTGCCGCAGGGAACATTTCCACGGCATAGGCGAGTGCAACAGGCGAGAACGTAGCAGCGGCAGCACCTTGCAAGCTCCTGAGTACAATGATCCATGCGAAATCATTTGCACTACCAAGCAACAAAGAAAAGAGAGTCAGGGCAATCATCCCGATCACAATAACGTTCTTGCGGCCATACTTTTCGGACAACGGTCCATAAATCAGGCACCCTATGGCAAACCCAACCGAAAATGCGCTGCCTACTGCTGCAGCCTGTGTCAACGTAATACTGAAAAGATCGGCAAATATGGTCATAAGGGGAATCGTAACGTATAAGCTCGACATGACGACGATTCCAGACCAGCATAGGATTGCCGTCATGAGTGAGTAGTTTCGCTGTGACATCGCACACCTCTTTTTCAAATATTTACACACATTATAGTTAGATTATCTAATTATATTCACAAAAAAATATGATCTTATCTTCCCACCCCCAGTTTCTCTTCCATGCTGCTATTCAACTTCATCAAGATTTTTTCCAACAGCATCCGTTCTTCCTCTTCTAATTCGCTCATAATGGAGGAGCAAGCAGACCAAAAAACTGGCAGTACGCTGGTTACCAATTCTCTGCCTTCTTGCGTTATTTTGACATGAATCTTGCGACCGTCCAGCGTGCTTTGCTCCCTGATGATCCAGTGCCTTTTTTCCAGCCAGTCCAGCAAAGCTGTAACAGAGGCACGCCGAATCCCCAGCCTGTCTGCAAGCGAAGAGGGAGTGATAAGTTCTCTGTCTTCATGTAACGTAAGCAACAGCAATACGTCCCATTTACACTCCGTTATGCCGAATTTCTCCAAATTCAAATCAATGACGTCTATGGCGTTATCCCCCAGCCATAGCATCAATAATCCCAAATGAGCCAATTTGCGATCCGTATTTTGCAGAGCAGTTGTTTCCATCAGATGCAAATATGGCTGAATACCAAGTTTCGGCAATTGATCGGATGTATGCTCACACTTGTTTTTTCTGCTCATAATCCACCTTGACTATAATTAGATTATCTAACTAAAATCAATATAAAGGATTTTTTTGGATTTTGCAACCACCCCTGGCAAGACGAAAACCGAGATCATCTATTCGAAACGTGGGGTGACTGCGTCTGCGGCATGTCGCCCCACAGCCTCTGGCCTCTTCCGCCCAACTACCACCGCGAAAAATTCGGTAGGAGCCATAGACGTTTACATCGTAAAGGTCCCAGCACCACTCCCAAACATTCCCCAACATGTCATAGAGCCCCCACGCATTCGGCAGCTTTTGTCCTACCGCATGTGCTGTACCTTCAGCATTCCCTTCGTACCATGCGATCTCATCCAGCTCGCCGTACCGATAACCGCCCGTCCCTGCTTTGCAAGCGTACTGCCATTCCGCCTCTGTCGGCAGTCGGTAGCCATCCGCTTCCTCGTTCCAACCAACACACTCACCATCTTCACGGATCGAGTAGCATTCCGTGAGACCTGCTTGCTGAGAAAGCAGATTGCAAAACGAAATCGCATCGTTCCACGAGACATTCACGACAGGAGCCTCTGGGTGGTCACTCGGTCCAGCTGCTTTTTGTACAACCGAGAAGTATAACGCATTTGTGACAGGAACAGGTGCGAGTAAAAAGGCGTTCACCTCGATTGTCCATGTCGCCTTGATCCGATCGTCCCGTAATTCGATATGCCCTGCTGGGATGCTCACCATGGTGGACGGTCGCTCCATCTCTATTTCACCTGGCTAACTTCTCGATCGCCTGCTCTTCGGTCGGCAAGAAAAAGATGTCGTTTCCCTTGTTGGATTCATAGATGAAGTCTTTTAGACTTTTACTTGTGTACACCGAAAAATCTCCTACAATTGCCACTTTCACCCGATAATTGATGAACTTCTGAAGGATTTCGCCAGCAAGGCGTGTTTTCAAATCGAAAAAGCTTTCGTTTAGCAATGATTTGTTGAGTACAATACGCTCACTGTCTGCTTGATAGTGTACCGTTGCAATCAGGTCCAATGCGGACTGCACATCCTCTATAATTACCTCGCTACCACTCACAATGGCAATATTTTTCCCGCCAGCTTCCACCTTTGTAATATTCATGTGTACTCTCCTCATCTTCTATTGGTCATCTGCCTTACAAAGTCCTCACAAATATATCGATTGTCTTCACCGTTTGCTGGCGAAACCCTCGCCACTCGAAAGAAGCTCAAGCCCACAACCATTGCCATGAGTCCGTAGGCAGCGCTTTGTGAATCCTCTACAGACATAAGCCCGGTTTGCTTGCCGTATTCAAAAATCTTGGTGATACCCTGCAAATCTCTCTTATAACTATTCTCAACCACTTCTTGCAGCTTGGGGTCCAATGCGGCTTTGGAGAAGAATTGGACAAAGAGTCTTGCTTGATCTTCATGCGGGATGTACATCTCAGCGATGCCATCCAGCTGTGAAACATTGATCCGTTTTTCCTTGTCGTTCACGTATGGCGGCAAGATATGAGCAAGCGTAACATCCATCATTTCCTGAGCGGTCATGGTGTTCTCAATGTCAGCTTCGATTTTCAAGCCATAATAGGCCAAGAATGCCTGAAAGGCTTCACTCGTCAAATTATCCTTATTCTTAAAATAATACGTGACGACACCTTTTGAGCAGTCCGCATACTCCGCCACCTTATCCAGCGTCATGCCATCAATCCCGTGATTGCTAATGCAAGTGAGGGTCGCATTGATGACATCTGCTCGGCGCTTTGGTTCCATTCCTAATTTGGGCATGATCTTACCTCGTTTATTTATACTGTACGGTCGGAATAAAAAAAGTGTACACCATCATTTTCCAATTTGTCAAACAAAGAGGGGCCACAACAAAAAAACACGCTTACGCAGCGTGTTCCATCATGACGTTACATGGCAAGTGCTTGGCGACTGATCCGATATTGTCCCGGTGTCAGCCCCGTCCATTTCTTGAAAGCATTTTGAAAGGCGCTTGGATCTGAAAAATGCAGCAGGTAGGCAATCTCTCCGATGGAATGCTCCCCTTGCTGTAAATACCCCATTGCCATTTCTTTGCGAACATTCGTGGACAATTCATGATAGGAAGTGTCCTCTGCCTTTAGTTTCGCTTGCAGGGATCTCGTACTCATATGAAAAGCAGCGGCAGTCTGCTGTAAGGTCGGGAAAGCCGCAGGCATACATCCCATCATCCATTGAAACACACGGTCCGAAAATTCCCGCCCCCTGATCAGCCTCTCTCTACTTTCTTCCGCGATTGGTTCAAAAGCTTTGCGCAGCCGGACATCTGAATACAGAATCGGGTATTGCAAAACTTCTTTGCCTACCAAGAGCCCATTTTCTTCTTCACCAAAGTAAGGCTTCATCCCGAACACATTCACATAAGGTTCGATATCCGTCGTAGCGTCATGTGTGAATTGTATCGCCTGTAACGGAATAGACCGATGACTCATACGGACGATCAAATGGTACAAGGAACTGACCATGTCCTCCATGCAATGTCGAGAAACGCTCCCAGGGCTTTGTCTATGAAACCGCAGGAAAACATGGTTCCCCCGCTCTTCCCAATCCAGCTCGTACCCGCTGCAAAGGATCACGTGATACCGCTGATAAGCCTTCAATGCATCGACGATTTTTTCCGAATGCATCATGACATAGCCAAGAATGCCCAGATCGGCAATATCAGTTAACTGCCCTTGATGCAGTCCGAGATAGTCATCTTGCGTGTAAATGGCCGCTTCCTTCATCAAACGCTCGAGCTCCGCTTCATCAATGCGCGCCTCTACATCTTTTAGCAAGCTGCTATCAAAAGAAATATGCTCACAAAAGCGTTCAAAATCAAGCTTCTTGTGAGTAATTGTCTTCATAATCGGATAAACCATCGAAATCGCAAATCCATGCGCATTTTCCAAGTACGGAACCTCCTTTGCGTGAATCCACAACATTTATGCGCTCTCGATCATTCCTCTGTTTCCTTCCACACGATATGCTGAATACAGTTCAGTTTACCACGATCTGTCGCTTATGGAATCAACTCTACAGGGGGATATGAAAATGAACATTCTCGTTATCATCGGACATCCAGATCCCGAGAGCTATTGCTCTGCGTTGGCGCATGCCTATATGAAAGGAGCCGAAGGCAAAGACGCGCAGATTCGCACCATTGATTTGAGCCAAATCGCTTTCGACCCAAATTTGAAGTACGGATATCGGAAAAGAACGGAGCTGGAGGATGACCTAAAAGAAGCGCAGGATCTCATCCGTTGGGCGGATCATCTGGTCATTGTCTATCCGACCTGGTGGGGCACGATGCCCGCTATCTTGAAGGGATTTTTCGATCGTGTCTTATTACCCGGATTCGCCTATAAATATCGGGAAGGCTCTCCACTATGGGATAAGCTGTTGACGGGCAAAACCGCGCATCTGATTTTGACCATGGATACCCCATCTTGGTACAACCGATTGATCTACTGGCAAGCCGGACACCTCGTGATGAAACGCAACATTTTGAAGTTTTGCGGGATTAAGCCTGTAAAGGTTACGGAGATTAGTGGAGTGAATGCCTCGGCGGAGGAAAAGCGCAAGAAGTGGCTGGAGAAAGTGAAGCAGCTTGGGGAGAGACTTGCCTAAACGTACGGTGAAAAGGCCTAAATAGAGCGACAAAACAAAAACTCAAGCCGATTTCAGCTTGAGTTTTTCACGTTGCCTTACTTATCGAGGTGCTTTTGCACACTTTCCAAAACTTGATTCGACTATATGCTGGACCGCCTTCCAGCAGCGGATTTATCCAAATCTGTTACTGTCCTGCACCTGCTTCCTAGCCTTTCTCCAGCGTGTCTCTTTCGTTGGAATGATTTACCTAGGCAAATAAATCGTGCAAAGTGTATTTATTATGTAGCTGATTGTGAGTATGATAATAGTAAAAATAATAAGAAAGAGGCTATCATATGGATTCTACTTTTTCAGCAAGAAAAGCATCAAAGACGAAAACCTTGGTTATCAACGCCCTTTTTATCGCTTTTACTCTCGCAGCCACCATGTTTATCAATTTACGACTCCCGATCATGGGGAACGGTGGCCTCATTCATCTCGGTAACGTGCCTCTTTTAATCGCAGCTTTTGTGTATGGCAGAAAAACAGGAGCGATTGCTGGAGCTTTTGGTATGGGCCTCTTTGACCTTATCTCCGGTTGGACAGCATGGGCGCCGTTTACGTTCGTAATCGTAGGTGCAATGGGCTATGTTGCTGGCCTTATCGCCGAGAAGGTACCTGGCAATCGGGTATTTGTGTACGCACTCGCAGTTGTCGCTGCATTGGTGATTAAGATCGTGGGCTACTACTTTGTTGAGGTTATTCTTTACGGGAACTGGATTCAGCCGTTTGGCTCTATTCCGGGGAACGTTTTGCAGGTGGTTGTAGCAGCGGTTATAGTTATCCCGCTGGTGGGACGGTTGAAGAAGATTGTGGGTCAAGGTTAAAAAAGGAAGGATGGGGCAGAGCTCCATCCTTCCTTTTTTACAAATATAAAAAGATCGGGAACCGTGTGGGGGCAGCACAAAAACCAGATTATCGCCCAACTGCGCCAACTTTGGTATTCAACACCATCTGAACTTTTCGTCTTCTTGAGAAATCCATCTTTCCATAATCACCGAGACACCATCAGGGTCTTCAATCAAAAAGCGCTGGTTTTCATCGAGTTCTAAAACGATTTCTGTCATGCACGAACCTATCCTTTACATTTTGTTAATCCCTCATCACTTGGATCCATCATGTTGAAATCAAAATCTATAAATATTTACATATTTGTAGTACGCTTATTTTGCCCGTTGTAAAAATCTTTCTTATCCGTTGATGGAACGCCGTGTGCGATGAAAGTCGCCCGCACGGTGTAGGCTCGAACGAAAACCCTCACGAAGAGAAGGGAATAAGTCGAGAATAGCTATACTGATCCAATATTCACTTTGCAAGACAATCTAAATGGTCAATATCCCTACCATTTCGTTGAAGGCTCCTCCCAATACCTTATGCCAAAATTTCTCGCCACCCAGCCATTAAGAAACGCGACTCTAACTTTTGATTTGAATGATGTTTTCACTCCAGATGCAACCGATTTGTATTACATTGCTGCTGATCGCAATGAAATTGGTGCTGATAAAATTAATGGCTCCGTAATTACGATTCCTAATGTTACTCTTGATAAAGGACAGTTAATCATTTTTGACTTAGGATCTTACACAATGCCTTCCGCAGGAACGTATAAATTTTTCATTTCTATTGATTCAAAACACACGCAAGAAATGGTATTGGATATTTCTAAAAATTAATTATCCATCAACAGCCCTCGGGATGGACCCGGGGGATATTTTTTCGTCGAGACTGAAGGCTCGCCCCCCGCTGCAACTACCCCTCTATTTATCAAATCATTGTTTTGTTAACCTCAGCTCTTTAATAACACAATCACAGAAAGTTATAACTTTAGTTAGCGGACAATTTAGATTGATTGGCGTAGCGTTATATTTGCCCGTTGTAAAACATTCTTTCTTATCCGTTGATGGAACGCCGTGTGCGATGAAAGTCGCCTGCACGGTGTAGGCTCGAACGAAGACCCTCACATTTAGTAGGGAATAAGTCGGGAATAGCTATGAATTGATTGCCAGACCTGCTATAATTTTGCAACCAGCTGGACTTGCGATTAGCCAAGCAAACGTCATCGTTAAGTATGGTGAGTATACGTATTGGTCGTATACCCCTTCATCGAATGACCTCGTTTTGGTTGTCGTCGCATTTGATTCCAACAATCAGGAAGTCAAACGCTGGGAAGTTCCTGGTTATAGGTATACAATCGACATTGGGATCGATAACCAAAATAAAACAGTGGTGTTCTACATGTGGCAAAAGGTAGGAGTCTTTGAAAACGGTTCTTATCCGGTTTCGTTTACCTGGGAACAGTTGAAAATCAACTAATCCACCATCAACGGCCCCCGGGTTAATCCCGGGGTATTTTTCTCACCAAGTTGGGGAATTTCCTACTTTCTACAATTACCGTTTTGTTAAAGTGACCACTTTCAGTGCTGCGTTACAGATCGCTTCTTGTACCGTCATCCCAGTGCCGATCTTCTTGACAGACACATCATCAAAGTCTGCTTGCCAAGCGTACTTTCATTGTCCTCGGCGTAACTAAGGACAAAGAAGTACGTTTGTTCTTTAATCTTCTCCACCACTTGCCACGCATTGGCTATGTTTTGGAGTGAGTTCCAGTCTTTTTCCTTTGTTGCCAAGCTCCCATCCCATCACCTTCGTTGCCAGCGTTTCTATGATTTGTTTTTCGGTCATTGTCATTATCCACCCAACCCTATTTTCATCGGCTCCAACACTTCCCCTGTGTCCACATCTACAATCTGCCACTTGTAAAAGCTGTCGGCGTACCACCTAGCTACATACGAAACGTGCCTGAAGTCGCTCCAATGAGTAGCTTCCTCGATACTCTCCACATCATCATACGGATAGGCGCACGGATTGTAGTTCCCGTTATGCTTCAGAAACGACTTAGTCTCCTTTCATTAGCCATCATCGTACTTTCTACAGCTAACAAAATGTCTTCGCTTTCCTTTCGGGTAGGTCGCCAACCAGCAGCCCACATCTTGATCCTGACTTCTTCCAGCATATCGGGAGGTAATCTCCAACCCTTTATTGCATCTTCCGCGCTAGCTCTAGGAAACATATCTTTCGCCCCTGATTTTTGTTTGGAAAGAAACTCGGTAGTTTCTTATGTTTGTCGCAAGCGTTGACGGTTACAGGTGCCAGTCTATCGCTCTTGCCCTTCTTCGTGAACACCGTCCCTTTCGTCGTAGCCTTTTCCGTGCATCCGTTGTAATTGCAGTCGCCCACTTCGTTCACTCCCTAGCTATTTCGATAAACCCATCGACACATATCTCTTTCATTTCTGATAAGATTGATAAGTTGCCAACTTGTCGTTTCCCACCCGGTTTTCATTACTGTGATATAATGAAAATAAAAACAATGGGGTGTATTGTTGAAGAGACAGTTTTTGATGATTGTAAGTGATGTAACAAAACCACAAATGGATAGAGTCACCGAAGCAGTAAAAGATTTTAACGAATTCATTGACTTGATTCCAATTGAGTCTAAATCTGATGGAGGCTATAGCCTATACATCGATATTCAAAAAGGCGATGTTGCTATAACAGTCTCAGATACACGAACATTCCTGAGAAATTGGTTTAAGCCTTTAAAAATAGAATGTGATTCAAATCCACGAGACTTTTATTAAAAGTCCTTTTTAAATACACATTTTGTAAAACCATATCCCTTCTTGTTTCTAATATTGATGTACAGTAAGATTTAGGAAAACCATTAGGGAGTAGAAAAATGGTCACTTGTTATTTGAAATATGTTATTGACCCATATCAGGTAAGTGTTTTTGAAGAATATGCAAAGATGTGGATACCTCTTGTCAACAAGTTTGGCGGACATCATCATGGCTATTTCCTTCCTCATGAAGGTGCTAATAATATTGCTTATGCCTTATTTAGTTTTCCTAGTTTGGCAGAATATGAGGATTATCGAAAGAGAATACTGGTCGATGAAGATTGCCAACTTGCCTTCTCACTCGCAGAGCAAACAAAGTGCATCATCAGTTACGAGCGAAGTTTCTTGCGTCCGGTGTTTGAATAATTTTCCTTCAACCTTGTCCATCCTTAAGATAGGATGGGCTTTTTTATATAATGAGCATTTAGCATCCATCCGCTATATGCCGGGCAGCGAGAAGATTGTCTGCTGACCCACTTGATCAGCTGCCACTGGATTGATCCAGATAACTTCTGTTCTAATGCGCCCCGTTTTATAAATCATTATCGTAACCACTTAGTATCACGGATCCCGGATATTCGTCTAATGCGTCGAGCAATTCAATATGGTCCGCGGAACTCCTGGTTAGCATTCTCTGCTTGTTCAGCAGTCCGCACCCCTTGAACGAACATCTTCTTCTCTAGGGTTCCTTTTGCGTTATCCCAAGCCAATAAATCCTTCTATAACCCGTCATCGAGATAGCTATGTAGTAAGTATGATGGTTGGATTTGTGTCGAAGTTGAAATACTGCTTGTGGGACCTCATTTTTTGAGCGAGTTTTTACTCATTATTAAAGCTAGAATTTTGGAATGCAATCTTTCCAGGTCGGTACATGCAAAAAAACGGCATCTCTGCCGTTTTTCGTAGCCCCTATATTCACCAATCTAGTCCTTTGCTGTATTCAGCTCTGCTTCAATCTGGGAGTTTTTCGACGACTCACCCATACGCCAGTAAACGAGGAGGCTTATTGCAATACAAGCTGCTACATAGTAATAGAAGAGAGACTCGTTCCCGATACTTTTGAACCATAGCGCGATGAACTCCGCTGTTCCTCCAAAGATCGCGACTGTCACCCCGTATGGAAAGCCTACACCCAGAGCACGAATGGCGGTAGGAAACATCTCGGCTTTCACGATTGCGTTGATGGACGTATAACCGGTAACAATGATAAGACCAGACAGCATCAGCAGGAAAGCGATATATGGGCTAGTCGTTTGTTCCAGGAGCATAAACATCGGTACGGTCCACAATGTTCCAAGAATACCGAAACCAATCAACAGCGGGCGCCGTCCAATTCGGTCGGACAGCATACCAGCAAGCGGCTGCAAGACGACAAATACGAGCAATGCGGTAAAGTTAATCCAGCTAACGATATCTTTCGGCAGTCCTACCGTAATCACCATGAATTTTTGCAAATAGGTCGTGTAGGTGTTAAAGGCAATGGTTCCCCCGAGCGTAAGACCAACGACTGCCAATACCGCCTTCGGATGCTTCATCAGCTCTCGAAGCGTACCCGCCTTTTCCTTGTTTTTCGACTCCATTTTGGTATACTGCTCTGATTCGTCCATACTGCGGCGCAACCACAACACGGCTACTGCGCCAAACGCTCCGATGATGAACGGAATTCGCCAGCCCCATGCCATCATCGCTTCTTCCGGGAGTATTTGCTGCAAGATAATTTGCACACCCAGCGCCAGCAATTGTCCACTGATCAGCGTGACGTACTGGAAGCTAGAATAGAACCCTCGGCGACCACTCGAAGCCATCTCGGACAAGTACGTGGCAGATGTTCCGTATTCCCCGCCAAGCGAAAGACCTTGGAGCAGGCGGGCAAGAACGAGAATAATAGGCGCAAACACGCCGATGGTTTCATAGTTTGGTGTTACGGCAATCACCAGAGAACCACCTGCCATGATGGTAACAGACAGCGTCAACGCAGCACGGCGTCCGTGACGGTCAGCGTATCGGCCAAGGAGCAAGCTCCCAATCGGTCTCATTAAAAATCCAATAGCAAAAACAGCGGCAGTATTCAATAACTGGCTGGTAGCGTCTCCTTTTGGAAAAAACTGAGACGAGAAGTACACCGCAAAAGCTGCATAGACATACCAGTCATACCATTCAATCAGGTTCCCCAGTGAACCTTTAAAGATGTTGCTTGTGATTCGCCGCGTATTTTCACGATCACTCGTTGGCTTCATTGCTGCCCCCTCCTTATGTTTGACCCGAATCCATTCGAAATTGGCATCGTTTAACCGCTTACAAATCAAACCATGCTTTGAAAGGGTTTACATATTCACCAGGATGGATTCTCGAAGAACTGTTTTTATTTTAAGTTGTTTGTTTTGCTAGAATCTATTGAATACTTCCAGATGTGCAAAAACGGCATCCGAGCTGCCGAAAAACCCAGTTGAGTTACATTGATTTTTCGACCAGTTCGGGCTACCCTTTTCCATAGGGAGGCGGCTGTTATGACAATCACTATGCTTCTGGGACTGCTTGAAAACATCTCTGTAATTGCAGTCATCGCCCTTATCATCGGCCAACTCGATTACTTTCGGAACATCATGTACGGGAAAAACAACTGGATGCGGATCGTGATCCTCTCCACCCTGTTCGGGTTCCTGTCGGTAATCGGAACGGAGAATGGGCTACGGGTCAATGACGCACTCGCCAATACGCGCATTGTGGGTGCCGTCGCGGGCGGGTTGATCGGAGGGCCAGTCGTCGGTTTTTTGGCCGGCCTTATCGGAGGTATTCATCGCTATTCGATCGGTGGATTTACCGCATTCGCCTGTGCCATCTCGACCGTAATGAACGGCTATTTGGCCGGGATCGTCAGCACGAAAATGAATATGCTGCGTCTGAAATGGCAGCATATCGTACTGATTGGCGTCACAGCCGAGCTCATTCAAAAAGTTATGGTGCTTCTTATGGCCAAGCCTTTTTCAGCGGCACTCGAACTGGAAGTAAAAATCGCAATCCCGACCACGATTATGACCATTGCAGGGCTGTTGCTTTTCACGCGCGTTTTCCAAAATCTCAAAATGATGCAAGACCAGTCCGGCGCATTGGGGGCAAACCTTGCCTTGTCGATTGCCAGCCAGACGTTGCCTCATCTACGGACCGGGCTTAATGAATATTCTGCGAAAAAAACCGCTGAGCTGATCCGTGAAATGGCCAGAGTGGATGCTGTCGCCATTACCGACCGCGAAAAGCTGCTCAGTGCAAAAGGCCATGAACTGGAGAATCATGTGCAAAAAGAGACGCTGTGCGCACAGGTAGCGGAAGCTGTTTTGACCCACCCTACTGGGGAATGGTGCGACAAAGATTTTGCTCTTCCGCGTCCGCCCCGCCTAAAATCGATCAGCGCCGCGTCGTTATATCATCAAAACCAGAAAATCGGGACGTTGCAATTCTACTATAAAACCTCTTCCTCCAAGACGTCCCAGACTAACGAGAAGTTGGTGGACGGCCTGGCCAAGCTGCTGTCGGTCCAAATTGAGCTCGCGGAGATTGAGCATCAAGCGAAAATGCGGAAGCAGGCTGAAGTAAGCGCCCTGCAAGCACAAATCAACCCGCATTTTCTGTTCAACACCTTGGGGACGATTATGTCCTACTGTCGTACAGACCCTGATCAGGCGAGAAACTTGATCGGTCATTTAAGCAACATCTTCAGGCGCAATTTGAAAAGCAAGGGAAATCATCACAGCTTGCAGGAAGAGCTGGACGGAATCAAGTCGTATTTGGAAATCGAGAAGGTCAGATTTAGCAACCGTTTAAAGGTGAACATGGAGATCGACGAATCTCTGCTGGAGTGCAAATTGCCTGTCCTGACTTTGCAGCCAATCGTGGAAAATGCCATTCACCATGGACTTTCCCCAAAAGTTAGCGATTGTCTGCTCACGATTCGAGTGGAACCGTTTGGCCAAGAAGTGAAAATCAGCATTGAAGACAATGGAGTTGGAATCAGTGAAGAGCGTTTGGCCGAAATCTGGAACAGCCAATCGAAAGGCATCGGCCTTGTCAATGTCCATTCACGGCTGCAATCCATTTATGGCAAAAAATATGGCCTCACGATTCAAAGCAAGCCCGGTTTGGGAACAGTCGTATCCTTTGTCGCTCCGTTAACCGCATTTGAAAAGGAAGTGCATCCAGATGCTCCTGAAAACAATCATCATCGATGACGAGCCAGCCATTTGTTCCGAATTGGAATATTTGCTGAAAAAATATATCGATATCCAGGTGGACGCAATTTATACCAATCCCTTGGAAGCATTGCCTCATATCATCAATTCCGAGCCTGATTTGCTCATGCTCGATATTCAGATGCCCGGAATGAATGGGCTTGAATTTGCCAAAACATTGAATCAGATGTCCAATCCCCCCTTGATCGTTTTTTCGACTGCCTATCATGAACACGCTCTGGAGGCTTTTTCCACGCTGGCAGTGGGCTATTTGACCAAACCGATCATGGAATCGAAATTGGACGATGTGATCCAAAAAGTGAGGACACTGAGGAAGCGATCGGCCATGAATGACCGCGCCGCGACAGTTCTCCCGATGGAAGAGCATGTCTGCATCCGGAAGACCAACAAGATCATCCCGATCCCTGTAGGGCAGATTTACTTTGCGTTTGTGCGGGAGAAAGATTTATATGTGGCGACAAAAGAGAGTATCGATAAGTGTGATTTGTCCTTAAATGAGCTAGAGGAGATTTTGAATCGGTCCCGTTCTTTTTTTAGAAGTCATCGGAATTATATTTTGAATGTGAAGTATATTAAAGAGATTATTCCGTGGTTTAATAATACGTATTTGATTAAGATGAATGATGATAGTCAGATGGATATTCCCGTTAGCAGGGGGAGGATGAAAGCGTTTCGGGGGTTGATGAATTTGTGAGTTTTGGGGGAAGAACAATGATGAACGGGGCGGGGAGAGAGTATCTCTTCGCTTCGTTTTTCAGCGAAGCGCGAGCATATTCGAGTTCCATGATAGCTACTCAAAGCTTTAAGCTTTCTAAAACATCCGTAGGACCTAGGGGATTTGTTATACAAAAAGATACAAAAAACGGCATCTCTGCCGTTTCAGTTATGGCTATATGATGGAGCATAGCGGAATCGAACCGCTGACCTACCTGTCAGTAAGTCTAGTACGATTTTTTTATTAGTTTTGATGAGATGTCCTAAGTTGGTGTAATCGTTGATACAGTTGGCAGACAAGTAGCATACAAAGAACAAGGATTTTACTCTCTTATTAACTGGTGCAACGTCTTCCCATCATCCCGCTTCCATTCTATCCATCCATTAGAACTTCTCGCTAAAACTACATCGGCTGCTGAGCTAGGTGAACTGAAAATATGATCTTGGTCAAATACATACAGATTACCTTTTTGCACTAACACTCCAGCATCCAATAACCTTTTTCTAAGGCTTTTGGAAGTACCGCTTGCCGATGAAGATTCGTTGAAATTTGCTGTTGAACCTTTGAATACCACAAATCCTTCATCCGTATATTCTCCAGTAGCTAATGCGTCTTTTCCTTTACAGAACAATAGCTCTTTCTGTTTAACCCGAGTTATATCTTCAAAGACCGGAAAACCAAGTGTAGCCAATAGTATTTTGATTGACTCAAAATCATCTAATAAGTCCGCTTCCATTGATTCCGTAATATATGATTTTGTTGGAATCGTCGAATTTTCTAGCTCATACCGTCCAATCGCTTTTGCCTGGGTGTAGCAAAACCATTCAAGGAATTTAATGTGTGATTTCGTCAAGGAGTTGGTCTTGGAAGTAACTATTGCACAAGTATTCCAAAAATCTTTTGCTTTGTTATGTTGCTTTATCCTATGATAACAGTCTTCTGCCTCACCTACATATACCAAGGGGCGTCCAGAAACTTCAGATTCTCCAAAGAGAAAATACACACCCACATCATTCACTTCTGGTCTATTACCAACTACATCCATTTTATTCCTCGGAAAGGAAATAATCTTCATTACTCTACTGGTAAATTCTGCAATTCGAATGCTACGTGGAGAACCGTCTGGAAGAAAAATTTGAATGGTTTTTGCTGTGTTTATCCTGTCCATATTATCCACCTTTGGCTACCTAATGGCTAAAGATTGCATTACAACTGTTAATGATATAAAGAAGTTTTATCCTTCAGCTAAATTACAATTAATATAAGTGTAACTTATTAACAGCAAAACTTAAATCTGCAATTCAGTATGCCGTCTTGTTTTACTTGTGGCTTATCAGTTTTAATAAAAGCAAGAGGATGACTAGCAAATGGAGAGATACGATGCAAGATGTGCCAGGCCGAAATAATGTGACATTACGATTTAGCTTCCGGAACCTTCCTAAAGGTTTGTCCGCAGCTTTCCTTTAACTTGATTTTTGGGAGCTGATCATTTTCCTCCCCGATTTGCCCAAATAATAACCTGTGTCATAGCGCTCATTTCGAAGCTGTTTAAATTTCACCTCATCTTCTATAAGACTCTTTGTGCGTTCCTGTCGCAACCAAGGCAATGAAGTCGCTTAATATGCGATCTACTCAAGAAACTGAATCTTTCCAGGCTGTGGAAGATTTGTTCTTGTCTTTCTATCCTGTTGACTTTGGCTATCATCTATCTTCTCCTTTCTTAATTGGATAATAAGATGAGGACTTTTCGCCGTTACGACTCGTGAAGCGGTACTATTTTGAACTCAAAAACAAAGCTTCGCATTGCTATTTGGGTTGCCTTGACCTGGAATAACATCTCCAATTGTGGGTACTGGGTAGCTAATACTTGCCAGTAGTTAAGACCAGCTCCCAATCGGGCGAGGCACCGTTCCTTTAGTTCTTTCTCTGCTTTGGTAAACAAAATTAAAAAGGCCACCTTTTCAGGTGACCTCTCAAAGTTGGATAGACCTAGTCGTATCAATGCTTTAAGTATGGTGGAGCATAGCGGGATCGAACCGCTGACCTCTACACTGCCAGTGTAGCGCTCTCCCAGCTGAGCTAATGCCCCATATGTATGGTACTTCCAGCGTTTACCGCCTCAGTGAAATCAGTATAGCATACGCCCGCCGTACACTGCAAGCGAAAAAATCTGATAAATCCCCGTCCCAATTGAAAAAAACCACGAAAAAAAGCCAACCGATTTCCACCGATTGGCTCCTCTCTTTTCCCTCTCAATCCCACTATCTCACCGTCACCACAATCGGTGTCTTCTTCCCACCATATTGCACGTAAATCGTCGCTTTACCCGACCCTGTAGCCTTGATGATGCCATCTTTCACATCGGCTACCAACAGGCGAGAAGTGGTCCAGAGAGCTGGCTTGGATACATCTTGCTCAGAGCCATCTGCATACGTCGCGATGGCTTTCACTTGCTTCGTTTCACCTTTGTTCATCACGAGCTGAACGACATCTGTCTTCAAGTATTTCAACGTATCTACATCCACTGGGATGGACACGCTCTTGTCGTTGTACCTAGCTGTAACCGTAGCTTTTCCGAAGGCACGTCCTGATACGAGGCCTTTGGTTACGTCAGCTACCTTGTAGTTGCTCGTCTTCCAGTCAGCCAGATTGGTCACATCCATGGTGCGGCCATCGGAGAAGGTAGCTGTCAAGGTTACTTGTACGTTGCTGTTCGACTTCGTAGATACAAAGCGCTTGTCTGCTTCGAGCTTGCTTACGATTCCGACTTCTACCGGAATGCTGATCGATTTGCCACCGTATTTCGCGGTGATCGTCGCACGTCCGTTTGAGAGGCCTGTTACGCGGCCGTTTACCACATCCGCTACTTTCAGCGAGGACGAGGACCATTCTGCATCGTTGGTCACATTGTCCGAATTGCCAGCGGAGTTTGTTGCGCTCAGCTTGATGTCTTTTGATTCATTGACGTTCAAGATCAGCATGCGAGGATCAACAGAGAGATTCGTCGCTTGGTCTACTTCTACTGCAATGGAAACCGACTTGCCATCAAAGGTACCTGTTACGGTCGTTTTCCCTGCTCCTGTCGCCGTGATCTTTCCGTTCATTACTTCTGCTACAGCAGCAGAAGCTGTGCTCCATGTCGCTGTATCTGTTACATCCTTAGTCGTTCCATCTGCGTACGCTGCTGTCAGCTTGACGATTTCGGACTTGCCATTGCCAAGCACGATCTTTTTCTTGTCTACCGTCAATGTCTGCATGACGCCAACGGATACGGAAATGTTCACTGTGCGTGTTCCGTATGTAGCGGTCACTGTCGCTGCACCTGTGGACACACCTGTGATCAAGCCTTGACGCACGCTTGCTACGCTAGGTGCACTCGATGACCATACGACTTTTTGTGTGACATCTTCGGCAGAGCTTCCATCTGGATACGAAGCCTTTACCGTCACTTGCTTCGCGCCACCGACAGGGATTGCTACTGTCGTGATATCTGCGGTCAAGTTTTGCGGTACATCTACATCGACAACCAGTGTCGCTGTTTTTCCGCCGTATTTTGCCGTTACATTCGCTGTTCCAGCCTTGTAGGCGGATACGGTCTTGCCATTTGCAAATACGACATCTGCATTATCCGAAGACCACTCTACTTTTGAAGTGACATCTTCACTTGTACCATTCGCGAAGGACGCGTTTACAACCACATCTTTCGTTGTCCCGCTTTTCATCGTCAAGAAAGCAGGATTGATATACAAGGAACGGGGTACTTCTACATCTACGCGTACCTGAACGGATTTGTTTCCGTATTTCGCAGTAATCACCGCTTCACCGGACTTCACCGCATGGATTTTTCCGTTGCTGTAGTAAGCAACATCCTCGCGATCTGAGGACCATTCGGCCTTATCGTTCACTACTGTGGAACCGCCATTATTGGCATAAGTTGCTTTCAGCTCGATGTCTTCTTCTTTGCCTACATTCATGAAAATGTTTTGCTTGTTGAGTTCCAGCTTTTGCGTTGTATCCACATCGACTTTGATCGTCGCTGTTTTTGTTCCATACTTCGCCGTAATGGTTGCTGTGCCTGCGCCATAAGCCTTGATCGTACCTTTTAGCGCATCGGCTACTGCGGTATTGTCTGAAGACCATTCAGCCTTGTCAGAGACGTCTTCCGTTACACTTCCATCCGGGAAAATGGCTTTGAGCTTGATTTTTTCTTCGCCGTTCAGCAAGAGTGAAACCTGGTTTTTGCTAGGCTCCAGTCTGTGTGCAATCTCTACATTGACAGAGATAGTCGTCGTCTGGCTGCCGAATTTTGCTGTCACTGTACCAGATCCTGAATTCAGACCTTTGATTGCTCCATTTACTACAGTCGCAATCGCAGGATTATCGATGGACCAGTCTGCTTTAGTCGTTACGTCTTCTGTTGTCCCATCGCTGTATACAGCTGTCAGCTTTACATTTTCCGTGCTGCCAATTCTCACGTTCAACGTTTGTTCTTCTGTTGTCAGTGCCTTTACCTTTTTGGTTACAGTCACACCCACTACGACAGGCTTACCCATGTAAGTAGCTGTAATGGTAGATTTCCCTACCGATTTGGCTGTGATCTGTCCGGCATAAACAGTAGCGATATTCGCGTCCTGTGTCGTCCATTCTGTCTTGACGGTGACGTCTTCCGTTTTTCCGCTCACATAAATAGCGGTAGCCGTCAGGTTAGTAGAATCTCCATTTTCCAGTGTTACCTCGTTCTTGGACAGAACGAGTCGGCTGATTTCATCGGCAGCCAATCCTACCCCTGCGTTTCCAGTCCCCACTAATAGAAAGACGGCCAGAAACAAGAGCATCGTTTTTTTCCAGAACATTGCTAGCCTCCCTCGCAAGTATGAAATTTGCTGTTCTTCGAAACCATTCCACCATTACTATATCGGCAAAGAGCAAGAAACAATTTACTAGTTTTTCGTGTCAGGCATATGTCAAACTTTGTAACTAGACCTCATTTCAAACGTCTAAATAAAGAGAGACTACGAGGGAGATATCGAAAAATGAAAAATCGAACGATAAACGCACAGCGTCCTTGCTGGCGCAGGATATGGATCGTGTTGGGGATTGTCACGCTGCTCGGTTTACTATGGTCGGGCTACAACTGGTACCGTATCGAACAAATGATTAAGAACGCCAACGCCAGACACGCAACCGTCGGCATTGTCCTTGGTGCAGCCGTCTGGGGTGAGGGACCTAGTCCTGGTCTGCGCGAACGTCTGGAGCAGGCGGCGACCCTATATGAAGAAGGCTATGTATCGAAGCTGCTGGTCACAGGCGGCCTTGGTGCAGGCAAAACGATCACGGAAGCTGCGGTAAGCAAAAATTACTTGGTGGCCAAGGGAATTCCCGAAGAAGACATTTTGCTAGAAAGCAAGTCTACCAGCACATACGAAAACCTGCTTTACGGCCAGCAGGTCTTGGAGGAACATCATATTCAAGACGCCCTGATCATCAGCCACGACTACCACTTGGCCCGTGCCATGATCATGGCTGATTCACTGGGAATTGTCGCCTCGCCTGTGGGGACGACGTCACACGTCCTGTTTGGACCGTATCATAAGGCGCGAGAAGTACTCGCCCTCACGCATTGGGAGCTCTCTCGCATCTGGACACACGTGCTAGGAACGGTGGTTCTCGCGTAAAATTTCATACACATCGACAAAATGGCGGATTCGCTCCATGATGCGAGCCGCTTTTGTTTGTTCGATCCGATTTCCGTTGGAGATAGACAAATGCTCTTGCAGTTCAGTAAGCGAGTAGTTGGAAGTAAACAGCGTAGGTAAATGGTTGTTTGCCCGCTGATTCAGTATAACCCCCAAAATCTCGTCCCGAACCCATGGCGTCAGGTTCTCCGCGCCGATATCATCGAGGATTAGGACCGGTACTTCTTTCAGCAACTCCAGCTTGCCCGCATACGATTGATCCGAGATAGAGTCCTTCATCTCCCGGATAAAGTCAGGCACATACACCAGCAAGGAAGCGACATTGCGCTCTGAGAGCTCGCGACCGATTGCTCCCATGATGTAGCTTTTCCCAACACCAAACGGACCGTGCAAATAAAGTCCTTTTACCCGCTCGCCTGTTCCGACTTTTTCACAGAATTGAATCGCGGCATCTACGGTTGCCAAATTCCCGGAGTCAATGACCAAGCCCTCAAAGCTCGCGTTCAAGGTCTCTTCGGAAACGTAGTAGCTGCGCATCAGTCGACGGCGGCGAATCTCTTCCTCATACGACAGTTGCTTGGAGCAGGGCGTCATCGAGCTGATAATATGCTGATGAGCCAGCTCCAAATGAGTGCTATGCCCCTTGACCAGATTCGGGCATTCGCCAAGACCCGGACAACGTTCACACCAATACTGCTCCTTGACTGCCGTATAGATGTTGGAGAGCGAGCGAAGGTAATCGTCTCTGGTCAATGCGGGATGCTCTTGTTGAAATGCTTTTAAATACGCTGACGAACGGAACATTTTATCTAACTGCTGATCCGGTGTCAGCAGCTGACGCGGTGTTCGTTTCGCGAGCTCTTGCATAAACTCACTGATAGATTCCACGTTCCCTCACACTCCTTATTTCCGTTTTCGCAAGGTTTCCAGTCTTTTCTGCAAGTCTGGAAAATCCTGAATGGACTGTTTCTTTTCTGCGTCCGATGCGGTTTTCTCCTGAGATAGCTGCCACTCGACAGATGCCGGCAGCTTGTCCTGCAAGATAGCTCTACCGTTGCGTCTGACAGGAGCCGTTTCCTTCTTGCCCGCTTTTGCCTTCTCGGCTGTTTGTGCCCGTTGATCCGCACGTTCGAGGATCTGCTTGACTGCCTCGTCAACTGTTGCGATCCGTTTGGCTTTCCAGCTGTCGCGGATCGTTTCCATGTATGCTTTTGGCAGTTCCATTTGCATGCTGGCCAGCGTATGGAGCAGCAGCGCATTGACGACTTCCGGCTGCATCCCATCCGCAAATACAAGCGTCTCAGCCCGCTCCAAAAACACCTTGCTGATTCTGCCACCGACGACCTTTTCCAACAGGGTCACCGGAGATAACTGGCGGCAAGCACGGATAAAGGCTTCGCTCCCAGGCTCAGGCAAGCGACCGGGTCCCCATCCATCCTCTGCCGTGTCAGTTGCAGGCGCAGTCCGGTATAGCTTGTCTTCTGTGTAGCGTTGAACCAAACGCTTGCGTAAAACTTCTCCGTCCAAACTCCGATCCGATTTGTACAGCGTCCAATCACGCAGCTCCTGCCCCATCCCCCAGCTGTCTAGTTGATAGAAGTGGCACAGCGAGAACAAAAGCTCCATGCTTTTGCCTTCCAATACTTTGACCGAGTCGGCATTATCCGGCAAGTACAGGCGCAAGGACGACACACTCAGCGAATGGTTGACTTGTGCCTCGTAGCCAGATTTCATCGGCGCTTGCGGGAAGTTGGTGTCCATCTCGGTTAAAAACTGATCCCGCTCCGAACCTTTTTTCACTTCCAGCTCCGATGGTTTCAACGACTGGAACACATCATGGAAGTCTTTCGTGACGTTTTCCACAATAGAGTATTCTTGATCCAACTGACTGCCAAGCGTATCTGCATAATGCTGGCGCAGTTGCGAATAGCGAACGTTTTCGATTTTATTTAGCAACATCAGCGACAGGACATAGTCTGCAAAAAACTCAGCCGGACTAAGCGGCGGTTTGATCAAATACTCGTAATAATAGTCTCGCTGCTGATTTTCCCTGCGGCGTACCTCGACTAGCCCGATTGCCTCCAGACGTTCACGCGCATCCAATAGCCGATCCAGAGAAAGCGAAGTCGTCAGCATCAAACTGCGATGGGTCCCCTCCGAGGAGGCTCCGCTCACCTCCTGCACGCCATGGACGAGCAGTTGATAGAGAGCGTACGATTCGACACCGATGATCGGCAAGTATAGCTGCGTAACAAAGCCCATTTCGGCAAAGCCAATCGGTCTTGCCATCCGCACCAGATAACGATCCTTCGGCAACAACTCGTTCCAAACTAAACGACGCATCAGATCTTTCCTTCCTGACAAAATTCGATTCTTTTATTATAGCATGACTACCCATTCATTCACGGAAAAATGAGTTGGAAAACCAAAGAAGCCCTGGCGGATCGGCCGCAAGAGCGAGAGAGAAGTTGCCAGTCTGGCAGAAAAAGCTTATCTATTCTTTTGGAAACGAGCTGTTGCGCGCTTGAGCCAATAGCTCCTCCAGCTCTTTCATAAATACATTGATATCTTTGAATTGGCGGTATACGGAGGCGAAGCGCACATAGGCAACCTCATCGACATGGTACAAACGCTCCATGACCTTCTCCCCAACGTCATTGCTCGGGATCTCTGCCTGTCCACAGCTGCGCAATTCTTTTTCAATATCGTTCACTACATTTTCAAGCACTTCCAACGGTACGGGACGCTTTTCGCAAGCGCGCACCAACCCGCGCAATATCTTGTCTCGACTGAATTCCTCGCGTGTTCCGTCCTTTTTCACAATTAACAAAGGTGTTTCTTCTACCATTTCAAAGGTAGTAAACCGGCGTTCGCAGGCTTCGCACTCGCGGCGACGACGAATGGATTTATTATGATTGAAAGGACGTGAATCCAGGACTCTAGTCCCATTATATTCGCAAAATGGACAACGCATATCAGAATCAACTCCAATACTGACAATACTTGTCTACAGTGTCCCTCATATTCCTGTCAGAAGTCAAGTCAATCCTTGTACCTATTTAAAGCATAAGTCGAATGGAGTACAATTATGGTACTGTTGGAGGGATAGTCATGCGTTTAGTATCTTTAAAACACCTACAGCCTGGAATGAAATTGGGACGTACAGTCTTCACTGAAGATGGAAAGGTGCTGCTTGGAACCGGTATGCAATTAACGGAACGACTCATTTCCGGATTAGAGCGAGCTGGTGTTGATTCGGTGTATATCGATGATCCCCGTACCAATGACATCGTTGTGGAAGAAGTGATTCGCCCACAAACCAGACAAATAGCTGTGGAAGCCATCGAGAAGACGATCAAGCAAATTACAAACTCAAACAAGCTGGCCCGGAAAATTTCCTTAAAAGAAATGGGCCTTCATTTTCAGCGTGCCTTTAGCTCAATTTTGGACGACCTGATGCAAAACAAGCAAATGGTTGGACATTTGACGACGATCTCTTCTCATTCACCATCCTTATACCATCACTCCGTGAATGTGGCCGTGCTGGCGACTGCTGTAGGCATGTCTCTGGGCTACAATCGCACACAGCTCATAAACCTGGGGATAGGCGCCATGCTGCACGATATCGGCAAAGTAAGCCTGCCTGAAGAGCTGTTGCAAAAAACAGAGCGTTGGACAGACGAAGAGAAGGAAATCGCCAAACAACACACGATGCTTGGCTTTAATTTGTTGCGAAAGCAGCATGACATCTCGCTTTTGTCAGCCCACGTCTGCTTGCAGCACCATGAACGGCTAAATGGAAGTGGCTATCCACAGGGATTATCCGGCAAGCAAATTCACGAATTCGCGCAAATCGTTGGTCTCTGTGATATTTATGACTCTTTGACTTCCCCACGTCCATGGCGCAAACGGTACATGCCACAGGATGCTGTGGAATACCTGTTTGGATCTGGCGGTACGCTGTTCGAGCACCATCTAGTAAATGCCTTTATCAAGCACATTGCTATCTTCCCGATTGGTAGCAGCGTCGTTTTGAATACCGGAGAAGTCGGGGTAGTGAGTCGGGTTGATCCGGATTATTCGCATCGCCCAACTGTACGTGTGATAAAAGACGGTCGCGGAAACGACGTCCCTAGCCCTTATGACCTTGATCTCAAGGCGAACATCCGACTGTTTATTGTCGGCTTTGAAGATGATGATCTGTTTAACGTGAACTCATTAGAAGAATCTCCTACCTCATCGTAAATACGAAGCAACGAAAAACCCCTTTGCTCGAAAATCGGCAAAGGGGTTTTGTTTATGCTTTTTATTTTACACCAACAGCAGCAGCTTCTTTTGTTGCAGCTTGATTATGCTGCTCGGATACGTGGCGAACCAGGTCTACGACACGGCAGGAGTAGCCCCACTCGTTATCGTACCAAGCAATCACTTTTACCTGATTGTCTCCCATTACCATTGTAGACAGACCGTCGATGATCGAGGAGTGATCGTTGCCATTGAAATCGCTGGATACGAGCGGCTCGTCGCAGAACTCGAGGTAGCCTTTCATGCTGCCTTCGCTTGCTTCACGCAGGACGCGGTTTACTTCGTCCAATGTAACTGGCTTCTTCGTATTGACCACCAAGTCTACTACAGAAACGTTTGGAGTCGGTACGCGCAAGGAAAAACCGTTCAGCTTGCCATTCAATTCTGGCAAAACGATTCCTACTGCACGAGCAGCTCCTGTCGTCGTTGGAATGATGGACTCGCTAGCTGCACGTGCACGACGCAGGTCTTTATGCGGATTGTCGAGATTCACCTGATCGTTTGTAAACGAGTGAATGGTAGTCATGAGACCTTGTTCGATACCGAATGCATCGTTAAGCACTTTTGCCACAGGTGCGAGACAGTTGGTTGTGCAGGAAGCATTGGAGATAATGTGGTGATTGGCATGGTCGTAGGTGCCTTCGTTTACACCCATCACGATCGTCACGTCTTCTTCTTTCGCTGGTGCTGTAATCACAACTTTTTTCGCACCGCTTTGCAGGTGCTTGCCAGCGCCTTCGCGATTGTTGAACTTGCCTGTAGCTTCTACGACGATCTCTACTCCGAGGTCACCCCAAGGCAGCTTCAGCGGATCACGGTCAGACAGTACAACTGTTGCTTTTCCATCTACGATAATCTTGTTGTCTTGGACTTCCACTTTATTTTGCAGGCGTCCGTGGATCGTGTCATATTTCAACAAATGTGCAAGCGTCTCCGCTGGATAGCTGGCGTTGATTGCAACGATTTCAATGTTGGGGTCCTGGATAGCGCGGCGGAATACCATGCGGCCAATACGTCCGAAACCATTAATACCGATTTTAATTGTCATATATAGAAACCCCTTTCGAATTGAGTTACGCTTATCTGATACTTTTATTATAATAAGTATGACACAATTATCAATGTGTTTTACTGAAAAATAAATATTTGGACGATTTACCCTACCCAAAAAAAGAGGAAAAGCCGCTCTCTAATCCGTACGAGAAGCGGCTTTTCATTGATTTTTAACGTAATTGAAAGTCGTATATATTTTTGTATCGATCATGGTAATAGAGCACTCGTTGAACATATTGACGAGTCTCCCCATATGGAATGTCCTCAATCGTCTCTCGAGTTCCGTTCCATTGCTCACTCGCGAGCCATCCGTTTACTTTTCCCGGACCGGCGTTGTAGGCGGCAATGACTTTGACGATATCGCCATCATAGCGTGACAGCAAAAATTCGAGATACCATGTCCCAATCTCGATGTTCATGACAGGGTCGTACAAGTATTGATTGTCCTTTGGACGAAAGTCTGCCTCCCTGACGATCCATTGCGCTGTTTCCGGCATGATTTGCATGAGCCCGATCGCACCTTTTTTCGAAACGCGATCTGTCGCAAACCCACTCTCGGAACGAATGACGGCCAGTACCAAATGAGGGTCCACCTTATATTTCAGTGCAGCCGTTACAATCTGTTGCTCATATTTGATCGGGTACATCCATTTCCACACCAATGGCGTGTTTAGCAGCAAAAATACACTCGCCAAAACGAGCACGATCAATGCTGCACGTTTGCCAAAACTCATGATTGACGCTCCGATCGAATCGCGGCCAATACCGCCTCCACTTGACGCTCGGTTTCTTCACGCGAACCAGAATTATCGATCAAAAAGTCTGCGCCCTGCTTCTTCTGATCAATGGGAAACTGCGCCCGCAGTCTTTTTCGTGCTTGTTCTTCTTCCAATTCGTCGCGCTCCAGCATTCTCGCCAATTGCATCTCGTAGGGCGCATAGACGACCACGATTTTTTCTACCATATGTGTAAGCTTGCTCTCATACAGTAGAGGAATGTCCATAAAGACGATCTCGGCTCCATTCGCTTCCGCTGATTCGGCCTCTTCCCGCATGACCCGGCGTACTTCGGGATGGACAATGGCGTTCAGCTTTTGACGCTCGGACTCGTCCGAAAACACGATCTCACCTAGTTTTTTCCGATCAATTTGACCATCTTCCAATAGGATTTCTCGTCCAAAATGGCGCACGATCGCTTCATAGGCTAATTTACCTGGTTCTACGACCTCTCTGGCGATTTGGTCAGCGTCAATGACAGGAATTCCACGCTCTCGAAGCATACCTGTCACCGTGCTTTTCCCAGTGGCAATTCCGCCTGTTAACCCTAGTATCATGCCCATCCTCCTCCCTTGGTCGAACTGTTATAGCTTTTGACAATCAGGGCAAATATGCGTCCCTCTGCCGCCGACTACAAACCGAATGATTTCGGCCCCGCACCTTGTACATGCCTCATCTTTTCGTCCATAAACTAATAGAGATTGCTGGAACATTCCCATCTCGCCCTGTCCGTTCACATATGACTTGATGGAGCTACCACCTTGTTCTACCGCTTCTTGCAAAGTGGAGACGATGCTTTCGTGCAGTCGGTTAACTTCTTTATCTGTCAGCTTTCCTGCTGGTTTCTCCGGATGAATGCCTGCTTTAAAGAGTGACTCGTCCACATAAATATTCCCCAGCCCTACAATACATTCCTGGTTTAGGAGAAGCGGCTTAATTTTTGTTGACCGTCCTTTTAACAATTTCCCCAAAACTTCAGGAGTAAAACTTTTATCTAGCGGTTCTACCCCCAGTTTTGCCAAAGGTCCGACGGTTGTTTCCTTCCCCTTAGGGAAAAGATCCATCGTCCCGAACTGGCGAACATCCCGATAACGCAGCTCCGTTCCGTCCGTAAAATGGAAGACGACATGGGTATGCTTCTCAACGGGATCATCTGCCTGATACACGCCATAGCGCCCTTCCATTCGCAAATGGGACACGAGCACGTCCTCATTTAAGAAAAACTGAATGAATTTTGCCCGCCGTTGGATATCCTGGATGGTTTGTCCCACCAAGAGAGATTTGAAAGCTTCCACGTCATCTGGCTGACGCACAATACGCGCCAAATGAACACTTACTCTCTCAATCGTTTTTCCCATAACCAAGCCACGCAGAGTCCGTACGACGGTTTCTACCTCCGGCAATTCTGGCATATGCCCTCCTCCTCTCGCTGTCTATCGATCTTTATGTTCTAGGCATGCCTACTTCGCATCGTACCAGGTACGTCCGTCACTGACGTCCACCTTGAGCGGGACGTCGAGGGACAACGCACTCTCCATCACTTCTGGCACCAGCTTGCGCATGACCTCCAGCTCATTTTCTGGCACTTCAAATACAAGCTCATCGTGCACCTGCAAAAGCATGCGGCTCGCGAGACCTTTCTCCTCGATTGCCTCCTGCATGCGAATCATCGCCAGCTTGATCACATCGGCAGCAGTACCCTGGATCGGCGTGTTCATCGCAGTACGCTCGGCAAACGAACGCAGGTTAAAGTTGCTGCTGCGAATATCAGGCAGGTAGCGGCGGCGATTCAACAAGGTCGTCACATAGCCATCCGCTTTCGCCTGTTGAACAATCTCGTCCATCCAGCGCTTCACGCCGGAGAAGACATCAAAGTAGCGCTCAATGAAGTCCCCGGCTTCTTTACGGGTAATATTGAGATTTTGCGACAGACCGTAGTCGCTGATGCCGTATACGATCCCGAAGTTGACCGCTTTGGCCTGACGGCGCATCAGCGAGGTTACTTCTTCCTCACTTACACCAAAAACGTCCATGGCGGTGCGGGTATGAATATCCATTCCTTTTTGGAAGGCGTCAATCAAGTTTTCGTCTTGCGAAATATGGGCCAAAATCCGCAGCTCAATCTGGGAATAGTCGGCCGCCAGCATATACCAGCCGTCCTCTGACGGGATAAACGCCTCGCGAATCTTGCGTCCTTCCTCCATACGGATCGGGATATTTTGCAGATTCGGCTCCGTACTGGACAGGCGCCCTGTCGCCGTGGTCGCTTGGTTGTAAAGCGTATGCACCTTGCTCGTCTTCGTATGGATTTCCTTGGTCAAGCCCTCAATATACGTCGAACGGAGCTTGCCGAGCTGACGGAAGGTCAGGATCGCATCGATGATCGGGTGATAAGGGGCGAGCTTCTCCAATACATCCGCACTGGTAGAAGGGCCTGTTTTGGTCTTTTTCAATACAGGCAGAGACAAGCGGTCAAACAAAATTTCGCCCAATTGCTTCGGCGAGTTGATGTTGAATGCCCCACCCGCCAACTCGTAAATCTGATCTGTCAGACCCGCGAGCTTTTTATCCAAGTCTTCCCCCATTTGCACAAGACGCTCACTGTTTACCTTCACGCCTTGCTTTTCCATGAGAGCCAATACCATACTCAGCGGAGCTTCCAATTCGCCGAGCAGCTTCTCCATTTCGTTTTCCGCCAGTTGCTCGCGCAATACAGGCACGCTCTGCCAGATGGCTGCCGCTTTATGCGCCACATGCTCGCTCAGCACGTCCATTTCAGGAACAAGACGCTTGGCCCCCTTGCCGTACACCTCTTCATCTGACAATACCCGTGTCTGTGCGTATTGTGCCGCAATGCTATCCAACGTCGGGTTGCTTTCAGCCGCATTCAGCAGGTAAGAGGCGAGGTACACGTCAAAGTTAATGCCTTTTATCGCGAAATCATGCCAAGCGAGTCCAACCGTGTCCCGCTTGCCGTCAAATACCCACTTCTCCTTCGCCGGATCAGCCAACCACTCACAGAGCACCTTCCATTCCTTGGCTACGTCCCAAGGAACGAACATCACCGTATCTTCCGCAGCCAGTCCAATCCCGAGGAAAGGCGCATGATGATAGTTTTCCCCGTCCATTTCAATGTAAAGAGCCATTGGCGAAGTCAGTTTGGACTCGTACGCCGCTTTGTTTTCCTCTGAAATCACTTCAAACGAAAATGGCTTGGCATCTGGATGTCCGCTTCCGTCGGCTGGTTGTGCTACTTTGATCTTGGACAAGAGCGATTTGAACTCCATCTTTTTAAAGAACTCGCTGACAGGTACCCCATCATAGCCTTCAAAGCCAGTCTCTTGCACATCCAGCTCCACAGGCGCTTCCCGCAAAATGGTTGCCAAAGCTTTACTCATGTTCGCCTTGTCTACATTCTCACGCAGGTTCTCTTGCAGCTTTTTGCCAGAGACTTTATCGATGTTTTCCAGAACTTGCTCGACAGAGCCGTATTCGTGCAGCAGCTTCAGAGCTGTTTTTTCCCCGACACCAGGGACACCTGGAATGTTGTCGGACGAATCGCCCATCAAGCCTTTCAAATCAATTATTTGCAGCGGCTTAAGGCCGTACTTTTCATGAATTTCTTGCGGAGTGTACAGCTCGATTTCGCTGACTCCCTTGCGCGTCAAAGCGACGGATACATGCTCGGACACGAGTTGCAGCATATCTTTGTCTCCGGTGATGACAGTCGTTTTCCAGGCTTGCTCATCTGCCTGCTTCGTCAACGTACCGATAATGTCATCCGCCTCGTAGCCTTCCAGCTCGAAGCGTTTGATTGAGAAGGCATCCAACAGCTCCCGAATCAGTGGAAACTGTTCAGACAGCTCCGGCGGAGTTTTGCTGCGTCCCCCTTTGTACTCTGCATACTCGCTATGGCGAAACACGACTTTTCCCGCGTCAAAAGCAACCATGATATGCGTCGGCTTCATTTCCTCCAACACTTTTAACAGCATAGTCGTAAAGCCCAGCACTGCGTTCGTATGCAGTCCTGCCGATGTGGACAATAAAGGGAGCGCATAAAACGCCCGGTTCGCAACACTGTTTCCATCAATCAACACAAAATGACTCAAGGAATTCGACCCCTCTCGTTACAAAACTACTATCTTTAATCGTAACATAGGGCAAACATCAAAGCCAAGCCGCAGATATGGCGGGTAAAGCACAAGATGATTGAACAGACTATGAAAAAAATGAACAAGGAAGGTGATCTTATGTATGGGAGGAAATTGATTCCGATCTTGCTCACGCTTTTTCTTTCCCTTGGGGCGATTCCAGTGACAGCTACCCCAAATCCGGCCCCCGCACCCGCTGTCAAAAAGCTGATGGCATTTGTGATTGATGATTTCGGGAACAACATGCAAGGGACGGAGGAAATATTGTCGATGCCAGTCCCTCTTACTGTTGCCGTCATGCCGTTTCTGCCCAGCACGAAGCAGGATGCCGAGCTCGCCCATCAAAAAGGACACGATGTACTCGTTCACATGCCGATGGAGCCCATGAAAGGAAAGCGCTCCTGGCTCGGTCCTGGAGCCATTACGGCTGATCTGTCCGACGATGAGATTCGCAGTCGTGTGGAGAAAGCGATTGACAATGTGCCACATGCGATTGGCATGAACAACCATATGGGCTCAAAAATAACGGCTGACGAGCGAATCATGCGGATCATCATGAAGGTCGTCAAAGAACGCGGTCTTATCTACCTGGATAGCAAGACTACCGATAAAAGCGTGGCGGGGAAAGTCGCAGCTGAAATGGGCGTCCCCCATGCAGTGAATCAAATTTTTCTGGATGATGTATACTCTGTCCCGCATATTACAAAGCAAATGGAGCTCGTCTGCAAAAAAATCCACAACCATCCCATATGTATCGCAATTGGTCATGTAGGACCTCCCGGCAAGAAAACAGCCTCCCTTCTGCGCCAGTACATCCCGCGAATTCAGAAGGAGGCCGAATTTGTAACCATTTCAAAGCTTATCCAGCAAACTGCTCATTAATTTTCTCCACCAGCTCTCCTGCACACTAGCCTCCGTTTTCAGATTTCCCGACAGCTTTACATATTCGCTCACGGCCTCTGTAATGGCCTGAGCGATTTTTTCTTGTGCTTTGGGATTCGTTAACATTTCTCGGTCCTGCGCGTTGCTGATAAACCCCATCTCCACAATGACAGACGGACAGTAGTTATGACGGAGCATGTAGTACGTCTTGCCCTTGACTGGCTTTTCGTTGGACCCTGTGAGCTTGTTCAGCGAGTTTTGCAGCAGTCCTGCCAACAAGTAGCTTTCTTCTGTGTTTTGATGCAAAATAATCGCTCCCCTGCGCCTGGGACTGGGTGACCAGTTTACATGCAAGCTGAGCATCATCTGCGGACCAATTTCTTTTGCCAAGTTCTTGCGCTGAGCCAGGTCACGAATATGGCGGGATCGGTTGTCCAACCAACGATTGTCATCACTCAGGGCAACATCCTTGTGGCGGTTCAAAGCCACGGTGTAACCCGCAGCTGTGAGTTGTTGGTAGAGTCGTTTGGCAATTTGCAGATTGATGTCCTTTTCGTACAAATCCCCAAAAGAAGTTCCCGAATCTACACCTCCATGTCCAACATCAATCAAAATATGAAAGGGAGTGAGCGGCAATGCCTCGCTTCGCGTCGGGATACAGATGAGGATAAGCATGAAAGCAGTTATACGGAAAATAGCCAGTAAGTTTCTCATGCCAGTAGGATAACCGGATTGAAAAGAAACCTTTCAAGCGGCAAGGTACACATAACATTGTGAATTTTTTAATCCAACTGTACAATTACAATAATGAACCATGACCTTACCCGCATAAGAAGGTGTACTGATGAATCAATCTTTGGAAAAACCGTTATTCCCCCCGTATTTGGCTCTCTTGATTGGGGTGATCGCCATTTCCTCTTCTGCGATCTTTGTAAAGCTGTCGGATGCACCTGCTCCGATTATCGCTACGTATCGCCTGGTTTTTTCCGTTCTCTTAACGCTTCCTTTTTTATTCTGGAATCGTGGTGCCATCGCAGAGATTGGAAAAATGTCCAAAAAAGCGTGGCTACTCTGTATTTTATCTGGCGCCTTTTTGGCAAGCCACTTTCTGTTGTGGTTTGAATCGCTGAATTACACATCTGTAGCCAGTTCTACAGTGCTCGTTACGTTGCAGCCATTATTTGCCTTCATCGGCGGTTATCTCTTTTTTGGTGAAAAGGTTCGATTTCTGGCTCTATCAGGCGGCTTTCTGGCGATTGCAGGAAGCTTTGTGATTGGCTGGGGGGATTTTCAAGTAGGCGGTATGGCTCTGTGGGGTGATTTCCTCGCATTGATGGGAGCTGTCACTGTGACGGGTTACTGGCTGGTCGGGCAGTACGTTCGCCAGCATATGTCCTCCTTTGCCTACACACTCGTTGTCTATACGGCCACCAGCGTGATTCTGGTCGCCTATGATCTGGCTCTCGGGTATTCGCTCGTCGGTTACCCTGCGGCGGATTGGGGCTGGTTCTTCTGTCTCGCCCTATTCCCTACCCTGCTTGGGCATTCTATATTTAACTGGATTATTAAATGGCTCAATACGACGACGATCTCCATGGGGATTTTGGGAGAACCGATCGGGACTGCGATACTCGCTTACTTCATCTTGGGTGAAGTGGTAACGCCTCCGCAATGGATCGGCGGCTTGATCATTATCGCCGGCATTTATGTGTTCATTCGTTTTAACCAACCTGCTAAAGGAGTGTCCTCCAATGAACAAGCAACCAGAGAACCGAAAAAGCTTGCGTGAATTCGTCAAGGGACTAAGTATTTGGGCGAAGATTGGCTGGACAATTCTGCTGGGCTACATCGTCGGACGGATTTTGTACTGGTTATTTAAAATGATGTCCTAACAGGCAAAAGGGGCAATTCCAATGAAGTCTTCGATAAGACTTGCGGAATTGCCCCTTGCTATTAGGCTGTTGCCTTCTCGGTTGCTGGCACCTGTTGCTGTGTTTTTTTCGGCTTTTTATGCAGGAAGTACAGAAGTGGAATCGAGAGGACAATCGGGATAACGGAGACGAGGAAAGTATCCCCGATTCCTTGGACCAACGATTCTTTTGCCATCATTCCGTACAAAATCGTGCTGGCTCCCCCTGTCGCACTCGCCGTATCTACCCCTACTTGTGCATACATTCCTGAAATGCCACTGATAAACTGCGTCGCCATATCCGTATTCAAGTTGTCAGAGATGGAAGCCATGTGGAAATTTTGACGCGCCTGCATGATCACTGTCAAAATCGCAATGGCAAACGAACTCATGACCTGACGCAATACGTTAGACAGCGGAGAGGCATCCCCTACACTTGTACGAGGAACGGCGTTCATCCCTACGGTGGACAGCGTCATCATGCACAATCCGATTCCGATCCCGCGAATGGTCAAGATCATATCAATCCACGAATGCATGCTGTCAGCAGATAGATTGTGCAGTTCATACGTCGTGACGCTCATGATAGTCAAGCCGACCAATCCAATCGGTCCGATCCCGTATTTATCCATCAGCTTTCCGCTGATTGGCATCATGATCGCCATAGCAATCGATTGCGGCATCAGCAGGATTCCTGACTCCATAGCCGTCAAACCCTGAATGTTTTGGAGGAAAATCGGCATCAGGAAGATACCGCCCATCATCCCCATCATGACGAAGCCGGAAGTCAAAATACTGATGGTGAAGGTAGGAATCTTCAAAAGCCGCAAATCGAGCAGCGGACTTTCCTTCCCCAGCTCGACCCAGACGAACAGGATCAAGCTCATTACCGCAATGAAAAACAAACCGACGATGAAAAAGGAGGTCCAGCCCTCTGCTTGCCCTTTACTTAAAGCGAGCAACAGCGTCCCGAAACCGACGATGGCAAGAAAGGCTCCCAAGAAGTCGAACTTCAACTCTGGCTTTTTCGGCGTTTCCTTGAGCAGAACGATACTCATGATCACCGCAAAAATACCAAAGGGTACACCGACCAGAAAAAGAAATTGCCAGCTTAAAAATTCGATGAGATACCCACCCAATGTCGGGCCCAACGCAGGGGCTGTCATGGCAGCAATCCCGAATATCCCCAAAGCCATTCCGATCTTTTCACGCGGAACGATCATGTAAATCATCGACATCCCGAGTGGCATGATCATCCCCCCGCTTACACCTTGCACGACGCGAAAAGCAATTAGCGAAGAGTCACTCCACGCCAAGGCACAAAGGATGGATGAAAAAGTAAATGCAGATAAGGAAAGTACAAATATTTTTTTCGCTCCGAATTTAGCGGACAACGAGCCGCTCATGGGAATCATGACGGCGTTTGCCAGCATATATCCGGTCAATACCCACTGCATGGTCTCGGTAGATGAACCAAAAATATTGACCATGGCAGGCAGGGCAACGTTAATCAAGCTATTGTTCAGAATCGCAACGAAGGTTCCTGAGAGGATTGCGAGAAGAGACAGCCACATGCCGCCGTTCCCGCTTTTCTCCTCTCGGTGTGCCACCGCTTCCGCCATGTGTCAACACCCCCGTTAGTTTGCGATCACCTTGCTGCCCTCGGACAGTTTGTCTGTCGGGTTCAGCACAATTTGATCATTGTCTTTGACGCCATTCATGACAGTTGTCCAGTCGCCGCTAGCGTTCTCCACTGCAACTTCGACCTGGTGTACAACGTTGTTGTCTACGGTATAGACGTAATGCTTGCTGTCTTTTTCCAGCACGGCCGACGTCGGTAATTTTGTTCCTGGCGTTGCCTGGCCTTGGAGCATGACCTCTGCCACCATACCTGCGCGCAGCAAGCCGTCCTGATTATTTACCTTCACTTTGACTGGGAACGAACTGCTGTTGGTATCCGAAATCGGAGAGACAAACTCAACAGTACCTTTCAGCACTTTCCCACCCAGACTGCCTACCTTCACATCAACGGTAGAGCCGACCTTCACTTGGTTAATTTGGTTTTCCGGTACGCTTGCTTCTACTTTGACATCTGCCATATTCACCAGCACCATGAGAGGTGTCCCCGCTGCTGCCATTTCTCCCGGATCAACCGAGCGCTTGGCAACGATACCTGTGATTGGCGCACGAATAATGGTATTGTCATAGTTGCTTTTCGCCAGCTCGAGACTGGAGCCCAAACGGCTTACTTCTGCTTGCAAACCCGCTACCGTGTCGGCAGTTGGGCCTGCTTTTGCCAGATCGTATTGGGCTTGCGCCTGTTCAAGACCTGTGCGCGCCTTTTCCAATTCCAGCGAAGATTTCTCCAGTTCAGCCTGGGACAATGCGCCTGCATCAAACAGTGCTTTCATCCGATTGTAGTTGCTCTCAACCACCTTCAGGCTGGCTTCTGCCTGCGTGACAATACTTCCAAGCTGCGTCAGTTGCTCATTGCGTGCACCTGCTTTCGTATCTCTCAGCTTTGCTTGAGCGCCTGCAATGGCTGCCTGTGCCTGATTGATTTGCTGCTGATAATCAGCTGCCTCCAGCGTGACCAGAACATCGCCCTGCTTGACGACTGCACCTTCTTTTACATTCACGCTCGCTGCTTTTCCAGATACTTTAGAAACGACTTGGATCTCCTCAGATGCTGCCACCTTACCACTGGCGATAACGCCCGTAGAAGCAGAGGTCACCTTCCACGTCTTTACGACAGGGACGTTCTCGCTCGTTTGCGATGCAGAAGATGTCTCACTACAGCCCGACGCAATAAGCGAAACGGCCGCCATGACTGCAGCGATTGTTTTCCATTGTGCTGTCTTTTTCATTCTTGATTACATCTCCTTCACGTGCACTTTGATCTCGGCGTTCAATCCGGCAACGAGGTCCAAACCTGCTGTGTCATCTATAGCGATTTTGATCGGGATACGCTGGGTTACCTTGGTGAAGTTCCCACTCGTGTTGGCCGCTGGCATCAAGGAAAATGTAGAGTTCGTCGCCTTTCCGATCTCCATCAAATGACCGCCTAATTTCTTACCTGGGTAAGCGTCAACCGTAAAATCAACTTTTTGGCCGAGTTTCAAGCGTTCGATCTCTGTCTCTTCCAAATTGGCGGAGATGTACAATTTGCTTTC
Source organism: Brevibacillus sp. MER 51 (assembly GCF_023714195.1). Lineage (NCBI taxonomy): Bacteria > Bacillati > Bacillota > Bacilli > Caryophanales > Paenibacillaceae > Brevibacillus > Brevibacillus sp. MER 51. The sequence goes on along the minus strand of NZ_JAMAUS010000024.1, from coordinate 7,683 downwards.
GTCAATTACGAGAGCTACCGATTGCCCTGTCGAAACAATCTCTCCCTCTTTTGCTTGCGTTTTAATCACGGTACCTGTAATGGGGGAACGCAACACGCTGTTTTCCAGCATTGTCGTTGCTACATTGGTTGTATCTTGCTGCCCTACGATTTGATCCGCTATAACGGTGTCGCCTTCTTTGACAGCGAGTCCGGTCAGTTTGCCTGTCATTTTCGGCATGACGCGATAAATGTCTCCCGCGATCCGGGCATCTTGTGTGGTCACATAATGTGCACCCTGATACCAATAGTAGTAACCGATTCCTCCACCACCTGCCACGAACAGGAGCAAAATGACATACAAAACCAGTTTTCGCTTCATGGTTTCTCCTCAACTTTCTCGTTCTTCTAGTTTCGCAATCAATGTTTCCATCGACTGAATAATGATGTCTAAATCCTCATCGGAAAATCCATGGAAAATACGTTTGTAAAAGTTCTCTGAGAAAAAATCAACCTTTGCGAACAACTCGGAAATCTTCGGTGTTTTACGAATCCAGACAACACGCCGGTCATTCTCATCACGTACACGTTCTACGAGTTGTTCTCGTTCCAAACGATCTATGATGCCAGAAACGGTGCTGTAGGATAAGTCTACGGCTTTGCTTATCTGACCGATCGTTTTGGGATCAGGATGTATTTCTCGAATGACCATTAGCTGCGGGACAGTCACACCATATTGGGACAGTTCTTTTGTGGCCATCGTGCCAAATGTCTTGTTCAACCGTTTTAACAAGTCCCGAATACGCAGTGATTTATTCATAGTACACTCCTTTCTTAAGTAATATTTCGTGTGCGAAATTTATCACATGAAAACTATACGATGTTTTTTTATCCGTGGCAACTATTTCTTTAGGTTAAACTTTAACTAGGCAACCTTTTAAAAGCATGCGTTGGTCGGGCTGTAGTGGTGGGGAGGAAACAGGAGAAAACGCTCAGATTCTAGGTCCACCCGCTGAGGGATTGATTGTCCGGCTCCATGAAAAAAAGCGAAACCCGCGTCCAAAGTGGTCCATTCAGGGGGTGTCTCAGAGGTGGACGCTAAAAGCTTGTTTCTCTTTTTTTCATTGCGCCTCAGGCGGTGTTCCTAAGATCTTCGCTTTTTTCTCCTGTTTCCTCTACGAGCTTTCCGTGTTAAACGGATTTTAAAAGCCTTAAAAGAATGAAGAATGTAATCAGTTACGACAGAGAAGAATATTTCCAGACGTAGCGACTTGTGGAGTCCTACCAAGCGGAGAAGGGATTCGCGGGCAACAGAAACGCAACCGTGCCCATACGTCGTAGAGGCTACCACTTTTGCGTTTCCCCGCGAATCCCTTCGGAGCGGACAGTCTCTACCCTCAGTGGGACGGAGCCTGGAGCCTAGACTGGAAATATTCTTCTCCCCACCGCAGCCTCGTACCCAAGACACAAAAAAACCGACACATCTCTAAGGAATGGTCGGTCCATTTTCATTTAAAATAGATGGAGAATCCGGAGCTTCTTCAGGCGTCGAGCGGCGTACACTTGGAACATGTCGTGGCTCATGCTCCATTTCTGGAAAAGAGTGAACCGTCACGTACATGCTTCCGTTGTTCGCAATCGCACGAATCAAAACCGGATAGGCGTATTTGTTTTGAAACACAAAATCGGGGCCGTACCAGCTCACGGTTGCATCTCGCCCTGGAGGTACGTACGCTACGTTTCGACTGTGAGAATAACGCTGCATAATGTGCAAGCCTGCCTGGTCTACCGCATTGAACAGCGTAGACGATACTTGGCAGATTCCTCCCCCAATGCCTTCCGACAGCTCTCCCCTGACAATGATAGGCGCCTGCAAATACCCTTTTTCTTTCGTACGCTGGCCCACTACCTTATTAAAAGAAAAAATTTCTCCTGGCAATACCACGTAATTGTTAATCGCCTGCGAGGCGAGCTTGATGTTGTGTACACGATTCCGGTTACTTGCATTGAAATAGGTCGCATATTGCCCGATCCTTTTTTTCCGCACCTGACTCATGAGAGCCTTGTCTACCTTCGGGAATACCTCTTTGTAGCTGACATTCATGCTTGCGGCTCCCGTACCATAAAAATAATCGTAAAAACGTCCGCGAAATGCCAGGTCATCCAGCTTTCTTCCCTTGGCTTCCGGAACGATGGCCCCGGCGTTATTAATCGTTGCATTGATCGGCTCGATGTAAGCTTTTTTCGCCAGCTCTTCTACCATTCGCGCAAGCTTGCTGTCATCGACCAAAGGAACGCCATCAAAGGGAAGAGAATAATCAGCCCGATTGAGCATAGCTACCGTCTTGCCCTCCATCTCTATCTGCAAAAAATTCGTCGGGTCGAGGGGATTCATTAACAGTAACAGAGCCAACGTCATAGCAAAACCCATCCGGCTGCTCACCTCCATTCTCCAACAACGATCATCTTCCGTTATGGTAGTATGAGCAGTCGAACGGGTTTCATTCTAAGATCGGAATGACATTAGCCCATCTTTGTCAGCCTGCTGACAATTGCTTGCGTAACTGCCTTGAGACGCTGCTGGTCCACCGCTTCCTGGTAAGTATTATTCAACTGGTCGCGCAGTTCCTTGGCAGCCAGAAGATTCGCTGTTGCTTCTTTCACTTTTTGCTTATACCTTACCTTGACATCCATTAATTCCTCTTCATATACCTCATCTGTGCCAGGCTCAATTGCCCTTTCATACATATCGATAACCTCATCTGTATCTTTACTTGGAAAATACTCGTGAGGTGCGGTGCTGTCAAAAATAGCGAGGCCCTTCTCAGGAACAATGACCATATCAAGGCTGTGCGGGTCTAGTCCACAGTGGTATACTTCCACGTCAAAGCCGCGTGTCTTGGCTTCCTCCACCAACTTTTTCAGCATAGTGGACTTGCCAGAGCCTGGCCTGCCCTTGATAAAGTAGCGCTTCTCCAAATGGTCAGTCAGCTTCATGATATGATCTACAGGCCCCTGCGGCGTCGCTGCCCCCAAATACATACGCCGTACCTTTGCTTTCTTTTCCAGTTGCTCCTCTCCGAAGAACAAAGCTTTTACTTCTTCCGTAACGCAATTGGCTTCTTCTCTGTTGAGGTGCTCAATGTAGGGAGCCTCCCACTCATCGTGGATGCGCAAGGCCTCGCCAAAAGCTTGATATGCCTCTTCACTCTTCCTAAAAATCTCTTCGTACCAGCCGGCAATCTGGTCTTTGTAATCCACTAGCTGATCAATGTTGACCATGGACTGCAAATTGACCTGAATTTCCTTTACACCCGGCGAAGCGGGTCTCCAAATCCGTGGATAGCTACCATCCATAATCGCCACTTTATATTTGGGAAAAATAACACCATCAAACTGTCCATTCACAAAAGGAGAATGAATCCACTCCACTTCGTCTGTTTTTCGTGCCATTTGATTACCAATCGACTCGATCAGTGGCGACGTAATTCCTTCCACTGTCCCTGTCAAAATATAAACACGCTCCAAGCCTTCCAATACGGAGTCATAAAACGTCTTGTATCCTCGCGCAGTATTCCCTGCGGCATATATATGGCGCACTTTTGTGGTCATTGCCTTTCCCTCCTGTACTTCTTCTAACTGCCATTGAATCGATGTATTGTATGCACAAAAGGGAGAATAGGCGTCTGTCTACAACCATAAGAAAACCTCTATCGTGGTTTACTCAAGGATGAGCGACCGCGTTTTAGCTGAATGTTTTCCATAATATCAAGAAGAAACCCGAAGAAGTTTATCCTTTACGATATTATTAAAAAGCCGCTGCTAGCTATTTTTCATAGCTCACAGCGGCTTTTTGTCATTCGGGTATTATTTATTCAGATCCGTCATTTTACCAGTGGACATATAAATAATCCATTCACAGATGTTCGTAACATGATCGGCAATCCGTTCCAAATATTGCGCGACCAAGAGCAAATGTGTTCCTTGCGAAATGGCCTGACTGTTTTTCGTCATCAATTCAATCAGATCATGGAAAATCGTGGAATACAGTTTATCCACAATGTCGTCGCGTGAGGCAATCTCTTCTGCCGCTTCTTTGTTGCGTGCAATATACGCATTTAAACAATCACGCACCATAGCCTTGACGTGATCAGCCATCATCGGAATATCGATGAGGGGTTTCACGTACGGGTCCGCCATCAAGCGTCGGGTCGTCTTGGCAATGGAAACGGCATGATCACCCATTCGCTCCAAATCCGTCACCAGCTTCAACATTGTTCCCAAGCGTCGCAAGTCACCTCCGACTGGCTGCTGCAACGCAATGAGACGGAAGCAATCGCTCTGTATTTCTTGCTCCAGCTCATTGATCACAGGATCGCTTGCGATAACCTGTTCCGCCAGTTGGGCATCCCGCTCAACCAGACTCTTGATGGATTTATGAATGGCTTCTTCCACCAATGTGCCCATCGTCATGAGCTTGCGGTGCAGTACATCCTGCTGTTCTTCAAAAGCGTGCCGTGACATTTCCCTCTTCCCCCTTCTAGTGTCTGACATGTCAAATGGTACAAGGCGATTGTATTGTAGAAGTAAAGCTACTATTTTGTTTGTGTAAATGTTTTTGCAGTTGTTGTTTTAGGTAAGGGGAAGTGTAACTGTGAAGGTTGTCCCTCTTCCTTCCTTGCTCTCCACACTAATTTGTCCGTGCAAATTTTCCACGAGATGCTTCACAATTGCGAGGCCCAAACCTGTTCCACCTGAATCGCGGCTTCTCGCCTTGTCTACGCGATAAAACCGCTCAAAGATACGCGTGAGATCCCTTTCCGGAATGCCGATCCCGGTATCCATGACTTGAATGGTGATGTTTTCGCTGTCTGCCTCTGTCTTGACGTTGATTTTCCCACCTTCTGGCGTATAGGCGATCGCATTCGTCAACAGATTCAAGATAATCTGCTGCAAGCAATCCTTATCCGTCATCAGCCAAATATCTGGCTTTGGTGAAGGGAGCGTGATCGTCAATTCCTTGCGCTGTGCCTGGTCATGCATGATGGCAACCGCCGAACTGATTAGATCCTGCAAGTGAACCTGACTCAGATGCAACGGGATTCGCTTCTGCTCGATTTTGGAGAGGTCCAAAATGTCGCGGATCATCCGGTAGAGCCGCTCGCTCTCATCAGAGATGATTTGCAAGAAATTGCGGCATGTTTCCTCGTCCTGCATCGCCCCTTCAAGCAAGGTTTCCGTGAAGCCCTTGATCGAGGTAATCGGCGTGCGTAGCTCATGCGATACGTTTGCTACGAAGTCACTGCGCATCTTCTCCAGGCGGCGAATGTCGGTGATGTCATGCAGTACTACGACCACACCCCTCGACTCCCCCTTGAAGTTAATATAGGGAGCAAAATTCACGTCAAGAATGCGTTCCTGCGGGTAATAGATGTGTACCTCTTGGCGGAACTTCTCGCTTCTGTCGAGGCACCTGTCGATGTATTGGCTGAGCCCAAAGCTTTTGCCGGCCTCGATATGCAGCTTCCCTACGATTTCATGTCCAGCAGTCCCCAGCAGCTTTTCAACGGCTGGATTGACCAGCATGATCCGGCGTTGTTCAGAAATGAAAATCACGCCACTCGTCATATTGGTCAGCACCCCTGCCAGGCGCTGCTGATTCTCCGAGATTTCGTACATCTGCTGCTCCAGGCTCGATGCCATGAAGTTGATCGCGCCTGCAAGCTGACCGATCTCATCCTTTGCTTTGATTCTCACACGGCTCTCATATTGGCGCTGTGTAATGTTGCGGGCTACCCGGGTGATCTCCTCGATCGGACGAATAATGGAAAAGGAAATGCGAGAAACAACAATCGATCCGACTACCAAAGTAACCAATAAACCTGTGAGTAAGCTGTACCACATTTTGTGGATCGTATCGGTAATATCTTTCATCGACATCGCTGAACGAACAACACCGAATATTTCGTTGTTCAATTCAACAGGTACTGCAACGTACATCATGTCATAGCCGAGCGTCTCACTAAAACGACGGGAAATCCCTGTTTCTCCTTTCAACGCTGCCTTCATCTCTGGTCGGTCATGGTGGTTTTCCATCTCTTCCGGGTGGGAGGAGTTGTCGTACCTCACCTGACCATCCTTGTTGATAATGGTGATCCGTACTTCATCCGTTGGCGCTACTTGTTTGACCCGGTCTGCTAACGTCGCCTTATCGGCAAAGACATCCGGGAAACGGACCGCCTGAGAGATGAGCTTCGACTCGCGGGACAATAGCTCATTCAGTGATTGGAGGTAGGAATTCTCAAGGACTTTGGCAAAATACATCCCCATCACCAATAGTACGAGAGAGATTAAACCCAAAATAGTCAAAGTGAGTTTGATTCGAAAGCGAGTCAAGGTAAATCCTCCGTTATCCTTCCAGTTTGTATCCTAATCCGCGAACGGTTTTGATGTATTTCGGGTTCTTCGTATCATCCTCAAGCTTTTCGCGCAAATGGCTGACATGCACGTCCACGATTCGAGAGTCCCCAATAAAATCGTAGTTCCAAACAGCATTCAACAATTGATCGCGCGTCAATACACGTCCTTGGTGGCTCGCTAAATAGTTGAGCAGCTCGAATTCCTTTGGCGTCAGCTCAACCTTCACGTCTTTACAGAACACTTCGTACTTCTCCGGGTAGATACGAATATCCCCAAATTGGAGCAACACCTCTTGAGGCGCTGTAGTCGCTTCCGGCGTGCTCTGAAACCGCCGCAGAATGGCTTTCACGCGGGCAATTACTTCTCTCGGGCTAAAAGGCTTTGTCAAATAATCATCGGCACCAAGCTCAAGCCCCAAAATCTTGTCGAGCTCATCATCTTTCGCTGTAAGCATCAAGATCGGCGTATTATTGCGTTCCTGGCGCAAGGTTTTGCATACGTCCATTCCATCCATCTTGGGAAGCATCAAATCAAGAATGATAAAATCAGGCTGCTCGCTCTTAACCACTTCCAAGGCCTGTTTACCGTCAAAAGCAGTTACGACTTGAAATCCTGATTTTTCAAGATTAAATTGCAATAGCTTTACAATAGAAGCTTCATCATCCACTACCAATACTTTGATCATCTGTCTGTTTCCCCCTAGCGTTGCAATGCTTGCGCTCGATTTTCTAACCTACGTCCCCTGAAAAATACTTCTCTCTACAATACTCAGTCTGCCAATGCTCATTACGGAAAACAAGTAATTTTTTTGTAAAGACATGCCGTTGGACACATAGAACTTAGTTGCTTGACAGTAGTATTCCTCTTTTAGGTAAAGGTATCTCCTTAAAAAATCCTAGCTGTCTTCCAGCGGTAGAGGTCGGGAGAAGCCCTGCCACATGCTTTCCAGTTGCCTGTATCCTCTCTACGTTCGGGCGGTCTCCTTCAAAACATGTGACAGTGCTTCGTTACAGCTGTGGATGTATGTCTTGCTTTTACAACGTTTTGCAAGTGGGCTCAAAGAAGTTTTCCTTGAGCCCTTTTAAAAAAACTAAAAGCTACGTGGAAGAAGCGAATTTTCAGTCCAAGCGCCTCTGGAGCCCAGCCCAGCTCCGGAATAAATGGCGGGGAATTTCAGCTTCACTGATATGAACGAGGACTGTCAATAGCATGACGGCCCCGTTTTTTCTTTTTTCTTGTTGCTTTATATGGAGAGGCGGGCGTGGTAGACTGCTCTGTTGCGGTC
>NZ_JAMAUS010000023.1:0-65187 GCF_023714195.1 Brevibacillus sp. MER 51 | reverse complement strand
TCCGCCGCTAGGGTCCGAAGACCCTCGCTCGACTTGCATGTATTAGGCACGCCGCCAGCGTTCGTCCTGAGCCAGGATCAAACTCTCCAATAAAGTTTGTTACTGGTTCAAAGCTGGCAAATCATTTCATGATAGACTCATTAACGCTTTCGCTGTTCAGTTTTCAAGGAGCAATTTCCTGTCCTCAATGTTCATCGTTATTTGTGATGGCGTCTTAAGGACAAGAATTAATCTATCACGTTACCTATCTTTGAGTCAATATGTTTTTTAAAAAAGTTTTTAAGTATAATGCTCCTCCCCGAGTTTTCTGCGTCTGACATACTTGGATAATTCATTGGGAGAGGCGATTCTTGCGTACATGCGAAACATGATGGAGTACCTCTCCTCCATGGCCCGCTTCACTAGTTGATCAATTCGTTTATCGCTAAAATCAAGGAGCATCTCTTCCAGCTCACGTTTTAACAAGTATTCTAGTTCCTGTACCTCTTTCGTATTGAACAAAAACCCTAGCAACGATATCGCCCTCCGCCTTACGAGTCTCTCCTCTATCCTTTCCATCAAAATTCAGCCCTATTCAAAATAAAAAGCCCTCCGTTTAGGAAGGCTTCAATTTGTTTGCAAATCTGAATTATTTCAGTAAGTTCAATTGCTGCAGTTGTTGGCCCACCGTTTCCTTGAGAATGGTTGGGGTTATAGTACTCTCCACAATGGCAGCAACGAATAGCAAAACGACCACAGTAAGAACCGCTATTGGAAATTGCTTGAGAGTATCGTACCAGTCATTTTTCAATCGTGCCAGCTTTTGCGGTTGGATTAGAACTCCCACTGATCGTAAACTCAGCACCCCTAAACGAATACCAACTCCCGCTGCAAACAGGATAGCTGGGAGCTCAAAAATTCCATGCGGCAAAATCCCTGTACTAAAAATAAGCCATGGACTCACTCCAACCCCACTGTATTTGAAAAGGATAAATCCAAGCAGCACTCCATTCGTGAGCATTCCAATTATGGGAAACAATGCAAACAATATTCCCAGGGCCATCATCATCAATGCACTAAAAACATTATTGGAAAAAATCATCCAGAATACCGCTAAAGGTCCGCCGCCGTTTTCTTTTATCCGTTCAGCGATTTCCTTTAATTGGCCCATCATTTTACCGACCATCTCTTCAACGAGCGGTGCTTGAAAATAACCAATCAAGGCACCACCAAAAAATAATAAGCATGCGGCGAAGAAATATTTTCGGTTATCAAGCCATAAATGCCGCAATCGACTGCCCATGCACCACACCCCTTTACTGCCTCATAATTCACTATATGCATTGTACCTCAACAATAGCCAACAGGCCAAAGAATATCCTTGTCTTCCCTGCATAAACTGTTATCGGACAAAGGAGGTGCTATCCATGAAATTCATTTACGTCATCAGTGCAAAACGACTAAAGCAAATCTTAATTATCGTCGCGGCCATCGTACTAACAGCCGGAATTGGTTATGCGGAACGCGATTCAATTGCTGCTTTTGCTGAAGGTGCCAGCACGCAAGCCCCCCAAGCTATTTATAAGGTCGACACCAAAGAAAAGAAAATCGCCCTTACCTTTGATATCAGCTGGGGAGAGACAAGAGCAATACCTATACTGAATGTGTTGAAAGAAAAAAAAGTAAACAAAGCGACCTTTTTCCTCTCCTCTCCTTGGAGTCAACGACATCCGGACATTTTGAAACGAATCAAAGAGGATGGCTTTGAAATTGGTTCGCACGGTCACAAGCATGATAACTACACCAAATACGCCGATGAAGAAATTCGCTCCCAAATGGCTAAAGCGGACTCCATTTTAACCGAAATGACTGGAAAAAAACCAACGCTCATTCGGATGCCAAATGGTGATTTTGACAAACGAGTGCTGGAAATCGCGAATCGCATGGGGTATTCCGTCATCCAATGGGATACGGACTCAAAAGATTGGACCAATCCGGGAACAGATGTGATCATCAATAATGTATTATCGAAAGCTCATCCAGGAGACATCGTCCTGATGCACGCGAGCGATTCTGCGAAAGATACACATCTTGCCCTCCCAGTGATCATTGATCAACTACGTAAGGATGGCTATGAATTCGTTACCGTATCTGAACTCATTTCGGGTACAAGTGTAGACAGCAAAGAAATTCACTAAAACAAAAAAAGCTGACCTTCATTGGGTCAGCTTTCTCTTTTTACCAGACGGTGCAATTGCATGACTTGCCAGACGTTACAAAACAATAGTGGGACGAGCATGGACAGTGTTGCACGCACATTATCTTCCTTCAATGCAGGAATCCATTCCAGTGCCGTAACGACAAACATAAAGAAGGTCGTCGGTATCCATGCTGATTTATTGGTCAGACTTACTTTTCCATATGCGGTAACAATAGCAACAATCAATAATACCGTTGGCTCAATAAAGTACGAACCAAATCCTTTTCCTTCACCGAAAGACGTATAGCGAAGATAAATCATATCGAAAAAGACAAACAAAATAAGAAATACTTGGACACTTTTCCACAGCGAAGCCGTTTTGAATATTGTTTTAGCGAAATAATTAATCGTCATATACGCAAAAAAACCCATCTGAGCCACAATACTAATGGTCATTCCATACAGGAGATACATGAACAAGCCCACAAAAAAGTTACCGGTGCTTCCCCCGAGTAGCTTGTCCAAGTCAAAAATAAAGGCAACCAGGATCCCTCCTAATCCCCCAAGCAAGAGCGTGGTAATAAAAAGCCATCCATACTTACGCAAACTCACCAAGTATTCCCTCCCATCCACATCGAATTTGATTGTACCAATGGATACAAGAAAATACTAGCGTAAGAACAAAACAAAATGCACACGTTACTTGTAGGCAGAGTAAAGAAGGAGGTGTCCACCCCATGAGAAAAAAGACGATGTCTTTTTGGTTAACCGCTCTTGTCTGTCTGGTCCTCACCAGTTGCGGGGGTGGCGGACAAGCGCAAAGTTCGTCTCAGCCTGATTATAAAAGCGTCAAAGACATGGTGCTGGACATATTACAGACGGACGAAGCGAAGCAATCTGTAGGTAAAATGATGAAGGATGACAAGTTCAAACAAAGCCTGATGCTGGACGAGTCGACAGTGCGGTCAACTTTGATCCAAAGCATGACGAATCCCAATAGCACGCACATCAAAGAAGCGTTTAAAGATCCTAAGTTCGCAAGCGCTATGGCGAAATCCATGAAGAATGAACAAAAAACGCTAATGAAGGACCTGATGAAGGACCCTGAATACCAAAAAGAGCTTATCAGCGTAATGAAAGACCCTGAGTTTGAGAAAAATTTGATGGACCTGATGAAAAGCTCTGCTTATCGACAGCAAACCATGCAAGTGATGAAGGATTCCTTGCAAAGTCCTTTGTTCCAGGCTGAACTCATGAAGATCATGACCAAAGTATCCGAGGACATGACCAAACCAAAGGAACTGAAGCCGAAGAAAAAAGGAAAAGAAGGTAAAGGTGGAGGTTCCGGCGGAGGTTCTTCTGGTGGAAGCAGCGGTAAATCTTCTTAAAATGCAAAGGTGAGCTCTATTGTAGAGCCCACCTTTTTCATCTTCTTAGATCTTATTGTTTGACGGCTTCCCCGCATTTTTCTATGACACGTTTGGCCATATCGATGTAAAGCTGACCAATTTCGGTCTTTTCTCCATAGATGGATGGGGAATAATCAGGTTCAGATGGATGATTATCCGGTTGTCCCAGCGGAATTTGAGCAAGCAGCTCACATGCCAATGTCTCGGCAAGCTTGGCTCCTCCACCACGACCGAATACGTATTCTTTCGAACCATCCTTAGCTTCGTACCATGCCATATTTTCTACAATACCGAGAATTTCATGACCAGTTCGCTTTGCCATAGCTCCTGCGCGAGCTGCTACAAACGCTGCAGTAGCATGAGGAGTAGTTACGACAATCTCCATGCTTTGCGGAATCATGGTATGCACGTCAAGGGCCATGTCTCCAGTTCCTGGAGGCAAATCCAACAAGAGGTAGTCCAATTCTTCGCCCCAGTGCACTTCTGTGAAAAAGTTACGCAGCATTTTCCCCAACATAGGACCACGCCAAATGATCGGAGAGTTGTCCTCTACAAAAAAGCCCATGGACATAACCTTTACATTTTGCTTTTCAACAGGCAGAATGGTTTCCCCAATCACGGTTGGACGTTGTTCAATATTCATCATATCGGGCACACTAAAGCCGTAAATGTCTGCGTCGATAATGCCCACTTTTTTTCCTAGACGAGCCAGCGCAACAGCAAGGTTCACTGTCACCGTCGACTTTCCGACGCCACCTTTTCCGGAAGTGACCGCGATAAAGGTCGTATTCGAATCCTTCGCCAAGATCGGATTCAAGAGAGGAGCTTGTCCCGGTGTCATGTTATGTGTTTGCCCACCTTGGTTCTTGCGAAGCTGAGCAGACAGAGCCGCACGTTCCTCGTCTGTCATCGAACCGAATTGCAGGCGTACTTCTTCTGCTCCTAGCGCTTTCACAGCTGCGATGACATCGTCCTCAATCTTGGCTTTTAGCGGACAGCCCGAAATCGTCAGAACGACTGTGAGGCTTACTGTCTTGCCTTCAATATGGATATCCCGAATCATGTTGAGCTCGACCAAGCTACGATTAATTTCAGGGTCTTTTACATCGCGTAGTGCTTCGAGAACCTGTTCTCTGGTCAACATTCTGGTTCACCTCATCTATAATCTTTTCAAACATTTTCATGCTGGTATAACGGCAGCGTATGCGCGTTCATTATAGCATATTCGGGCGGTCGGAACACGATCACCGCCATCTCAGGGTGTAATTGGCGCTTTTTCTCCCGAGTACTGACGCAATATTCCCTGATAAATGGCATTTGCCATAGCTTTTTGGTATTCAACGCTCTGAAGTCGCTTGGCCTCCTCTGTATTGCTGACAAAGCCTACTTCTACCAAAACGGCCGGGCAGTTAACCTCCCGAATCAAGAACACATTGTTCGTCTTACTCGGAACCCGATCTGTATGACCGATCACCCGTTTGATCTCATCTTGTATCAAATAAGAAACTTCTGCACTCTTTTTGAAGCTAGGGGAATAAAAAGTCTGTGCTCCCGACCATTTCGGAGAAGGGATGGAATTAACGTGTATGCTGACCAAAAAATCCGGTGTACTATCATTGACCAGCCTTACCCGGTTTCGAATATCCTCAGATTTTCGTTTGCGTGCCTGTGCCGCATCTGGACTCGCCAAATCCTTGTCTTCCTCCCTCGTCATAACCACAAACGCTCCAGACTGCTGAAGGAAATCTCGCAAGTACATGCTAATGGCCAAAGTCACTTCTTTCTCAACTACATCCCCCTTTTTGGAAACGGCACCGCCATCGATTCCCCCATGCCCAGGGTCAATAGCTATGACCGTTCCCGTCAGTGGCAGCGACCACGCTTGCCAGGAAGAACGATCAGGCGCTTCGTAGGTGAACAACAGCATAAGTACCGCGAAAGCCAATATCCAGCCTACTCCTTTTCGTGTCACAGTGTATCGTCCCCTTTGTCCCATTCTCGTTCCATCATATGGACAAACTTGGACAAATATACCCGTTTGTAAAAAGGAAAAACCCCCTGCCTGCGAAACAGACAAGGGGGATGTATCGATCCCAAGGCAAAAAGAAAAGAAACGCCACACATTAGATTACATACTGTTTTTCCAATGCGTGGCGTTTCTGCACGTAGGTCCACTTACCAGCCACCAGGCTTATCTTTTCCCATATAAATATTAGCAATATCATGATGATCTTCCATATTGGGACGAATATGATAATGAACCCACAGATAGTATCCATCCGATTTTTTTAATAACTTAGCATCCAATCTGAAAATTTCCGTTTTATCGCTAAATATAGCGAAAACTCTTTCACCGCCACCAGGGCCTTTCACAGAAAGATCTTTAGCTGATTCCAAAAGATCATCCAGCTTTTTCTTCACAACAGGCCATACATCATCTGCTATCTTTTTCCCTAATTTCTTAACAGCAAATTCTGCTGCTTTTATGATGATTCTGGCAACAATTGGTGCAACCTGTTGCTTCTCTTTCATTTCTGACTCTCTCATTGAACTCGAGAGATTCTGTTTAGTTGTTACTTGAGAATGATGATCTGCCGCGGCTACAGTGGAAGTCCCCACGACACCAGTAAAAACAAACGAAACCGCTAAAACAAGCGATACTATCTTCTTAAACATTTAAAAATCTACCACCTTTTCTTTAATTGATTTCATGTTTCCTTGTACATGTATACTGATTTATCTTTTGCATTACGAAGAAGCACCTTGTTGACCCATTGTGCAAACATTTCATTGATTTCTTCAATGTCTAACTGATCTTTTTCATAGCGGAAAATTACTAAATCTAATTGAGTATCATTCTCTTCATTTAGCTCATTATGTATATCAGAAAAGAGAACATCCCAACCATTTCCGTTTTTCTTTTTCCATACAGTACCCTCGATATCGTATCCATCTTCATGGTAAGAAACATGAAAATGATGATCCGTTACGTACTCCTCTTGCATTTTGTCCCAATCCAACATTCTTTCCACTCTCCCATTTCTCAAGATTCACTTTTTCGTATGTTGAATTTTCAAGCCAAGTGTAATAGTGGCTCTATGATTGATTCTTATGCGGTATTCCACCACCTGACTCATGTGGTCAGTGATCCATTCGGGAGGCCAAATTTGAGCCATCCTCCAGCAACGTATCGCTCGCGTTCGAGATGTCCATTTGCCATTGACAACAGTTGATGCTCGAAGTATATTCAGTAGCTTTTGCCTCCGATTTCACTCACGAGCACTAGTAAAATGATAGCGGTTGAGTTCACACGAGCAGACCATTTCGGAGTAGATACAGTAGCACCAGCTGCTATGTAGCTCTACACTTCATAGTTACTATCCCATATGAATGACCTCCTAACATTATTGAATATACCAAATTATACCATTTTAATAATTGTTTTCAATATGAAATTTACTTTTTTTGGTAATTAATAAAGTGGCAATGGACTCGTTGGAAGACAGTGCTTTTCGGGTTAGCGGAATTTTGAAGGCAAATTGGAGGGCCGTTGGAAGAAAAAATTAAAGCCCCTGACCAATGATGGCCAAGGGCGATAATGTTGATAATTGAAAGCTTCTTAGCGCTTGGAGAATTGAGGTGCGCGACGAGCTGCTTTCAAGCCGTATTTCTTACGCTCTTTCATACGAGGATCGCGAGTCAGGAAGCCAGCGCGTTTCAGAGCGCCACGCAGTTCCGGATCTGCTTTCAGCAGAGCGCGAGCAACGCCGTGACGGATTGCACCAGCTTGACCAGTGGTTCCGCCGCCGTTTACGTTAACCAATACATCGTAACGACCGAGAGTTTCAGTCAGAACGAGTGGTTGTTTTACGATCAATTTCAGTGTTTCCAAACCAAAGTAAGTATCCATTTCACGCTTGTTGATCACGATGCGACCTTCACCTGGAACCAGGCGAACGCGTGCTACGGAGTGCTTACGACGACCTGTACCGTAGTATTGTACTTGTGCCACGTATATTTCCTCCCTTTACCTTAACCGCGAATTTGCCAAACTTCTGGTTTTTGTGCTGCGTGCGGATGCTCAGTTCCAGCGTATACTTTCAGCTTGGTGAACATTTGACGTCCCAGGCTGTTTTTAGGCAGCATGCCTTTTACCGCCAGTTCGAACATACGATCTGGGCGTTTGTTCAGCATTGCGCCAGCAGTGGTCTTTTTCAAACCACCTGGATACAGGGAGTGAGTGTAGTAAATTTTGTCATTCAGTTTGTTACCAGTCAATTTCACTTTGTCAGCGTTGATTACGATTACGAAATCGCCAGCGTCAACGTGAGGAGTGAATTCTGGTTTCAATTTTCCGCGCAGGATAGAAGCTACTTCGCTCGCCAGACGACCCAGCGTTTGGCCTTCAGCGTCAACGATGTACCATTTGCGCTCAACTTCGAGCGGTTTCGCCATATATGTGGTACGCATTTTTGTCCCTCCTAAATATCTTACCTAACACATATCCATCTACTTATAACCAAAACAACCGAAACTTGCAATGGAAGATAATTGCTGTTACGGGTGAGCAACTCTTCCAGGTGTTCCATGTAATCACGTTCTTGTCTTTCAATCCCGGGGCTAGAGTGGGGCTAGGCGGGGTTAAAATACCAAGGAATATCGTACTACATAGACGCCCTATAGTCAAGTGCTGCTCGTTCGTCTAATAGTTGGAAATCAGAGAACTAGTAGACAACCTCCCACATGGTCAGACCCTTGGCTGGTGCTGTCTTACCTGCCTTTTCCCGATCACATGCGGCGAGGATTTCCTTCAGTTCAGCAGGGTTTCTTTTTCCTTGCCCTACTTCAACCAAAGTCCCCACAATAATTCGAACCATGTTGTACAAAAAACCGTTGCCTCGGCATGTCACCCATACCTCGTCTCCGATTTTTTCCACGGTGAGCCCGTACACAGTCCGAACCTTGTCCTCGACGAATGTTTTTGCCGAGCAAAAGGAAGTAAAATCATGTTCACCCACCAAGTAATGAGCAGCCTGCTGCATCGCGTCCACATCTAACGGGAACCGGACATGGTCGGCGTAACGATGTCGAAATACATCTGCTACCGGATTGTTGTCGATACAATATCGATATTCTTTAACTTGCACGTCAAAACGCGCATGAAAAGAGGCATCGACCTCTTCGACTGTCCGAATGACAATAGAATCAGGCAACTGATTATTCAACACAAACCGCCATTTATCCATCGGAATGTTGCTCGACGTGTCAAAGTGAATCACTTGACCGCGTGCATGAACACCCGCGTCTGTCCGGCCTGATCCGAAGACTTGGATATCTTCTCCGGTAATCCGATTCAATGCGGCTTCAATTTCACCCTGGACCGTTACTTGATCTGGCTGTACCTGAAAACCGCTAAAGTCAGTTCCGTCATATGCCAATACACATCGCAGTCGCTTCATGTACGCCACCACCCAATCACGATTACCAGGATCACACTCACAACAGCTACGATTCCATCACGCCAAGTGAACGTCAGCTTATTCAGCCGCGTTCTCCCCACTCCCCCGCGATAGCCACGTGCTTCCATCGCCAAAGCCAGCTCTTCCGCACGCCGAAATGCACTAACGAACAATGGAATAGCGATCGGAATCAGGTTCTTGGCTCTGCGTACGAGACTTCCACTAGTGAAATTGGCTCCTCTGGCGGTCTGCGCCTTGATAATTTTATCCGTTTCTTCCATCAGGGTCGGAATGAACCGGAGTGCAATTGACATCATCAGGGCTATATCATGAACCGGTATGCCGATCTTCCCTAGTGGTCCTAGTAAACGCTCCAAACCCTCCGTCAAATCGATAGGAGAGGTGGTCAGTGTTAGCAAGGAGCTAATGAGAATCAAAAGTCCCAAGCGCAAAGAAATGAAGATCGCCTGGCGAACTCCCTGTTCTTCTACTGTAAACCATCCCCACTGAAAGTAGACCGTCCCGCCTTTTGTGATAAAAATATGCAAGACAACGGTAAACAAAATCAGGATCCAGACGGGCTTTAAGCTTTTTAATATATAGGACAATGAAAGCCTAGAAAGAAGTGCAGCATACAAGGTAAAACCAATGAGTATGGCGTAGGTAACCGCATTGTTAGCCAGAAAAATCAAGGTAGCAAAAAGGATGATGAAGAGAAGCTTGCTTCGCGGATCTGCACGATGTAAAAAAGATTGCCCTGGTACGTATTGACCAATTGCGATATTCTGCAGCATGCCTAGCCCTCCTTTGGTACGGACAGTCGTTCCAGCAGATGG
This sequence comes from Brevibacillus sp. MER 51, assembly GCF_023714195.1. Lineage (NCBI taxonomy): Bacteria > Bacillati > Bacillota > Bacilli > Caryophanales > Paenibacillaceae > Brevibacillus > Brevibacillus sp. MER 51. Next base: position 55,304 of record NZ_JAMAUS010000023.1, on the reverse strand, counting down.
GCAATCAGCTCTTCCTCCCGATAAAGGGAGCTCGGCAGACTAGCCTTGTCCGGCAGCATTTGATTCATTTGCGATACGAAAGCCACCGTTTCCGGTACATCCAAAGACAGTTCTCGGAGACGCTCCACTTGCATGAATACTTCCTCTGGCTTCCCCTGCAAAGCTACTTGACCTTGTGCCATCACAAGCAAATAGTCTGCATAGCGGGCTGCCTCTTCCATGCTGTGTGTAACCAATAGTGTCGTGAGGTTTTGTTCCTGATGAATCCGGTAGATCCCTTCCAGAATCGTGACTCGTCCCGCAGGATCAAGACCCGCAGTTGGTTCATCCAATACCAGAACCTTCGGCTGCATGGCAAGAACACCAGCCAAAGCAACACGTCGCATTTGTCCGCCACTTAAATGAAATGGCGAACGATCCTTGATCGTGGCATAATCCAGGCCAACAATTTCAAGGGACTCCTTTACGCGGGCTTTCACCATTTCCGTTGGCAAGTCAAAATTGAGCGGTCCAAAAGCAACATCCTTCGCAACCGTTTCTTCAAACAACTGATGTTCAGGATATTGAAAGACGAGCCCAATATCGCGCCTTTTAGCATGGGGTAATCGTCGCTTTGGAGTAATGACCGCATCACCCAGGGTAATCTGCCCTGAACTAGGCATCAGCAACCCGTTCAAATGCTGAATCAGCGTTGACTTACCTGAGCCCGTCTGGCCTATAATTCCGACAAACGAACCGGATGGAATCGTCAGCGAAATATTGTGTAAGGCAACTCGTTCGAACGGTGTTCCCTTTGCGTAGATATGGCTTACTTGGTCAAAAGTAATTTGCATACGTGCTCCACCAGCTCCTCTTGATGCAGGACAAACGGTAATTCAATCCCTTTGGAATGAAGTGCGTGTCGCAGTCGAACGGCAAATGGTACATCCAGTCCCACCTGTTTCAAACGATCTACTTCATTAAACACTTCACTCGGCTTACCTTCCATCAGGACTTCACCCGCATTCATGACGATGACCTTATCCGAATAGATGGCTTCTTCCGGAAAATGGGTAATATTAATGATCGTGAGTCCCTCATCACGGTTCAGTTGACGAGCCAGATTCAGCACTTCCATTCTCCCTTGTGGATCAAGCATCGCTGTCGCTTCATCCAGGATGATGACAGAAGGCCGCATCGCCATAATCCCGGCGATCGCCACGCGTTGCTTTTGACCCCCAGACAGACGATGTGGTTGTGCCTGTAAATAAGACTCCATCCCTACAGAACCGAGCGCCTCATCAATACGATTTCGCATCTCTTTGGGGTCCACACCCATGTTTTCTAGGCCAAAGGCGACATCATCTTCCACAGTAGCCCCCACAATCTGATTGTCCGGGTTCTGAAAGACCATGCCAACATGTCGTCGAATTTCCCAAAGCTGCTCCCCATCTTTCGTATCCATTCCACTGATAAGTACTGCGCCGCCTTCAGGAAGCAATAGAGCATTCATCAGCTTTGCCATCGTTGATTTGCCGGAACCGTTGTGCCCCAATACGGATACAAAGGAACCTTTTTGAATGGTAAGGTCAACACCTTGTAATACCGGAACCCGTTGGCCATCCTCACCATCGTAGGTATAAGAAACATCTCGCAATGCCAGCAGGTTATCTTCATTCATGAGGCATTCACAACCTCCCCAGCCTTCACAGGGAACTGACTAGCAGGATTTCGATGTAAAAGGAAAAAAGGGTTGAATCAGAGTCCAGCCTATGACCAGATCTGCCCCCACCCTTTTCGCGGTAATCTACCAGGCTTAAAACCTGAGTAAACGACCAGTTTACATGTATTAAACGAATTCGATGTACGCCATTGGAGCAGCGTCGCCACGGCGAGGGCCGGCTTTCAGGATACGAGTGTATCCACCGTTGCGCTCTTTGAAGCGAGGAGCGATTTCATCGAACAGTTTTTGAACAGCATCGCGGCCTTCAGCATTCGCAACTTCTTTGCGAACGAAAGCAGCAACTTGACGGCGAGCATGCAGATCGCCACGTTTCGCGAGCGTAATCATTTTTTCAGCGATTGGGCGCAGTTCTTTCGCCTTCATCTCTGTAGTTTCGATGCGCTCGTTGATGATCAGGTCTGTTACCAAGTCGCGGAACAGCGCTTTACGAGCTGAGCTACGACGACCCAATTTACGTTGTGCCATGTGGTTTACCTCCCTCTTAATCGAGAGAACAAAAGTATGCTTCTTGGTTTGCTACTCTAGTCGTCACTGCGCAGGGACAGGCCCAGTTCAGCTAACTTTTCTTGAACTTCTTCAAGAGATTTGCGCCCCAGATTGCGTACTTTCATCATGTCCTCTTCGGTCTTCTGCGTCAGCTCTTGCACGGTATTAATACCGGCACGCTTCAAGCAGTTGTAGGAACGAACGGAAAGATCGAGCTCTTCGATAGTCATCTCCAAGACTTTCTCTTTCTTGTCCTCTTCCTTCTCTACCATGATTTCTGCATCCTTCGCCTCGTCAGTCAGACCAACGAACAGGTTCAGGTGCTCCGTCATGATTTTTGCGCCGAGACTCACGGCTTCTTCCGGACTGATGCTACCGTTAGTCCAAACCTCAAGTGTTAACTTGTCATAGTTGGTCATTTGCCCTACACGGGTATTTTCCACTTGATAGTTAACGCGCTTGATCGGCGTGTAGATCGAATCAATCGGAATCACACCAATAGGCAGATCCTCAGATTTGTTTCCGTCAGATTGAACATAACCACGACCACGTCCAGCTGTCATGCGGATATGCAGACGACCGCCATTGGCCAACGTTGCAATATGAAGATCAGGGTTTAAGACCTCCACATCACTGTCAGCACGGATATCTCCCGCTTTGACAACGCCTTCGCCTTCTGCATCGATCTCGATTACTTTTTCTTCATCGGAATGGATCTTCAGCGCCAAGCCTTTGATGTTCAGGATGATCTCGGTTACATCTTCAACGACGCCTTCAACCGTAGAGAATTCGTGAAGAACCCCATCGATTTGAACAGTACGAACTGCCGCGCCTGGCAAGGACGAAAGAAGAATTCGTCTCAGCGAGTTGCCAAGGGTAGTTCCGTATCCGCGCTCTAGAGGTTCTACAACAAACTTTCCATACGAGTTGTCGTCGCTTACTTCCACAACCTCGATTTTTGGTTTTTCTATTTCTATCATTAAACAAACCCTCCTTCAAAACGTCGAAATCCTTGGGTGGGCCGCATACGTGCCCACTCAGGAATTTCCCCGGCGGTTTACCGTTTGCGTGCATGACAAGCTATAAATCAGAATTTACCATTCTAGTATGGACATGTTCTGAACGATATAAACCAGTTACACGCGGCGACGTTTTGGTGGACGGCAACCGTTGTGCGGAATTGGCGTCACGTCTTTAATCATGTTCACTTCAAGACCAGTTGCTTGCAGGGAACGGATCGCAGCTTCACGACCTGCACCTGGGCCTTTTACCGATACTTCAAGGGAACGCATGCCGTGTTCCATAGCAACGCGTGCAGCCGCTTCAGCAGCCATTTGCGCAGCAAATGGAGTGCTTTTACGGGAGCCTTTGAAGCCGAGGGAACCAGCACTGGACCAAGAGATCGCGTTACCGTGTGGATCCGTGATAGTGACGATCGTATTGTTGAAAGTAGAACGAATGTGTGCTACGCCGACTTCAACATTCTTACGGTCACGACGACGGGTACGAGTTGCTGTAGCTTGTTTTCTTTTCGCCATGTCAGATTACCCTCCTTTACTTCTTCTTGTTTGCTACTGTACGGCGTGGACCTTTACGCGTACGAGCATTTGTTTTAGAACGTTGACCGCGAACTGGAAGTCCACGACGATGACGGATGCCACGGAAGCAACCGATTTCCATCAGACGCTTGATGTTGAGGGAGATCTCACGACGGAGGTCACCTTCCACCTTCACAGTTTTGTCGATGTACTCACGAAGTTTGTTCACTTCGTCTTCTGTCAGATCGCGAACACGAGTGTTCATGTCTACGCCAGTAGCGGACAGAATTTTTTGAGACGTGGGGCGGCCAATACCAAAAATGTAGGTAAGAGCAACTTCAACGCGTTTTTCGCGCGGCAAGTCTACGCCTGCAATACGTGCCATGTGTCAAAAGCACCTCCTTGTTTACCCTTGTTTTTGCTTATGCTTCGGATTTTCACAAATAACCATTACGTTACCTTTGCGACGGATAACCTTGCATTTCTCGCAGATCGGTTTAACCGAAGGTCTCACTTTCATGGTTCTTGCCTCCCTTTTCTAGGGGTTTTGCTTACTATTTATAGCGGTACGTAATACGTCCGCGGGTTAAGTCGTACGGCGACAGTTCAACAGTTACTTTATCCCCCGGCAGGATACGGATAAAGTGCATGCGGATTTTTCCAGAGACGTGAGCGAGGACTTTATGTCCATTCTCTAATTCTACTCGAAACATAGCATTTGGCAAAGGTTCGATTACCGTACCTTCCACCTCAATTACATCATCTTTTGCCATGGTAAACTCTCCTTTCTTCTGCTCTTCAGTCGGACCATGAGTTTTGCGAAATGATCACACAACGAACTTATCGTCGACACGTTGGACGACAATCCCGAACCGTTCGGAACTACCGTTTTTATGTCCGTGTAAAAATCTCATAGCCATCTTCCGTAATCGCGATGGTGTGTTCAAAATGAGCACAAGTTTTCCGATCCACTGTTACTACCGTCCAATTGTCCTCCAATGTGCGGACATAACGTTCGCCGGCATTTACCATTGGCTCAATTGCCAACACCATGCCTGGTTTTAACCGCGGTCCTCGATCAGGAGGGCCGTAATTAGGAACCTGCGGATCTTCGTGCAAGTTTTGCCCGATCCCATGCCCCACATACTCGCGAACGAGTGTGAAGCCGGCAGCTTCTGCATGAACCTGAATCGCATGAGAGATGTCGGATAAGCGTCCACCCGGAACAGCTTTTTCAAGCCCCTTGTACAACGACTCTTCCGTTACTCTGAGCAGCATCTGGTTTTCTGTTGAAATCATACCGACCGGATACGTCCAAGCGGAGTCGCCATGGTAACCCTGAAACTGGGCACCAATGTCGATACTGATAATGTCTCCTTCTTGTAACGCCCGTTTACCTGGGATCCCGTGTACGAGTTCTTCATTGACTGAAGCACAGATACTTCCTGGAAAGCCACCATAGCCTTTAAACGATGGAATTGCTCCCATGCTTCGAATAAAGGTCTCGGCAATTTCGTCTAGCTGCTTCGTCGTGACACCAGGCTTGATCGCCTTGGCCAGTTCTTGATGGGTGAGTGCGACGATACGACCAGCTTCGCGCATAACCTCAAGTTCTGCTTTCGACTTTAGGATAATCATTCGCAATTACCCTCGCAACAATGACTTAATTTCCGCAAACACTACCTGGATATCTTGTTCTCCATCGATATCTCGCAGAAGTTCCTGTGCGGAGTAGTAGTCGATAAGTGGCTGTGTTTGAGCGATATTTACGTCAAGGCGTTGTGTTACCACTTCGATCTTGTCGTCTTCACGCTGATACAGCTTACCACCATCTTTATCACATACGCCAGCCTCTTTTGGAGGATTGAACATCGTGTGATAGCTAGCACCGCAAACAGGGCAGATCCAGCGACCGGTCAGACGTTCAATCAATTGCTCGCGTTGAACGTTGATGTTAATTACATGGTCAATTTCGCGTCCCAGCTCTTTTACTGTAGCTGTCAACGCTTCCGCCTGAGGAACTGTGCGCGGAAAACCATCTAAGAGGAATCCCTTTGCGCAGTCATCCATCGAAAGGCGCTCCCGCACAATACCAATGACGACCTCGTCTGGGACGAGATGTCCTTTATCCATGTAGGATTTAGCCTCTAGTCCGAGCGGCGTTTCGTTTTTGACCGCAGCTCGGAACATGTCGCCAGTCGAAATGTGCGGGATGTCAAACTCTTTTACGATACGTTCTGCCTGTGTCCCTTTACCGGCTCCAGGCAGTCCCATCAGAATTATGTTCACGTCCATTCCCTCCGTCCCATCGAAAAAGCTACAGAAGCTTTTCTGTAAACATCTAAGTCATTACTTGATAAACCCTTGGTAGTGGCGTTTGATCATTTGACTTTCAATCTGCTTCATTGTATCCAAGCTTACCCCAACCACGATCAACAGCGATGTACCACCGATGTAAATGGATTGTGGCAAGTTTGCAAGACTGCCGAAGAAGAATGGCAAAATCGCAATAATCATCAAGAACAAAGCGCCCGCCAATGTTAACCGGTTTAATGTACGAGTAATGAATACCTCAGTGTTTTTACCAGGTCGGATACCAGGAATGTAACCGCCATTTTTTCTCATGTTTTCTGCCATTTGTACAGGGTTGATCTGTACGAATGTGTAGAAGTAGGTGAATCCGAGAATCAAGATAGCGTAAAGCGTCATTCCTAATGGTTTGTTGACTTGGAAGTTCTCATAAATCCAGTTAGCAAATCCTTGACCGGATGCATCCACCCAGAACTGAGCAATCGTTGACGGGAACATTACCAGCGATACCGCAAAGATAACAGGAATAACACCAGCAGAGTTGATTTTCAGTGGAATGTGGGTAGATTGACCACCGTACATTTTGCGTCCAACCACTCGTTTCGCATATTGCACTGGAATCTTACGAAGGCCTTGCTGCATAAAGATAACCCCGACAATAATGGCGAGGATCACCAATAGGATAAGCAGAACTTTGACGATGCTGAAGAATACGTTTTGAGATGGGTCAGCGAACTGTGTTGTGTAAATCGTCGTAATCCCTTGCGGAATGTTAGCGACGATCCCGCCAACGATCAGGATCGAAATCCCGTTACCGATACCCTTCTCCGTAATCTGTTCCCCCATCCACATCATGAATGCGGTCCCAGCTGTCAATGTCAACGCAATGAGTGCATAGCTGCTAACCGAAGTGTCGTTTAGCAAACCAGGCGCCATATTGTTGAATCCAATCGTCATCCCTACAGACTGAATCAAACCAAGGATAATCGTAGCGTAACGGGTAACGGTGGCAATCTTGCGACGACCAACTTCCCCTTCACGAGCCCATTGCGTAAGCTTAGGCACAACATCCATGGACATCAGCTGCATGATAATCGATGCCGTAATGTACGGCATGATACCCATGGCAAAAATCGAGAAGTTATGCAGTGCTCCACCTGAGAAGGTGTTTAACAAGCCCAGTAATTGGTTTGTATTCTGCTGAAACAACTCGACATTTACGTTAGGAACTGGCACAAAGCTTCCGATCCGGAAAACGACCAGCATCATGAGCGTAAAAAGGATTTTGCGACGAAGGTCGCTAATTTTGAAAATGTTAGTTAAGGACGCTAACATTAGATCACCTCGGTTGTTCCACCGACTTGTGCGATCTTCTCAGCAGCAGCTCCGGAGAACTTGTGAGCTTTTACAGTCAGCTTCACAGTCAGTTCACCGTTAGCAAGAACCTTAACACCGTCGCGCAGCGCGCTGATAACACCAGTTTCTTTCAACAGCTCAGGTGTTACTACAGTGCCCTCTTCGAAACGGTTCAGCGCGTCCAAGCTAACAATCGCAAATTCTTTGCGGCTAATGTTAGTGAAACCACGCTTAGGCAGACGACGGTACAATGGGTTTTGACCACCCTCGAATCCTGGGCGAACACCTCCGCCGGAACGAGCGTTTTGACCTTTGTGACCTTTACCAGCAGTTTTGCCAGTACCGCTACCGATACCGCGACCGATGCGCTTACGAGTGTGACGGGATCCTTCTGCAGGTTGCAGTTCATGCAATTTCATACGTTGCACCTCCTAACTAATTGAGATGTTCAATTAAGCTTCTACTTCTTTCACTTCTACCAAGTGCTTCACTTTGAAAACCATTCCACGAATTGCAGGATTATCTTCCTTCACTACAGTGGAGTTGATTTTGCGAAGACCCAGAGCTTTTACAGTGTCTTGCTGATCTACTGTACGACCGATCAGGCTGCGTTTGAGGGTGATTTGCAATTTTGCCATGTTCATTCCCTCCTTATTAACCCAACAACTCGTCAACAGTCTTACCGCGCAATTTCGCGACATCTTCCGCTGTTTTCAGGCGACCGAGGCCTTCCAGCGTAGCGTTGACCATGTTGATAGGATTGTTGGAACCAAGAGACTTACTCAAAATGTCACCTACACCTGCCAGTTCGAGAACGGCACGAACAGGTCCACCAGCGATAACTCCAGTACCTGGAGCAGCAGGTTTGATCAGAACTTTACCAGCACCGAATTGGCACATTACTTCGTGCGGAACAGTTGTTCCTCTCATCGGTACACGGATCAATTTTTTCTTAGCGTCGTCAATCGCTTTGCGAATGGCGTCTGGAACTTCTTGAGCTTTACCCATACCAGCACCTACGTGGCCGTTACGGTCTCCCACAACAACCAAGGCGCTGAAGCTCATACGACGTCCACCTTTAACCGTTTTTGCTACACGGTTAACTGCGACTACTTTTTCTTCGAGCTCTAATTTGCTAGGGTCGATACGCATTCCTTACCCTCCTTGTTGTTAGAATTGCAGACCAGCTTCACGAGCTGCTTCTGCCAGTGCTTTAATACGTCCATGATAAATGTAACCACCGCGGTCAAAAATCACTTCTGTCGCACCTTTTTCTTGTGCACGCTTAGCGATCAGTGTGCCAACAGCTGTAGCAGCTTCCACGTTAGCGCCATTTTTCAGGCCCAGCTCTTTATCCAAAGAAGATGCAGATACCAGTGTTACGCCAGTTGCATCATCGATCAATTGAGCGTAGATATGCTTAGAAGAACGGAAAACGTTCAGACGCGGGCGAATGGTAGAACCAATCACGCGTTTGCGGATTCGCAGGTGACGTTTTTTCCGAGCTTTGTTTTTATCAGCTTTCGTAAACATTAAGCGGCCTCCTTTCTCATGAAGCTAGAAGCTTATTTACCTTTTTTACCTTCTTTACGACGAACAACTTCATTGCTGTACTTGATACCTTTACCTTTGTATGGCTCAGGTTTACGCAGAGAACGGATTTCAGCAGCAACTTGGCCTACGCGCTCTTTGTTGATACCTTTTACCACCAAAGTGGTTTGGTTTGGTACATCGATTTCGATACCCTCTTCTGGAGTAACTTCCACTGGGTGGGAGAAACCAAGAGAGAGAGTAACACCGTTGCCGGACTTAGCAGCACGGTAACCTACACCGACCAGTTCCAGGGTACGAGTGAAGCCTTCAGATACGCCAGTTACCATGTTGGATACCAGCGCACGAGTTGTACCATGCAGGGAACGGTGAAGTTTGTTATCGCTTGGACGCTCAACGATTACTTCGTTTTCAGCGATGTTGATTTTGATATCTTCATGGAAGCTACGAACGAGTTGACCCTTAGGGCCCTTTACCGTCAGCTCAGTACCGTTCAGAGTGAGGGTAACGCCTGCAGGGACCACGATCGGTTTTCTACCGACACGAGACATGTGGTGCACCTCCTGTGCTATTTACAATCTGTTAATTACCAAACGTATGCAAGAACTTCTCCACCAACGTGTGCTTGACGAGCTTGTTTGTCAGTCATTACACCAGTGGATGTAGAGATGATCGCGCAACCGAGGCCACCCAAAACCTTTGGCACTTCGTTGTTTTTCGCATATACACGAAGACCTGGCTTGGAGATACGCTTCAGACCTGTGATGACGCGCTCGTTGTTAGCACCGTACTTCAGGAATACGCGGATGATTCCTTGTTTGTTGTCTTCAACAAACTCCGCATCGCGGATGAAGCCTTCTTCTTTCAGAATGCGCGCGATTTCCTTCTTGATGGTGGACGCCGGGATTTCCACTTTCTCGTGGCGAACCATGTTGGCGTTACGAATGCGAGTCAACATATCTGCGATTGGATCAGTCATAACCATGAGAGAAAACCTCCTTCCCGTTTCAAATTACCAGCTTGCTTTTTTCACGCCTGGAATTTGACCTTTATAAGCAAGTTCACGGAAGCAAATACGGCAGAGTTTGAATTTGCGCAATACGGAGTGAGGACGTCCGCAACGCTCGCAACGAGTGTACGCGCGTACTGCAAACTTCGGCTGCCGCTGTTGCTTGATGATCATAGATTTCTTTGCCACATTCTTCCCTCCTTACGAGTGGGTTTATTTACGGAATGGCATACCCATTTGAGTCAGCAACTCACGAGCTTCCTCATCCGTTTTCGCGGAAGTAACAATTACGATGTCCATACCACGAACTTTATCAATTTTATCGTACTCGATCTCAGGGAAGATCAGTTGTTCCTTCAGACCAAGTGTGTAGTTACCGCGACCGTCAAAAGCCTTGGAAGAAATTCCACGGAAGTCACGAACACGCGGGAGAGATACGTTCATCAATTTGTCGAGGAAGTGGTACATACGCTCGCCGCGCAGAGTTACCTTCGCACCGATCGGCATACCTTCACGCAATTTGAAACCCGCGATGGATTTCTTAGCCTTTGTTACTACAGGCTTTTGACCAGCGATGATTTGCAGGTCTTCAATTGCAGTATCCAAGGACTTAGCGTTAGCTACCGCTTCGCCTACACCCATATTGATGATGATCTTTTCTACTTTCGGCACTTGCATGATGGAAGTGTAGTTAAACTTGCTCATCAAGCCAGGCACGATTTCGCTCGTATACTTTTCTTTCAATCTTGTTGCCATCTAGGATATCCTCCTTTCCAACCTGACTACTTGTCGAGTACTTCGCCAGACTTTTTCGCGTACCGAACTTTCTTGCCGTTATCCAAAACTTTGTAACCGATGCGAGTAGCTTTTCCGGACTTCGGATCGATCAAAGATACGTTGGATACGTGAATAGCTGCTTCTTGAGTCACAATGCCACCTTGCGGGTTAGCTTGGGACGGACGGCTGTGTTTCTTCACGAGGTTGATACCTTCAACCAGAACGCGTTCTTTCTTTGGATAAGCAGCGAGAACGCGACCTTTTTTGCCTTTATCTTTGCCCGCATTTACGATAACAGTGTCGCCTTTTTTAACGTGCATCGCTTGGTGCACCTCCTATCGAACAAACTGCCTGAGTTTTGCCGTTCAATTAGATAACCTCTGGAGCCAGAGAGATGATCTTCATGAAATCCTTGTCACGGAGCTCACGAGCCACAGGTCCAAAGATACGAGTACCACGAGGGGATTGATCGTCTTTGATTACTACAGCTGCGTTCTCATCGAAACGGATGTAAGAACCATCGTTACGACGAACGCCACTTACTGTGCGTACTACTACCGCTTTAACTACTTGACCTTTCTTGACAACGCCGCCGGGTGTAGCGGATTTTACGGAGCACACGATAACATCACCGATGTTCGCCGTTTTACGACCGGAACCACCCAGAACCTTGATGCACATGAGTTCCTTTGCACCGGAGTTGTCAGCAACAGCCAATCTCGTCTGAGTTTGGATCATTTACTGTTCCTCCTTTCGGACTTAATATCCGAAAATCTGACTTATACGATTACTGCCTCTTCGACGATACGTACCAAACGGAAACGTTTGTCTTTGGACAATGGACGAGTTTCCATGATTTCTACGATGTCGCCCACTTTTGCCGTGTTGTTCTCGTCGTGAGCCTTGAACTTTTTCGAGAATTTCATGCGTTTGCCGTACAAAGGATGTGTCTTGTAAGTTTCAACAAGAACAACAATGGTTTTATCCATCTTGTCGGAAACAACGCGACCTACAACTGTTCGACGCATATTGCGATCTGCGGTCATCGTTCAAACCTCCTTCCTATAATTAACCGATTCCCAATTCTCTCTGGCGCAGGACGGTTTTCGCACGAGCAATATCCTTACGCACTTGTTTGATACGAGATGTGGTTTCGAGTTGACCCGTAGCCAGCTGGAAACGAAGGTTGAACAACTCTTCTTTCAAAGAAGTAACGTTTTGTTCGATCTCGGCAGTGGTCAAATTACGGTACTCATTAGCCTTCATGTGCGTCACCACCCACTTCTTCACGCTTCACGAACTTGCACTTGATTGGCAGTTTGTGCATAGCCAGACGCATAGCTTCGCGAGCGACTTCTTCAGGAACACCAGCAAGTTCGAACATGATCTTGCCTGGTTTCACTACCGCTACCCATTTCTCAGGAGAACCTTTACCGGAACCCATGCGGACTTCGAGCGGTTTTTGTGTTACTGGTTTATCAGGGAAAATTTTGATCCAAACTTTACCACCACGTTTGATGTAACGAGTCATCGCGATACGAGCTGCCTCGATCTGACGGTTAGTTACCCAAGATGGTTCCATTGCTTGCAATCCGTATTCACCGAACGCAACAGTAGTACCGCCTTTTGCGTTACCAGCCATTTTCCCGCGGTGTTGTTTACGGTGTTTCACGCGTTTTGGCGTCAACATGATTACTTGCCTCCTTCCTCAGTAGCGACGTTCTTTCTCGCTGGAAGGACTTCTCCACGATAGATCCACACTTTAACACCGATGCGACCATAAGTGGTATGTGCTTCAGCAGTACCGTAGTCGATGTCAGCGCGCAATGTGTGAAGTGGAACAGTACCTTCGCTGTAACCTTCAGAACGTGCGATGTCCGCGCCGCCAAGACGACCGCTTACCAAGGTTTTGATACCTTTAGCACCAGAGCGCAGCGTACGAGTGATCGATTGCTTTTGCGCACGGCGGAAAGAAATGCGGTTTTCCAATTGGCGTGCAATATTTTCAGCTACCAGAGTAGCATCCAGATCCGGACGTTTGATTTCGTTGATATTGATATGAACGCGTTTGCCAGTCAGATCAGTCAGGGTTTTGCGCAGAGTTTCAACCTCTGAACCACCTTTACCAATTACCATACCAGGCTTAGCGGTGTGAATCGTAACGTTCACGCGATTAGCTGCGCGTTCGATTTCGATCGTGGATACAGCAGCATCTTTCAGACGCCCTTTTACATACTTGCGGATTTTCAAGTCTTCGTGCAACAGAGTTGCGAAGTCCTTGTCAGCGTACCATTTGGACTCCCAGTCACGAATGACACCGATCCGAAGACCTACCGGGCTTACCTTTTGACCCACACGTAATCCCTCCTTATTTCTCGTTTAGTACCACTGTGATGTGGCTCGTGCGTTTATGGATGCGGCTAGCGCGACCCATAGCGCGCGGACGGAAACGCTTCAACGTAGGACCTTGGTCTACGAAGATTTTACCCACTACGAGGCTGTTTGGATCCATCTCGTAGTTGTGCTCAGCGTTTGCAATAGCCGACTTCAGGAGTTTTTCAACAACTGGAGAAGCTGCCTTTGGCGTGTGTTTCAAGATCGCCAAAGCTTCACCTACTTGCTTGCCTCTGATCAAGTCTACCACCAGGCGGACTTTACGAGACGCGATGCGAATGTTGCGTGCAACTGCTTTTGCTTCCATCTTTGTACCTCCTCTCTGTCAAGAGAAAATTAGCGCTTCTTGGACTTCTTGTCGTTGTCGACGTGACCCTTGAAGGTACGAGTTGGTGCGAATTCACCCAATTTATGACCAACCATGTCTTCCGATACGTATACTGGTACATGTTTGCGGCCATCGTAAACTGCAAACGTGTGTCCTACGAAATCAGGGAAGATGGTGGAACGGCGAGACCAAGTTTTGATCACGCGTTTCTCGTTCTTTTCATTTTGCTCGTCAACTTTTTTCATCAAGTGGTCATCCACGAAAGGACCCTTTTTTAAGCTACGTCCCATTAGTGAACCTCCCTTCGCCAAAGGCGTTCGGTTATAGTATCAGCCTACCTTACTTCTTGCGGCGGCGGATGATGTATTGGTCGGACTTGTTCTTCTTCTTGCGAGTCTTGAGACCCAGGGTTGGTTTACCCCAAGGAGTAACAGGAGCCTTACGACCGATTGGAGCGCGACCTTCACCACCACCGTGTGGGTGATCGTTCGGGTTCATTACGCTACCGCGAACAGTTGGACGGATACCCAACCAGCGGGAACGTCCTGCTTTACCGATGTTCAGCAATTCGTGATCCAGGTTACCTACTTGACCGATAGTAGCGCGGCATACGTTGTGGATGCGGCGAGTTTCACCGGAAGACAGGCGAACGATTACGAACTCACCATCACGACCAAGCAATTGAGCAGATGTACCAGCAGCGCGCACCAATTGGCCGCCTTTACCAGGTTTCAGCTCGATGTTGTGGATGGTAGTACCTACCGGGATTTTCTCCATTGGCAGTGCGTTACCGATTTTGATGTCGGCATCTGCTCCGGATACGATCTGGTCGCCCACTTTCAGGTTGTGTGGAGCGATAATGTAACGCTTTTCACCGTCTGCATAGTTGATCAGCGCGATGTTAGCGGAACGGTTTGGATCGTATTCAATGGTTGCTACGCGACCAATGATACCATCTTTGTTACGTTTGAAGTCAATAATACGGTATTTACGTTTATGACCGCCACCTTGATGACGAACGGTAATTCTACCTTGGTTGTTGCGACCAGCTTTTTTGCTGAGAGGCGCCAACAAGGATTTTTCGGGAGTCGACGTGGTGATCTCCTCGAAAGTAGAAACCGTCATTTGGCGACGACCAGGAGAAGTCGGTTTAAACTTTTTGATACCCATGTTAATACCCTCCTTTTCGGTAGTCGTCGAGGTTATACTCCCTCGTAGAAGGCCAATTCTTTGCTGTCATCAGTCAGCTTAACGATTGCTTTCTTCCACTCGGACGTGTAACCGGAGTATTTTCCGTAGCGTTTTGGTTTCGCAGGTACACGAACTGTGTTAACTGCTTCTACTTTTACGCCAAATACTTTTTCAACAGCTTGTTTGATTTCTGTTTTGTTAGCTTTCAGAGGTACTTCGAAAACGTACTTCTTCTCAGCCATCATATCAGTGGTGCGCTCGGTAATGACAGGGCGTTTAAGGACATCATGAAGACTCTTCATTATGCGAGCACCTCCTCTACTTTCGCAACCGCTTCTTTCGTCACGATTACTTTGTCATGCGCTACCAGATCAAGAACGTTAATGCCTGCAGCATCTACGATTTTTGCACCTGGGATGTTACGGGAAGCGAGCGCTACGTTTTGGTCGTACTCGGAAGTAACGATCAGAACTTTGCGATCTACTTTCAAGCTGCTCAGAACAGCTGTCATTTCCTTAGTTTTAGGAGCTGCGAAGTTCAAAGCTTCCAATACCAGGAGTTCGTTGTTTTGTACTTTCGTGGAAAGTGCAGATTTCAGAGCCAAACGGCGAACTTTACGGTTCAGTTTGTAACCGTATTTGCGCGGAGTTGGACCGAATACAACACCGCCACCTTTCCATTGCGGAGAGCGAATGGAACCTTGGCGTGCACGACCTGTACCTTTTTGGCGCCATGGCTTGCGGCCACCACCACGTACTTCAGAACGGTTCTTTACATCATGTGTACCTTGGCGTTGGGATGCTTGTTGCATCACGATCGCATCGTACAGAACTGCGCTGTTAGGCTCGATACCAAATACGCTGTCTGCCAGATCGATTTCGCCAACTTGAGAACCGGTTTGGTTATAAAGAGCTACTTTCGGCATGTCAGTTCCTCCTTTCCTTACTAGTTCTTCTTGACTGCCGTGGATACCAGTACGCAGCTGTTTTTCGGACCAGGCACGGAGCCTTTTACGAGAACCAGGTTACGTTCTGTATCTACTTTAATTACTTCCAGGTTTTGAATGGTAACGTTGTCGCCACCCATTTGACCTGGCAGGGTTTGACCTTTAAATACGCGGTTTGGAGCTACAGCACCCATGGAACCTGGACCGCGGTGGTAACGCGAACCGTGAGCCATAGGACCGCGGGATTGATTGTGACGCTTGATCGCACCTTGGAAACCTTTACCCTTGGATACGCCAGCTACGTCCACCATTTCTCCCTCGGCAAAAATGTCAGCTTTCAACTCTTGACCAACCTCGTAATCTGCGAGGTTAACTCCGCGAATTTCGCGAATGAAGCGCTTAGGAGCAGTATTAGCTTTCGCTGCATGTCCTTTTTCCGGCTTGTTAGCGCGCTGTTCTTTTTTGTCTTCGAAACCGATTTGAATTGCTTCATAACCGTCAGTCTCAACGTCTTTCTTCTGAAGAACTACGTTGGAACCTACTTCGATAACCGTTACAGCAGTCGCTGTTCCGTTTGGACCAAAAACTTGAGTCATGCCAAGTTTTTTCCCTAAGATTCCTTTGGTCATTTGTGCCACCTCCTGTGCTTATTTCAGTAAAACGCTTTTTATGTTGTATCAAGTCCCCATCGATGCGCAGGGGTGCCATTTTAAGGGTTTGTTGCTTGGTATAACACGCTTATCAAGACAACGTCTGCGCGTGTATCGCTTTTTGGGACCTTACAGTTTAATCTCGATGTCCACACCAGATGGCAGATCCAGACGCATCAAAGCATCTACTGTTTGTGGTGTTGGGTTCAAGATGTCGATCAAACGTTTGTGTGTACGCATCTCGAATTGCTCGCGAGAATCTTTGTACTTATGAACCGCACGCAGGATCGTGTAAACTGCTTTCTCCGTAGGGAGTGGAATCGGACCGGATACGTTAGCACCGGAACGCTTCGCAGTGTCCACAATTTTTTCTGCGGACTGATCCAGGATTTTGTGATCATACGCTTTCAAACGAATACGAATCTTTTGCTTTGCCATTGAAGTCCCTCCTTTTTCGCCCATTTTTTAAACAGACATTTCTCCGTGGAAATATCCTGCACCCCGGTCATGGCAAAGGGGCCGGGTGTGTCAGCAACCTCCCACATCATCGCAAGTCCATGACCAACATTCAATATTGTACTAAAAAGATTTGGGCAACGCAAGTTTTTTCTTGGGTTTCCGCATAATTTTTTGTACATGGTGTGCCTACTGAATGGCTCACCTTGACAATATTACAGATTTCCGTGAAAGAAGGCAAGCGGGATTACCTGCCAACTCGTCGAGTCATCTATCTATAATAGAAGGAAGACGTTATACTTATGGTTGTAATCGTTATGAAATGGAGGTTTACCTCAATGTCTGATGTGAATCAAACCCCTTATGAAATCATTGGCGGTGCAGATACTTTGGCCCGTCTTGTCGATACCTTTTATGATCTGGTAAAGCAGCATCCCGACATTACCGACCTCTTTCCGGAAGATTTAACCCACGTGAAGGAACGTCAGTATCAGTTTTTGACACAGTTTCTCGGTGGTCCAAGCCTGTATTCAGACGCACACGGTCATCCGATGCTGCGAGCGCGACACATGCCGTTCCCTATTGGACCTGTACAGGCAGAGGCTTGGCTCTCTTGTATGGATAGAGCCATGGACCTGACAGGACTGGATGGCGAAATTCGGAAGCAAATCTTTGATCGCTTGCGTTTAACTGCTCACCATATGGTCAATAAGTGGGATCAATAAGAAAAAGCGTAGGACAATTGAGTGTCCTACGCTTTTGTTGTTATATCAGAGGTTGCTGCTACATGTGTAGCTTTCGGTCTCGCCAAGCTACGCGATCCCAAATATACACCGCCTACGATCATACACAATGCTAGTAAGTGTACGAGTTGAAGGCTTTCTCCCAGAAATATCGCTGCAAATACCAGACTGGCCATCGGCATTCCATTTAAGAAAACAGCTGTTCGACTCGCTCCCAGCTGACGTATCCCGTAATTCCAGCCGATCGAGCCAAGCGCAGTTGATAGCGCACCTGAAGCAAAAATTACAAGCCACTGGAAGGATGAAACGTCCAAAGAAAGATAATAGGAAACTGGTTGAACAGTCAATGCGACTCCCCACAAGAAGATGACCCCAAACATTTGCGATAATGCCGTAATTAAAAGTACCGGTACACCTCTTACGACCAATTTCCGAATGAGTAAACCACCTGTCACATACATGAGCATGGAGAAAAACATTATGGCATCTCCCCAACCATTCATATGAAGGCCGCCGTGCTGAGAGATGACGACAATCAACACTCCTGCAAAACCCATTCCAATCCCAAGTCCTTTTTTCAACGACATGCCTTCCCCTAAGAAAAGCATCGCCAAGAGTGCCGTTGCCAACGGATTTAATCCAAGAATAAGCGAAGCATTTCCTGCTGTCGTGTATTGAACACCGGCCGCAAGCGTTATTTGATGAAGTGCGATAGAACTAGCACCGACTCCGGCCAATAAGAACCAATCTGTTTTGCTGAATCGCAAACTCTTTCGGTATAAGAAGATGAGTGGCGATAAACAGATTCCACCGACAGTCATGCGTATAGCCGCGACATATAATGGAGGAAACGTTGTTAAATACTTGACCATAACGACATTCAAGCCCCATAGCGTGACAACACCTGCAAGCATAAGAAACAATAATCGCTCATTATTTTTCATCTCTGATATCCCCCATCCAATCCTGATGGTATTGTAGCATATTGCTTCGAGAGGCAAATTGAATGATTTTGATGGGAGTTATTTAAAAGTTCGATAAATGCACATAAAAAAACCCGACAACCAAAGTTGTCGGGTTTTGTATATCCGTATATCTTACGCGTCGATAGAAGCTACAACGCCAGCGCCTACTGTACGGCCACCTTCGCGGATCGCGAAGCGAGTACCTTGTTCCATCGCTACTGGAGCGATCAGTTCTACAGTGAACTCAGTGTTGTCGCCAGGCATGATCATTTCAACGCCTTCTGGCAGTTGGATGATACCTGTTACGTCAGTTGTACGGAAGTAGAATTGTGGACGGTAGTTAGCAAAGAAAGGAGTGTGACGTCCGCCTTCTTCTTTGGACAGAACGTAAACTTCTGCTTTGAACTTAGTGTAAGGCTTAACGGAACCTGGTTTCGCCAAGCATTGTCCACGCTCGATGTCGTTACGGTCTACACCGCGCAGCAGAGCACCGATGTTGTCACCAGCTTGAGCTTGATCCAGCAATTTGCGGAACATCTCAACACCAGTTACAGTTGTGTTTTTAGTTTCTTCAGCCAGACCAATGATTTCTACTTGGTCACCAACTTTAACGATACCGCGCTCTACACGACCAGTAGCAACAGTACCACGACCAGTGATCGTGAACACGTCCTCTACAGGCATCAGGAACGGCTTGTCAGTTGCACGCTCAGGAGTTGGGATGTAGCTGTCAACAGCTTCCATCAGTTCGCCAATTTTCTTAGCCCACTCACCAGTTGGGTTGTCCAAAGCTTCTTTAGCAGAACCTTTGATTACTGGAGTGTCGTCACCTGGGAACTCATATTGAGACAACAGGTCACGGATTTCCATTTCAACCAGTTCCAACAACTCTTCATCGTCTACCATGTCGCATTTGTTCATGAATACTACGATGTAAGGTACGCCTACTTGTTTGGAGAGCAGGATGTGCTCGCGAGTTTGTGGCATAGGGCCATCAGCTGCGGATACAACCAGGATCGCGCCGTCCATTTGAGCAGCACCAGTAATCATGTTTTTCACGTAGTCAGCGTGACCAGGGCAGTCAACGTGAGCATAGTGACGGTTTTCAGTTTCGTACTCAACGTGAGCAGTGTTGATTGTGATACCGCGCTCTTTTTCTTCTGGAGCAGCGTCAATTGCAGCGTAGTTCATAGCTTTTGCTTTACCTTGTTGTGCCAATACAGTTGTAATAGCAGCAGTCAGGGTAGTTTTACCATGGTCAACGTGACCGATAGTACCGATGTTAACGTGTGGTTTATTACGCTCAAATTTTTCTTTTGCCATGAGAGTAAAGCCTCCTTATATATAAGGGTTTTATGGTTTGAAGAAAGGTTTACCTTACGAATGGTTGTCCCTTCAATATTGTAAACCTTTCTGGTTGCAAGATAAAGTCGTAACCTGTAATTATTCGCCTTTAGATTTCTTGATGATCTCTTCAGCGATAAATTTAGGTACTTCTTCGTAGTGGTCGATAACCATGGAGTATACGCCACGACCTTGAGTACGGGAACGCAGAACTGTGGAATATCCGAACATCTCGGACAGTGGTACCATTGCACGGATTACTTGTGCATTTGCACGAGCTTCCATACCTTCGATACGACCGCGGCGGGAGTTCAGGTCACCCATTACGTCGCCCATGTACTCTTCAGGCATTGTAACTTCTACTTTCATGATTGGCTCGAGCAGTACAGCGCCACATTTTTTCGCAGCTTCCTTCAATGCGAGGGAACCTGCTACTTTAAATGCCATCTCGGAGGAGTCGACATCATGGTAGCTACCGTCTACGATAGTAGCTTTGATATCAACCAGCGGGAAGCCGGCGATAACACCATTTTTCATCGATTCTTCGATACCCGCTTGAACAGCAGGGATGTATTCGCGTGGTACTACACCACCAACGATTTTGTTTTCGAATTGGAAGCCTTGACCCGGCTCGAGAGGAGCGAACTCCACCCAAACGTGACCGTATTGACCACGACCACCGGACTGACGAACGAATTTACCTTCCACTTTAGCTGGGTTACGGAATGTTTCACGGTAAGCAACCTGTGGAGCACCTACGTTCGACTCAACTTTAAATTCGCGTTTCAGACGGTCAACGATGATCTCCAGGTGAAGCTCACCCATACCGGAGATGATAGTTTGACCTGTTTCTTCATCTGTGCGAGTTCTGAACGTTGGATCCTCTTCAGCCAACTTGGACAGGCCGATACCCATCTTGTCTTGGTCTGCTTTGGATTTTGGTTCGATCGCAACAGAGATAACTGGCTCTGGGAATTCCATAGACTCGAGGATTACAGGAGCCTTTTCATCACACAGAGTATCACCAGTTGTTGTATCTTTCAAACCTACAGCAGCAGCAATGTCACCGGAATAAACCGTTTGGATCTCTTCACGGTGGTTTGCGTGCATTTGCAGGATACGGCCTACGCGCTCACGCTTACCTTTAGTAGAGTTGAGTACATAAGAACCGGAGTTCAGTACACCGGAGTATACACGGAAGAATGTCAGACGGCCTACATAAGGGTCAGTCATGATCTTGAACGCAAGAGCAGAGAACGGACCGTTATCGTCAGCTGGACGATCTACTTCTTCATCAGTATCTGGCAATGTACCTTTGATTGCAGGGATATCTACCGGGGACGGCAGGTAAGCTACAACGTTGTCCAGCATAGGCTGAACACCTTTGTTACGGTAAGAAGAACCGCACATTACCGGCGTCAGTTTGCACTCGATAGTACCCTTACGCAGAGCTGCACGGATTTCTTCGTTGGTCAGCTCTTCGCCTTCCAAGTACTTCATCATGAGCTCTTCGTCTTGTTCTGCAGCTGCTTCAACCATAGCCATGCGAAGTTCTTCGCAACGTGCCAGGATGTCAGCAGGAATTTCAGCGGAGTCAGAAGTTTTACCCAAGTCATCAGTATATACGATTGCCTTCATTTCAATCAGGTCAACCATACCTTTGAATTGATCTTCTGCACCGATTGGATATTGAATTGCTACTGGATTTGCACCCAAGCGAGATTTGATCTGGCCCAAGCACATATCGAAGTTAGCACCCAAGATATCCATTTTGTTGATGTAGCACATGCGCGGTACGCCATAGCGGTCAGCTTGGCGCCATACTGTTTCGGTTTGCGGCTCAACGCCACCTTTTGCGTCAAAAACGGTTACAGCACCGTCAAGTACGCGCAGGGAGCGCTCAACTTCTACAGTGAAGTCTACGTGGCCTGGTGTATCAATAATGTTGATACGATGTCCAGCCCATTGAGCAGTAGTAGCAGCCGAAGTAATGGTAATACCGCGCTCTTGCTCTTGTTCCATCCAGTCCATGGTAGCTGCACCTTCGTGCACCTCACCAATTTTGTGAACACGACCAGTGTAGAACAGAATACGCTCAGTAGTCGTCGTCTTACCAGCATCGATGTGAGCCATGATACCGATATTACGCGTATTCGGCAAAGAGAACTCGCGAGCCATTAGGTATGCTCCTTCCATACTCGAGTTTGAGAATAAACGGGTATCCAAAACGGACACCCGATTCAATTCCTACCAGCGATAGTGAGCAAACGCTTTGTTCGCTTCAGCCATCTTGTGCGTGTCTTCACGCTTTTTAACTGCTGCACCGGTGTTGTTAGCAGCGTCCATGATCTCGTTAGCCAAACGTTGTTCCATGGTTTTCTCTCCACGGTTACGGGAGTAGTTAACCATCCAACGCAGTCCAAGAGTGGTACGGCGCTCCGGTTTTACTTCGATTGGTACTTGGTAGTTAGCACCACCTACACGGCGAGCTTTAACTTCCAGTACTGGCATTACGTTTTTCAGTGCTTCTTCAAACACTTCCATCGGGTTGCGACCAGTGCGCTCCTGAATGATGTTAAATGCGTTGTAGAGAATATTTTGCGCTACACCGCGTTTACCATCCAACATCAGGCGGTTAATCAAACGAGTAACCAGCTTGCTGTTGTAAATTGGATCAGGCAACACGTCACGACGGGTTACAGGACCTTTACGAGGCATCGTATTCCCTCCTTCTTTTCGTTATAAATTCACGCCACTTCACAGGCGCTTTTTTATTACTTCTTCGCTGCAGCTTGACCTGGCTTCGGACGCTTAGTACCGTACTTGGAACGACCTTGTTTACGGTTGTTCACACCAGCAGTGTCAAGAGCACCACGAACGATATGGTAGCGTACCCCTGGCAAGTCTTTTACACGACCGCCGCGCACCAGCACGACGCTATGCTCTTGCAGGTTGTGGCCGATACCACCGATGTAAGCTGTTACCTCGATTCCGTTTGTCAAACGCACACGAGCGTATTTACGCAACGCGGAGTTCGGTTTTTTCGGAGTCATGGTACCTACACGAGTGCAAACACCACGTTTTTGAGGAGAGCTTTGGTTGGTTTGGCTTTTCTTGAAGCTGTTGTACCCCTTTTGAAGAGCTGGGGACTTAGACTTCACAACCTTATCCTCGCGACCTTTACGCACCAATTGGTTAATTGTAGGCATGATGTTACCTCCCTTCTTAATACCCAATCTTCAAGACCACAGATCCAGGTGAGTCATTTTTAGGTCAAATAGAAAGTCCTTGTCCAGTATTACGCAACGTGTAACTACAGACAAAAACATCGTTAACCACTCTTTTTAATCGCAGCAGTAGCTGCTCCCACTTCAATTCCGCACGCTTTGCCTAGAAGGCGCATGGAATCTACATGGATGACTGGAACACCCTTCTCTTTGCAAAGGAGCTCGACTTTTTGGGTCAAACGTTTATCCGCATCAAGAGCGATATACACTGCTTCCACCTGTTGATGTTCTACAGCTTTGATCGTCTGTTTGATGCCGATCGTCAAGTCCTTGGCCCGCTCTACTTTTTCATAAGACATGATTCTCATATCCTCCAAAGTACAGATGTCAGGCACACTTGAATATAATATCAGGTGGGCTAGTTGTTGTCAACGCCCATTTGATATTTTTATTTAGGAAAGCGCCCACCAATCGGTGATGGGCGCTTTTCCCGCCATTACTCTACAGAAACTGCTTCTTGCTCAGCTTTTGCTGCTTCCAGCTCTGCTTCGTAATCTACTTGACTAGCAACTTTTACATTGCGGTAACGTGACATACCGGTACCTGCTGGAACCAGCTTCCCGATAATAACGTTCTCTTTCAAACCTAGCAAGCGGTCCACTTTTCCTTTGATCGCTGCATCGGTAAGAACGCGAGTCGTTTCCTGGAAGGATGCTGCCGACAGGAAGGAGTCGGTTTCGAGGGATGCTTTGGTGATCCCCAGAAGAACCGGACGGCCCACTGCTGGATTTCTGCCTTCCATGAGAACTTTAGCGTTCGCTTGCTCAAATTCAGGAACCTCTACATAGGAACCTGGCAAGAGGTCTGTATCTCCGCTGTCGATAACGCGCAATTTGCGCAGCATCTGACGAATCATTACCTCTACGTGCTTGTCGTTAATTTCTACCCCTTGCATACGGTAAACTTTTTGTACCTCTTGCAAGATGTAGTTGGAAACGCCGCGCATACCGCGAACTTTGAGCATTTCTTTCGGGTCTACGGAACCTTCCGTGAGCTCGTCACCAGCATTCAGCTTGACACCAACAGAAACCTTGATGCGTGAGCCATACGGTGCTGCATACACTTTGTTCTCCGCTTCTCCACGTACTTCGATCTCGCGACGATCTTTCCCTTCGCGAATATCAACAACTTCACCATCGATTTCGGAGATGACTGCTTGCCCTTTCGGATTACGCGCTTCGAACAACTCCTGAATACGCGGCAAACCTTGGGTAATATCGTCTCCCGCAACCCCACCGGTATGGAAGGTACGCATGGTCAGCTGGGTACCCGGCTCACCAATGGACTGAGCAGCGATAATACCGACTGCTTCTCCCACTTCCACCTCGGCTCCTGTTGCCAGGTTACGTCCGTAGCACAGTTTGCAGACACCATGGCTGGTGCGGCAAGCAAGTACGTTACGGATGTAAACGTCAGTGATTCCAACTTTTTCGATATACTCGGCAACCTCTTCAGAGATCTCCTCATTGCGGTGCACGATAATTTCTTTTGTCTCAGGGTGGCGCAAAGTCTCGAAGCAAGTACGTCCTACCAGACGGTCAGACAGCTTCTCGATTTCTTCTTTACCATCCTTGATCGCTGTTACACGGATACCTTTATCTGTTCCGCAATCGGTTTCGCGTACAATCACGTCTTGGGCAACGTCTACCAGACGACGAGTCAGGTAACCCGAGTCCGCTGTACGCAAGGCTGTATCGGCGAGACCTTTACGCGCACCGTGCGTGGAGATAAAGTACTCCAATACCGTCAGACCTTCACGGAAGTTGGATTTAATCGGCAACTCGATGATTCGACCGGATGGGTTTGCCATCAGACCGCGCATACCAGCCAGCTGAGTGATCTGGGATACGTTACCACGGGCACCGGAGTTCGCCATCATGAAGATCGCATTGAACTTATCCATGGACTTCATCAAAACATCTGTTACTTCATCCTTCGCTTTGGACCAGATGGAGATTACGCGGTCATAGCGCTCGTCTTCGGTGATCAAACCGCGACGGAACTGCGTCATGACAGTTGCAACCTTTTCATCTGCTGCGTCGAGGATGTCTTTTTTCTTTCCTGGTACCGCAATGTCCGCTACGGCAATCGTGATACCTGCTTTTGTCGAGTACGTGAAGCCCAGTTCCTTGATTCTGTCGAGAATCATGGACGTTTTCATCGTACCGAAGCGACGGAAGCACTCGGAAATGATCGTTCCCAAGAAGCCTTTCTTCACCGCGCCCGGATCAGGCAGGTTCTTGATGAACTCTGTAACGTTGGTACCTTTATCGAAAATAAAGTACTCGTCAGGAACCATATTTTGCAGGTTGCCTTTCGTTGGTACGTTGATGAACGGCAGATCTGCAGGGAAAATTTCGTTGAAGATTACTTTACCTACTGTCGTTACGAGAAGCGCGTTCTCTTGACGCTCAGTAAAGCTGGTTTTGCTCAGGCGTTTTGCCGGAAGAGCGATGCGCGTATGCAGGCTGATAAAGCCTTGCTGATAAGCGGCAATCGCATCGTGAGGATCGCGATAAATCGTACCCTCGCCTTTGTCGCCTTCGCGTTCCAATGTCAGGTAATAAGAACCAAGCACCATGTCCTGGGATGGTGTTACTACCGGTTTACCGTCTTTCGGGTTCAAGATGTTCTGCGCTGCCAGCATGAGGATACGTGCTTCTGCCTGTGCCTCAGCAGACAACGGAACGTGAACCGCCATTTGGTCACCGTCAAAGTCCGCGTTGTACGCTGTACAAACGAGTGGATGCAGACGGATCGCACGGCCTTCAACCAGAACTGGTTCGAAAGCCTGGATACCCAGACGGTGCAAGGTGGGGGCACGGTTCAACAGTACCGGATGCTCGCGAATAACGTCCTCGAGAACGTCCCATACCTCTGGCTGAACGCGCTCAACCTTGCGCTTTGCGCTCTTGATGTTGTGAGCGAGGCCTTTGGAAACCAGCTCTTTCATCACGAACGGTTTGAAGAGCTCCAGTGCCATTTCTTTTGGCAAACCGCACTGATACATCTTCAGGTTAGGTCCTACAACGATAACGGAACGACCGGAGTAGTCAACACGCTTACCGAGCAGGTTTTGACGGAAACGACCTTGTTTACCTTTCAGCATGTGGCTGAGAGATTTCAAAGGACGGTTACCTGGTCCTGTTACCGGACGTCCACGACGACCGTTATCGATGAGCGCGTCTACTGCTTCCTGCAGCATGCGTTTCTCGTTTTGTACGATAATGTCAGGAGCACCCAGTTCGAGCAGGCGCTTCAGACGGTTATTACGGTTGATTACACGGCGGTACAGGTCATTCAGGTCGGAAGTGGCAAAACGTCCACCATCCAACTGAACCATTGGACGAAGCTCTGGCGGGATAACCGGCAGTACGTCGAGAACCATCCAATCCGGGTGGTTACCGGAGTTGCGGAATGCCTCGAGCACTTCCAGACGCTTGATCGCACGGTTGCGACGCTGGCCTTGTGCCGTTTTCAAATCTTCTTTTAACGTTTCCACGTCTTTATCCAGATCGATTTCAGCAAGCAGGCGCTTGATCGCTTCTGCTCCCATCATCGCTTGGAAGGAGTGGCCGTATTTCTCACGATAGTTGCGATACTCCTTTTCGGAGAGCAATTGCTTTTTATCGAGAGGAGTGTCACCTGGATCGGTTACTACGTAAGAAGCAAAGTAGATTACTTCCTCCAGGGAACGAGGGGACATGTCGAGCACCAAGCCCATACGGCTCGGAATCCCTTTGAAGTACCAGATGTGAGAAACTGGGGCAGCCAGTTCAATGTGCCCCATGCGCTCACGCCGTACTTTGGCGCGGGTCACTTCCACGCCACAACGGTCGCACACTACACCTTTATAACGAACACGCTTGTATTTACCGCAATGGCATTCCCAGTCCTTGGTCGGTCCAAAGATGCGTTCACAGAACAAGCCGTCTTTTTCCGGTTTCAGTGTGCGGTAGTTGATCGTCTCTGGCTTCTTCACTTCCCCGAAAGACCACGAACGGATCTTATCGGGGGAAGCCAAGCCGATCTTCATATATTCGAAGTTGTTCACGTCAATCACAGGGCGTTACCTCCCTTGGTACCGGAATCTTACTCGTCGTTCAAGCTTCCGCCTTCGAGAACGAGGTTCAGTTTTTCACCGTTGCCTTCATCCTCGTCTTCCATTTCACGCATTTCAATCTCCTGCTCGTCTCCGGACAGAATCTTCACGTCCATACCCAAGCTCTGGAGTTCCTTGATCAATACCTTGAAGGACTCTGGAACACCTGGTTCTGGAACGTTTTCGCCCTTAACGATCGCTTCGTACGTCTTCACGCGGCCCACGACGTCATCCGACTTGACAGTGAGAATTTCTTGCAAGGTGTAGGCAGCACCATATGCCTCCAATGCCCAAACCTCCATCTCCCCGAAACGCTGTCCACCGAATTGAGCTTTACCACCCAATGGCTGCTGCGTAACAAGAGAGTAAGGACCAGTAGAACGAGCATGGATTTTGTCGTCAACCAAGTGAGCCAGTTTCAGCATGTATACGCAACCTACCGTTACACGGCGGTCAAACGGTTCACCTGTACGACCATCAAACAAGATCGTTTTTCCGTCACGATCCAGACCTGCTTCTTCCAACGTTTCGAATACTTCTGCCTGACGTGCACCGTCAAATACCGGCGTTGCTACGTGGATACCCAGAAGCTTCGCTGCCATACCCAAGTGAGTCTCCAATACCTGACCGATATTCATACGCGAAGGTACGCCCAACGGGTTGAGTACGATCTCTACTGGAGAGCCATCTGGCAGGAACGGCATATCTTCTTCCGCCATGATGCGGGCGATAACCCCTTTGTTACCATGTCGACCGGCCATTTTGTCACCCACGGAGATTTTCCGTTTTTGGGCGATGTAAACGCGAACGAGTTGGTTTACGCCTGGTGGCAATTCGTCGCCATTCTCACGCGTAAATACTTTTACGTCTACGATGATTCCGGAACCACCATGCGGTACGCGCAGGGATGTATCACGAACTTCACGAGCTTTTTCACCGAAGATGGCATGCAGGAGGCGTTCTTCTGCTGTCAGCTCAGTAACCCCTTTAGGTGTAACCTTACCAACGAGAATGTCGCCGTCCTGAATCTCCGCACCAACACGGATGATACCGCGTTCGTCCAGGTTTTTCAGAGCATCTTCCCCAACGTTTGGAATATCGCGAGTGATTTCCTCTGGACCCAGCTTGGTGTCGCGAGCTTCGGACTCGTATTCTTCAATATGGATAGACGTATACACGTCATCTTTTACAAGTTTTTCACTCAGAAGAATCGCGTCTTCGTAGTTGTATCCTTCCCACGTCATAAACGCAACGATTACGTTACGACCGAGAGCCAATTCACCTTTTTCAGTGGATGGGCCGTCCCCAATGATATCGCCTTTTTCAATCCAGTCCCCAGTGCTTACAATTGGACGCTGGTTGATGCAGGTACCTTGGTTGGAACGGATAAACTTGTGCATTTTGTATTTATCGAGATCGCCAGCAACTTTTCTGCCGTCGATTTCTTGGTAACGACGAATCCAGATTTCGCGAGCCGTTACGCGCTCTACTTGACCCGGATGCTTGGCAACGATCGCCACGCCGGAGTCTTGCGCTGCTTTATGTTCCATACCCGTACCGACAAACGGTGCTTGTGGAATCAAAAGCGGAACGGCCTGCCGCTGCATGTTTGAACCCATCAGTGCGCGGTTGGCGTCATCGTTCTCGAGGAACGGAATCAGCGCTGTCGCTACGGATACAACCTGCTTCGGAGATACGTCCATGAAGTCTACCTTGTCGCGCGGTACGCTCAAGATCTCACCTTTACGACGGCAGATTACCATGTCGTTTACGAAACGACCATCTTCATCAAGTGGCTGATTCGCCTGTGCCACGTTGAACACGTCTTCCTCATCAGCAGTCAAGTAGCTGATATCAGTCAACACGAAGCCCGTTTCCGGATCTACTTTACGACGAGGCGTTTCAATGAATCCGTAATCGTTAATTCGTGCAAAGGACGACAGGGAGTTGATCAAACCAATGTTTGGTCCCTCTGGCGTCTCAATTGGACACATACGACCGTAGTGGGAATGGTGAACGTCGCGCACTTCGAAGCCCGCGCGCTCACGCGTCAAACCACCAGGTCCGAGTGCGGACAGACGGCGTTTGTGCGTCAGCTCAGCCAATGGGTTTGTTTGATCCATGAACTGAGACAGCTGCGAGCTACCAAAGAACTCCTTCAGTGATGCAATCACTGGACGGATGTTAATGAGAGCTTGC
Source organism: Brevibacillus sp. MER 51 (assembly GCF_023714195.1). Taxonomy (NCBI): domain Bacteria; kingdom Bacillati; phylum Bacillota; class Bacilli; order Caryophanales; family Paenibacillaceae; genus Brevibacillus; species Brevibacillus sp. MER 51. The sequence goes on along the minus strand of NZ_JAMAUS010000023.1, from coordinate 25,949 downwards.
GGTGTAATTTGGTTTTGATCCTGGATGGACATGCGCTCACGAACCACACGTTCCATACGGGACAAACCGATACGGAATTGGTTCTGTAGAAGCTCACCCACGGAACGCAGACGACGGTTACCCAAGTGGTCGATATCGTCTGTGGAACCTACACCGTGCAAGAGGTTCATGAAATAGTTGATCGCCGATACGATATCCGCCGGCGTAATATGTTTGAAGGACTTATCTACATTTCCGTTTCCGATTACTTTGATGATCTTGCCATCCTCAATCGGAGAGAAAATATTGATAGATTGCAAATGAATCGCTTCATCTTCCAATACACCGCCATGCGTACGAACATCGATAAAGCCGATGTTTCCTTCCAGCGCTGGCACGATGCGATCCAGGACACGACGGTCAATCATTTGACCTGCTTCGGCAAAAATTTCACCTGTTGTCGTATCGACCAGCGTCTCAGCCAAACGTTGGTTGTACAGACGGTTTTTCAAATGAAGCTTTTTGTTCATTTTGTAACGACCAACAGAAGCCAAATCATAGCGCTTAGGGTCGAAGAAACGAGAGATCAAGAGGCTCTTCGCATTTTCGACTGTTGGTGGCTCACCCGGACGAAGACGCTCGTAGATTTCAATGAGCGCTTTTTCCGTAGAATCGGTATTGTCTTTTTCCAGCGTGTTCTTGATGTATTCATCTTCACCCAGCAAGTTGAGAATCTCAATGTCGGAACCAAAGCCCAACGCACGCAAAAGAACCGTTACCGGGATTTTTCGCGTACGGTCGATGCGGACATAAATAACGTCCTTCGCATCGGTCTCCAGCTCCAGCCAAGCACCCCGGTTCGGGATTACTGTAGCTGTAAACGTCTGCTTGCCGTTTTTGTCCACTTTGGTGTTGTAATATACACTGGGGGAACGAACAAGCTGGCTGACAATAACGCGCTCAGCACCATTAATAATGAAGGTTCCCGTTTCGGTCATGAGCGGGAAGTCCCCCATGAATACTTCTTGTTCCTTCACTTCTCCCGTCTCTTTGTTCAACAAACGTACCTTCACACGCAGAGGCGCCGCATAGGTGACGTCACGTTCTTTCGACTCGTCAACATCGTACTTCGGCTCTCCCAAGCTGTAGTCGATAAACTCCAGCACGAGATTACCTGTGAAGTCCTGGATTGGCGAAATGTCTTGGAACATCTCACGGAGCCCCTCATCAAGGAACCATTGGTAGGACTTTTGTTGAATCTCGATGAGATTTGGAAGGCCCAGCACTTCGTTAATACGTGAATACGTACGACGCTGGCGGTGTCGGCCACTTTGAATCACTTTACCTGCCAACTTATTCACCCCTCAGGTTGTGTTTTCACACATAGAAACTCGGCATTCGGCAACTTCTTTCAGTCGCATTCGAATGCCTAAAAATAAAAATGGGTTAAAGCAGCTTCAACCATTTTTAACCCAGAGAAACTCTATTTTAAAAGAATTCCCATGTTTTCACGCAAACATTCCTATCTCAGGAAAAAAGTAGAAACGCTTGACGGACAGGGAATTGCTGAAAAATAGACATTTATCCCATATTGACATTTTATAATGCTACCACATTCAATTATTCGCGTCAAGAAAACTTTTCTAATGATTTCTTCTTACCTTATTTGATTGCCCTGAATATGTGATAGCCTTTTTCCCGATCTACTTCTATTACTTCGCGGTACGTTTCCTGCAGCTTCTTCAATGCGGATGGGGCGCCTTGCTTTTTCTGAATGACAACCCACATTTCTCCGCCTTCTACTAACAGGTCGTATCCTTCTACAAAAATGCGATGAACGATTTCCTTACCCGCACGAATAGGCGGATTGGTCAGAATGACATCAAACTGCTCGCCTTGTACGCCGCTGTAGACATCACTCACTCGAACCTCAACATTTTTAATACCATTTGCTTCTGCATTACGACGAGCCAGGTTAACCGCACGCTCATTCACGTCGATCATCGTCACCCGACCATGATCAGCAAGCTTGGCAGCCGTCAATCCCATCGGACCATACCCGCATCCCACATCAAGCACACGCGCATGACTGTCGATCTCCATGTTCTCGATGAGCAATACACTTCCAAAGTCAATCCGGTCTCGGGAAAAAACGCCAGCATCCGTTATGAAACGAAATTCATTACCACGGAGCTTGAACGTAAATTGCTGTTCATCATGTGCAGCGCCCGGTTGATTGGTATAGTAATGGTCTGCCACGTGTGATTCACCCTTCCTCATCGTTTAAATAAACCTTTATCATCAAAAGTTTATAGAAAATCCCCCTGCCGCAGGCAAGGGGATATCCTAAAGGAAGCTAACTTACTTTACTTCTACTTGAGCGCCAGCTTCTTCGAGTTTTGCTTTGAGGGCTTCTGCTTCGTCTTTGGAAACGCCCTCTTTGAGTGTTTTTGGAGCGTTGTCTACCAGGTCTTTTGCTTCTTTCAGACCCAAGCCAGTCAGCTCGCGAACAACTTTGATTACGTTGATTTTGGAAGCGCCGCCGCTTACCAGGTTTACAGTGAACTCAGTTTGCTCAGCAGCAGCTTCTGCTCCGCCACCAGCAACTACAGCTACAGGAGCAGCAGCAGTTACGCCGAATTCTTCTTCAATTGCTTTTACCAGATCGTTCAGTTCGAGAACGGACATGCCTTTAATGGCTTCCAAGATTTGCTCTTTAGACATTTGTAAATCCTCCATTCAAGGAATAGTATTTGTAAAACATTAACCGATCAGACGATTACGCGCCTTGACCTTCTTTTTGTTCTGCCACTGCTTTGACTGCCAGTGCAACGTTGCGCATTGGAGCTTGCAGGACGGAAAGAAGCATGGACAAGAGACCTTCGCGGTTTGGCAGGGAAGCCAGAGCTTTAATTTGCTCAGCATCAACTACTTTACCCTCGATAACGCCACCCTTGATTTCCAGCTTGTCGTTTTTCTTAGCGAATTCAGCGATAACTTTCGCTGGAGCGATGATATCGTCTTTGGAGAACGCCAGAGCGTTTGGTCCAGTCAGATATTGATCCAGTTCAGTCAGGCTTTCCTTCTCAGTAGCCAAACGAGTCAGGGAGTTTTTCAACACCTGGAACTCAACACCAGCTTCACGCAATTGCTTGCGGAGCTCAGTTACTTGTGCTACTGTCAGACCGCGGTAGTCAGCTACCACTGTAGTTTGGCTTTCGCGAAGTTTAGTTGCGATTTCGTTGATCGCTTGTACCTTTTCTTCACGAATAACGGTTGGACGAATTTCTGCCATTGATTACACCTCCCGTGCTCTAATCCTAGAAAATGAAGAATGCCCTCGCAGACTCACGAGGGCATAATGCTATATCGTCAAAGGAAAACAGCGTTTCCTCATTCGTACATTACACGCCTCGGAGGGATATTAAGCGTTACTCTCACAAGCACCGCACCTTCTGTCTACGGCATATTCTTTTCATCAACAGGGACTATCTTAACAACTCCCATAAAGGAAGTCAAGTGTCATTATTTTACAGCTACGCGTACGCCAGGGCCCATAGTGGAGCTCAGGGTTACGTTTCTCATGTAAACACCTTTAGCAGCAGCTGGTTTCGCACGGTTCAGTGCTTCAGTCAGAGCAGCCAGGTTTTCTACCAGTTTGTCAGCATCGAAGGATGCTTTTCCGATAGGAGCGTGGATGTTACCCGCTTTGTCTACACGGTACTCAATTTTACCTGCTTTGATTTCGTTAACCGCTTTGGTTACATCGAAAGTAACTGTACCGGTCTTAGGGTTTGGCATCAGGCCTTTTGGACCGAGTACACGACCCAATTTACCTACTTCACCCATCATATCAGGAGTAGCTACTACAACGTCAAAGTCGAACCAGCCACCTTGAATTTTCGCGATCATGTCTGCATCGCCTACGAAGTCTGCGCCAGCTGCTTCTGCATCTTTCGCTTTTTCGCCTTTTGCGAATACGAGAACACGTTGTACTTTACCAGTACCATGTGGCAATACAACTGCGCCACGAATTTGTTGGTCAGCACGCTTAGGATCTACACCCAAACGGAAAGCTGCTTCAACAGTTTCATCGAATTTAGCTGTAGCTGCTTTTTTAACCAGCTCAACGCCTTCAACTACTTCGTAAACTTTGTTTTTATCAACGAGCTTTACAGCCTCTTGATATTTCTTACCTTTTTTCGCCATGATTAAATCTCCCTTCAATGTGGTCGTAGCGGTTGATCCTCCCACAGACAGGGGGGCACAACGTCTGTGCCCCCTTGCACTCAAGACAATTAGTCTTCGATTACGATACCCATAGAACGAGCTGTACCTTCTACCATGCGCATAGCCGCTTCTACGGATGCAGCATTCAGGTCAGGACGCTTCAGTTCTGCGATTTCACGAACTTTATCACGCTTCAGCGTAGCAACCTTTGTTTTGTTTGGCACGCCAGAGCCGGACTCGATACCAGCAGCTTTCTTCAACAGAACTGCAGCTGGAGGAGTTTTTGTGATAAAAGTGAAAGAACGGTCTTCAAACACGGTGATTTCCACCGGAATGATCATACCTACTTCGCTTTCAGTGCGAGCATTGAATTCTTTACAGAATCCCATGATGTTTACACCAGCTTGACCGAGAGCCGGACCTACTGGAGGTGCAGGATTCGCTTTACCTGCTGGGATTTGTAATTTAATTACGCGGATAACCTTCTTAGCCACGTAACACACCTCCTTACTTCACATGTGGTTATTACGGGGGAATGCCCCCTCCCACCGTTTTTTGAAAGTCTGTATGTAAAAGACTTTCGATCTATAGTGAGAGTGCAAGAAACCCCAAATAGTGTTGTGGGATTGTTAAAACAAAATGAAATGTACCACATAGCGCGATACTTTTCAAGTTGAATCCTAATCCAATTGTTGAACTTGTGTAAAGTCTAGCTCTACCGGTGTTTCGCGACCGAAGATGTCCACCAACACGCGAACCTTCTGCCTGTCCGGGTAAATCTCGATAATCTCCCCGGTGCGATTGGAAAACGGACCATCTGTGACGCGCACCATATCGCGGAGAGCAAAATCGACTTTGATCTTGGGAATTTCGATTCCCATTTGCTTGAGAATCGTATCGGCCTCTTCAGGACGCAGCGCTGTCGGTTTAGAGCCAGCACCCGTGGATCCGACAAAGCCGGTAACCCCAGGGGTGTTGCGCACGACATACCAAGAGTCGTCCGTCATCACCATTTCAACAAGGACGTATCCAGGAAACACTTTTTTCGTGACGGTGCGCTTTTTACCATCCTTGGTTTCCACCTCTTCTTCAGTGGGAACAAGAACGCGAAAGATCTTGTCTTCCATGCCCATCGACTCGAGTCGCTTCTCCAGATTTGTTTTTACCTTGTTTTCGTAACCTGAGTACGTATGAAGTACATACCATGCTTTTTCCATATCCAACAGGACGATAACCGTCCGTCCCTCCTAAGACTTGCATAATTACGTTCCTAGAATCAAATCGATCAAGCGCGAGATACCCAAATCAACGACGAAGAAGAATATTGCAAGGAGCACGACCGTAACGAGTACAACAAGCGTATAGGTTGTTAACTCTTTACGGTTGGGCCAACGGACTTTCTTTAGCTCGGACATTACGTCACTAAAAAAACCACCGGTACGGCGAAAACTGGCTCCGATTCGTGATAAAAAACCCACTTTGCCACCCCCTGACTTCGTCGCATCAACCATTACTTCGTCTCGCGATGAAGGGTTTGCTTCTTGTCACGGGAGCAATACTTTTTCAGTTCAACACGTTCAGTAGTGGTGCGCTTGTTCTTTGTGGAGATATAGTTACGCTCGCCACACTCGGTGCACGCCAACGTGATGTTTACTCGCATTTATTGCCACCTCCATCTCATTTCAAACCTGCTATTAGTTAAAAGTACCCCGATGATAAATAGTACGGGAAAACCGCTACTTTTTCCAGACCATTTCATTCACCTAAGTAACCATAGAACAGAGAGATAAGAGTCTATGGCTACCTAAATAAATTTATCATACCGAAATACCCATGTCAAACAAAATGACTTGACAAGAGATAGTCCTTTTGCTTCCAAAATAAAAAGAGAGATTCTCTACAGATGAATCTCTCTTCCTTCCAAATAGCGCTCTAGCTTGCGCTTTACTCGCTGCAATGCATTATCAATAGACTTGACGTGACGCTTCAGCTCGACGGCAATCTGCTGATAGGATCGTCCATCCAAATAGAGCATGAGAACCTGGCGCTCCAAGTCGCTCAAAATTTCACTCATCTTGCCCTCGATATCATCGAACTCTTCCCGATTGATAAACAATTCCTCTGGATCGGTCACTTTTGTTCCCGAGATCACATCGAGAAGTGTGCGGTCAGAATCTTCATCATAGATAGGCTTGTCCAGTGAAACGTAAGAATTGAGCGGGATGTGCTTTTGGCGTGTCGCTGTCTTGATCGCGGTAATGATCTGACGGGTAATACACAGCTCGGCAAATGCTTTGAACGACGTGAGCTTGTCTCCTCGGAAGTCGCGAATAGACTTGTACAGTCCGATCATCCCTTCCTGCACGATGTCTTCGCGGTCAGCCCCAATAAGAAAATAGGATCTCGCTTTGGCACGAACGAAGTTCTTGTATTTGTTGATCAAATACTCCAAAGCTTCGGCGTCATTATCGCGAACCAGGTCGACTACTTCTTCGTCGGTCATTAGTTCATATTGGGCATGTTTTAACTCCTTGAGGTCAACACTCACAAATGATCCCTCCGCCAACCGGTTTCTCCAATAGATAGCGCTATTATACATGATGCCGTAAAAAAGCGTCAACCGAATCCAAGTTATTCCCTTCTCCATTTTTCGAATATTTTCGCTATTTCATCATTCAGCGTAATCCGCGTGGAGAAACGTTCTTCTTGCGTTTTTTCGACTTGTTTCTTGATTTCCTTGCCCGCATTTTCCATATCGAGCAACAACTCCCGCGCTGATTTGCGCAAAGCCCCCTGCCCAAATATGACACGTTGAGAGGTATAGTCAGAAGTTGCTACATAAATTTGTCGATTTTTATTGTGAAATTGGGAGACTAACTGCTCAATTTTCTCGTCTGCCGTCTCCTTTTTCTTCGTAAAATAAACTTCAACCTGGAAGTCTTCCATTTGACGGCCAATACCAGGAACGTTGTACGCATCGAAGACAATGATGACCTTCACACCAGTGTAGCTCTGGTACTCAGCCATTTTTGCGATTAATTGATCACGCGCCTCGTCCATCCGCTCTTGATCCTTCAGCAGGCGCAGATCGGGCCAGGCGCCGATGATATTGTATCCATCTACGATCAACAGCTGCTTGGCTTTTCGTTTCGCCATGTCATTTCACCCGCGTCGGAATTGGACTCCTGGAGCGATAGACTTCATACATCAACAAGGCAGCTGCTACAGAAGCATTGAGTGAGGTAACATTTCCCGCCATCGGAAGGCTGTACAGAAAATCACAGTTTTCCCGGACGAGACGACTCATGCCTTTTCCTTCACTGCCAATGACAATCGCAAGCGGCATCGTATAATCACCCTGGCGGAAATCTTGTTTGGCACTCGCGTCTGTTCCTGCGATCCAAACACCGCGTTCTTTGAGCTCTTCCATGGTACGAACCAAATTCGTCACTCGGGCTACTGGCACGTAGTTGATCGCCCCAGCCGAAGCTTTTGCCACTGTTGCTGTAAGACTGACAGAACGCCGTTTCGGAATGATGACACCATGAGCCCCTACTGCATCGGCTGTCCGCATGATGGAGCCTAGGTTATGCGGATCTTCCAGCTCGTCCAACAGCAAAATGAACGGCGCTTCGTTTTTTTCCTCTGCCCGCTTCAAAATATCGTCTACTTCTACGTAATCGTAAGCAGCAACAGAAGCCACAACACCCTGATGGTTGTCCGTCGACACGAGCTGATCCAGCTTTTTGCGGTTCGCTGTCGTCACAATGACACCCTGTTCTTTTGCCAAGGCAAAGACAGGCCCCATCAGATTTTTATTCGTTCCCTCTGCAACCCAAATCTTATTGATCGTACGGCCTGATCGCAAAGCCTCGATGACGGGGTTTTTCCCCAGAATCCACTCTTCACTCATTTCATGATTCTCCTTCCACTATGGCAAAAGCCTGCTGCACAATTTCAGCGATCCGCTCTTCTTTTCCACTCAAGTACAGGTACCCGATCAATGCTTCAAAAGCCGTTGCATGACGGTAGTCGATAATATCGGCGTTTTTGGCACTGGAGCCGGATTTGGCATTCCGCCCCCGCTTCACTACATTCAATTCTTCCTCTGGCAATGTGGGCATTAACGTCAACAACACATTGGCCTGTGCTTTCGCTGAAACATAGCGGTTGGCCGCCTTGTGGAGCTGGTTTGGTTTAACCAGCCCCTTGGCGATCAAATGATACCTGACACAGTGCGAATAGGTAGCATCACCGAGGAAGGCAAGCACGAGTGGATTTGTCAGATTAGGATCTCGGGTCAGTTCTTCTTTTTGCATCTATTTTCTTCGGCCCCTTATTTTCGACGCCAGCGAACACCTTGTGGCGTGTCCTCCAGCACGATTCCTTTTGCTGCGAGCAGATCGCGGATTTCGTCAGAACGCGCAAAGTTTCTTGCTTTGCGAGCTTCTGTGCGCTCTTCGATTAACGCATCAATCTCACTATCCAACAGCTCCTGCCCTTCTGCAATTTCAAGACCAAGAACTTCCGTCAACTCCACCAACAAATCCATGTACGCACGAACTTCGGTTTCGCCTACATTTTGATGACGCAAATACAGGTTGGCTTCCTTCACGACGTCAAAAATAACGGTAATCGCATTCGCAGTATTAATATCATCATCCATCTCAGCAATGAAGCGCTCGCGAAGCTCTCCAATGATTCGTGCCTGCTCCTGTGCCTGATCATTCGGCTCTTCTGCGCGCACGGTATCCAGTCGATGGGACAGATTCGTATACGCCGTCTTGATTCTATCCAAACCATTGGCCGCTTGTTCGATCAACTCTTCGCTAAAATTGATCGGGTTGCGATAGTGTCCCTGAAGCATAAAGAAGCGAATTAATTGACCTCCGAATTTTTCCGAAAGATCGCGTGCAAGCAAGAAATTCCCCAGAGATTTGGACATTTTTTCGTTATCGATGTTGAGCATCCCGTTGTGTAGCCAGTAGCGAGCAAAAACTTTACCCGTAAAGCACTCCGACTGGGCAATTTCGTTTTCGTGATGCGGGAACACAAGGTCTGTTCCGCCCGCATGAATATCGATTTCCTCACCCAAAAACTTCAGGGCCATTGCCGAGCACTCAATATGCCATCCCGGTCTTCCTTCGCCCCACGGACTATTCCAGGTAACTTCTCCAGTCTTAGCCGCTTTCCAAAGTACAAAGTCCAGGGGATGTTCCTTTTTCTCGTTGATTTCCACACGAGCACCCGCCTGCAAATCATCCAACGGTTGATGCGAAAGCTTTCCGTATTCCTGAAAACGTCCTGTACGGAAATAGACGTCACCTTCACTCTCATAGGCGAAGCCTTTTTCAATCAGCCCTTGCACGAATTCAATGATTTCTGGAATTGTCTGCATCACTCGCGGTTGAATATCCGGTGGTGATACGTTCAGTGATTTCAGATCAGCATTGTACGCATCTGTGTATCGATCCGCCACTTCTTTGACAGTGACACCTTCCTGATTCGCCACACGAATCAGTTTGTCATCTACGTCCGTAATATTTTGCACGAATGTCACTTCGTAGCCACGATATTTCAAGTAACGGCGCAATGTATCAAATACAATGGCAGGGCGCGCATTTCCAATGTGGATGTAATTGTACACGGTCGGGCCGCACACGTACATTTTTACCTTTCCTGGCTCCAATGTGTGAAACGGTTCCTTTCGCCGTGTCATCGTGTTAGTTAGCTGAATGCCCATCGTTCTTTTTATCCTCCCTCAAAAGCTCCAATTCTTTGCGTAATTGATCAATTTCCTTTTGCATCATACGAATCGTATCCGCTACCGGGTCTGGCATGTTTACATGATCCAGATCGTTTTTGACCCGCTTGCCATCCTGAATGACGATGCGTCCCTTGATTCCTACTACGGTCGAGTTAGGCGGTACCTCCTGCAAGACAACAGCACCAGCCCCTATCTTTGAATTATCGCCAATTTTGAAGGAGCCCAACACTTTTGCTCCCGTCGCAATAATGACATCATTGCCGATCGTAGGGTGACGCTTCCCTTTTTCTTTACCTGTTCCCCCAAGTGTAACCCCTTGATAAATCGTTACATTGTCTCCGATTTCGCACGTTTCTCCGATCACAACACCCATGCCATGGTCAATGAACAGGCCGCGGCCAATAGTTGCGCCCGGGTGAATCTCAATTCCCGTGAAAAAACGGGATAGTTGAGAAACAATTCGGGCGAGTGTACACAGCTCAGCCTTCCAGAGCCTGTGGGCAATCCGGTGCCCCCATATCGCGTGCAAACCGGAATAGGTCATGACGACTTCCAACGTACTGCGCGCAGCCGGGTCTCGTTCAAAAACAGCATGAATGTCATCTCTCATCTGTGCTAACATTTTTGGGTGGCACCTCCTGCCTGATTTACCTGCCGAGTGTTCAACTTCCTCAAAAATAAAAAACGTCCCCATCCCCTCAAATACGAAGGGACAGAGACGGGTTTACCGTGGTTCCACTCTGCTTAGATCTTCTTGGCTGCAAAGACTTAACAAACAACCTTGAACGATCTTGCTCTTATCCCGATAACGGAGGGAAGCCGATGGCGCCTACTGACATCTTTTCAAAAAGATAGGTTCAGCTCATTGCTCACAGGGGCATTTCCATACAGGGCACATCAGATGGCTCTCACCTATCCATCCTCTCTGTAGATGTGCAGACTGTTGTACTTCTCCTGATCGTCGCATTCCATATTTATAAAAGAAAACCAGCCAATACTTACTGACCGTTTGCAATTACTTGCTGTGCGCGTGCAATCACCTTGTCGCGGCCGAGCAGATACAACGTCTCTGCCAAATCACGACCATGCGCCTGGCCAGTTGCTCCTACGCGAACCGGCATAAACAACGCCTTGCCTTTGTGACCCGTTTCCTTTTGCACGTCCTTGAGTACCGCTTTAATAACATCCACATTATATGCATCCTGGGCAGAAAGGTGTTTCACAAAGGAAGTCAGTACTTCCGGCAATTGCGGTTCTTTCAGCACCAGAGTTGCTTCTTCATCGTACACCACTTCGTCGAGGAAGAAAAGAGCTGCCAACGGAACGATTTGCGCACAGTAGGACATTTGTTCCTGGTACAGACCTACGATACTGCGAACCCATTCGCGCTTCTCGGCAGACAAATTCTCTTCGATGAAGCCAGCCTTTTGCAGATGCGGGATACACATGTCTGTAATCATATCCAGCGGTTGGCGCTTCAAATAGAAGTTGTTCATCCAGTTCATCTTCGTTGCATCAAAGACAGCTGGCGACTTGTTCACGCGGTCCATAGAGAACAGCTTGATCAGATCTTCCATTAAGAAAATCTCTTCTTCGCCACCTGGAGACCATCCCAAAAGAACAAGGAAGTTCACGATTGCTTCTGGCAAGAAGCCGAGGTCACGATACTGTTCAATGAACTGAAGAATGCTCTCGTCGCGCTTGGACATCTTTTTACCGTCTTGGTTGAGGATCAGTGCCAAGTGAGCAAAGTCAGGCGCTTCCCACCCAAACGCTTCATAAATCATCAATTGACGAGGCGTGTTGGACAGATGCTCTTCTCCACGGATGACGTGGCTAATTTTCATCAAATAGTCGTCCACTACAACGGCGAAGTTGTATGTAGGAATCCCATCCGGACGGCAAATAACGAAATCGCCCATCTCGTTGGAGTTGAATGTTACCTGGCCACGAATCAGGTCGTTCACGACATACTCGCGATCATCCTGAACGAGGAAGTGAATGGATGGCACTCGGCCTTCTGCTTCGTATTGAGCACGCTGCTCGTCCGTTACATGGCGATGCTTTTCCAGAATACGTGGCGTTTCTCCACGCGCGAGCTGTTCTTCACGCTCTGCATCCAGCTCTTCTTTTGTCGCGTAGCAGTAGTACGCTTTGCCTTCTGCCAGCAGTTGATCGATATATTTCCGATAAATGTCCAGGCGCTCTGTTTGACGGTACGGTCCATATGGTCCACCAACGTCTGTACCTTCTTCCCATGTTACGCCGAGCCATTTCAGGTTTTTCATTTGTTCTTCGTCCGCATTTTCCTTATTGCGCGTTTGGTCCGTATCTTCAATCCGAACGATGAATGAACCACCGTGATGTTTCGCAAAAAGATAATTGAAGAGCGCTGTTCGCGCACCGCCGATGTGTAAATGCCCCGTAGGACTCGGCGCATAACGAGTGCGAATTTCTTTCGCCATTGGTAGCACCATCCTTATGAATGTAAAAGGCTATAACCTTGACCTAAGTAAAAACGTATCTAAGGCTTTATGTTACACCTTGCCCCTCTACTTGACAAGCAAGCATACCGCCTGAGCAGCGATTCCTTCTCCTCTGCCTGTAAAACCGAGTTTCTCCGATGTCGTCGCCTTCACATTCACTTGCGAGAGATCGTCTGCCTCCAACACGCGGGCAATGACTGCACACATTTGCGGGATGTACGGCGCCATCTTCGGTGCTTGGGCAATGATCGTTGCATCCACGTTTCCTAAACGGTAACCGCGCTCCCGAACCAGCTTCCATACATGCTCCAGCAGCTTTACGCTATCGGCATCCTTGAAAGCCGGGTCTGTATCCGGGAAATGACGACCAATATCCCCCTCACCAATCGCACCAAGAATCGCGTCACTAATCGCATGGAGGAGAACATCCGCGTCAGAATGCCCTAGCAAACCTTTTTCATACGGGATGGTGACGCCTCCGATAATGCATGGACGTCCCTCTACCAATTGATGCACGTCAAAACCTTGTCCAATACGCATGAGCTACTCTCCCTTTCGTTTCCGCAATATCTCTTCACCAAACCACAGATCGTCTGGCGTCGTAATCTTAATGTTCTCATAGCTTCCCTGCATAATCGATACCGGATGACCCAGCCACTCAACCAGCATCGCATCATCCGTACCCAGCTTCCCCGCTGCCTCAGCTGCCTGATGTGCCTCTCGCAATAAAGACATACGAAAAGCTTGTGGGGTTTGAATCGCCCACAAGCTTTCCCGTGCCGGAGTTGACTCTACGAGTCCATTTGCCCCCACCACTTTAATCGTATCTTTGACAGGTACTGCCATGATCGTTGCCTGATCTTGTTGCACCTGTTTGATCATGTCACTGATCTGTTTGCGAGTGACGAAAGGACGGGCAGCATCGTGAACTAGTACGTAATCGCAATTTGCGGATAGTGATGCCAAGCCGTTTCTCACACTGTCTTGTCGCTCTGCTCCACCCAGAGTAACCACGACCGCCAGCTTTTCAGCCGAGATCCAGGCCATAACTTCTGCGTGGTCTGCTTCACTCACCACCAGCACGACTTCATCAATGTCGGGATGAGTGGCAAAAAGACGTACCGTATGAGCCAAGATCGGCTCGCCCGCAAGCGGTAACCACAACTTGTTTCGTTGTCCACCCATTCGTTTACCCGAACCGGCTGCAACGATCACGACACCCGTGCTCACTGATTCATCCCTCTCCTGTTGTCTTTTCTATAATGCTCGTTCCAGTAACTTTGGTTTGGCGAAGATCATACGTCCTGCTGAAGTTTGCAGTACACTCGTTACGAGAACATCAACATCGTTTCCGATGTATTCTCGTCCGCCCTCTACAACAATCATCGTGCCATCGTCCAGATAAGCGACACCCTGACCGTGCTCTTTTCCATCCTTGATGACTTGAACGTTCATCTCTTCTCCAGGTAAAACTACGGGCTTGACTGCATTTGCCAAATCATTGATGTTCAATACCGCAACACCTTGCAGCTCACATACCTTATTCAGGTTAAAGTCGTTTGTTACGACCTTTCCGTTAATGAGCTTTGCGAGCTTGATCAGCTTGCTGTCCACCTCGGATACTTCTTCAAAATCGCCTTCCCAAATCTGAACCTTTACCTTCATTTCTTTTTGAATCTTGTTCAAGATATCCAGACCCCGACGACCGCGGTTTCTCTTCAGTACATCGGAGGAATCGGCGATATGCTGCAGCTCCTCTAACACAAATCCCGGAATGACCAGTACCCCTTCCAGAAAGCCGGTACGGCAAATATCTGCGATGCGTCCGTCAATGATGACACTGGTATCGAGAATTTTATTTTCCAAGTTAACGGCAGTTGTCGCACTTTCCTTTTTCCTGTCCTTGCGTCCAATCGAAAATACCGACATAATCTCGTCCCGCTTGCGAAATCCTACCTGGAAGCCCAAATAACCGAGCAACCCGGAAACAATTAACGGCAAAAGATCTCCTACAAATGGAATCGGAATTTTACTGATGGGCAGGAATAATAAGAATGCAACAATAAGACCACTAATCAACCCCATCGCTCCGAACATCACATCGACAACCGGCATTTTGACGAGTGACTCTTCACCCCATCGAACGATGCGCAGAACATAATCCACAACCCAATTCGCTAAAAAGAAAAACAAGATGGCACCCAGTATAGCTCCAATATATTGCGATCCGGCTACTACACCAAAGTTTAACAATGGATCGAGCAACGAAAACAATTCGTCACCAAATCGATACCCCAATCCGCCACCAATCAAAACAAAAATGAATTTTCCTACTCGGCGTAACATGCCTTCACCTCCTTTTACTAATATAGACAGAAGCCTAAGAGTAAAACCCTATTTTTTTCCAAATCATTATAATGCTTCATTTTACTTTCCCTCACTATAGCAAAAAAGATTTTGCCATGTCAAATAGCCAAAAATTTTAACATAGTTGTCATTTTCTCGTCAACCCGGGAACACTCGTTTCCTTTGATGATAAATTGACAGAGAGCTGACTCCCTTCTTATAATGTCAGTATCGTAATGAGAGAAAATTATGACGATACCAACAGCCTAAAGCAGAGGTGAACCAGATGGACAATCGAAACATAGACGACTTTCAAACGCAAGTATCGGAGCTTTTGATCAGACATCGTAGCGTACTGGACGTCATGTCCAAAGTTCAGGAAACGGCATCCCGCATTAACCGTTCACTGACAAAAGCCATCACCGAATGCGGCTGTGTCGAAGTGGTTGCCAAAAAACAGACGTACGATTCGAACAAAAATCTGGAGGACAACAAGTCCCATTTGGACACCCACTTTAACGGACCGCTGTGCGAGCATTGTCGCGATGTAGTTACTGCTGAACTTGGCAAAAACATCTTCTACCTCACTGCTTTGTGCAATATTACTGACATTAAGCTAGAAGATGTGCTTCAGAAAGAATCCAACCGCCTGAATACTTTGGGTGTCTTCAATCTGTCTTAAAAGTCCGTTACTCGTATTACGAATGAACCCTAAAAAAAGTTGCATACAAAAAAGAAAAACCCGCACATTGATGTGTGGGTTTTTTTAGGTCGTAACTATTCAAACGGAACGGTTTCTTCCTCTTTGTTTTTACGCTTGCGTAATTTTTTGACGAGAAAGTCAACGTTTTTTTTTATTCCGTACAGTGCATAAAAAGCAAGTGGCAGGAAAACGATTTTTGGAAATTGCTGCGGGTACTTAATCGCTACAACAACCACAATCGCGATGATAATGGGTGTGATCCAGTAAGCAGACTTTGGAATCCCCACTTTTTTAAAGTTAGGATACTTGACCTTTGATACCATCAAAAAGGCAAGCAACAACATACTTACGGCAAGCAATACCGGAGTGAATACCTGGTGATAGAGTGCGAGCGTAGCCAGTACGCCCCCCGCTGCCGTAATCGGCAAGCCGATGAAATACCCCGGAACCCCGGCCTGTACGTTAAAACGCGCCAAACGTAGCGCACCGCAGATCGGAAAAATGGCTGTAATGAGAATCCCAAGCAAATCAAAGTGTTGCAAGACGACAACATACATGATGAACGCTGGTGCAATCCCAAATGTAATAACGTCAGAAAGGGAATCCAATTCCTTCCCGAACTCACTTTGGGCATTCAACATACGAGCTACACGTCCATCCAGCCCGTCTGCCAGCATACCAATGATCACTGTGATCGCTGCATATTCGACGTATTGATCGCCTCGAAACGCAAGAATAATTGCTAAAACTCCCAGAAACAAATTGCTTACGGTTAGTATGTTCGGTAACGATTTCACGAACATAGACTACCTCCTGATTTCTTTTGCGTAAGGAGCAGTTATCCTGTTGACCTTGTTTTTATCCAAGTCCCTTAGGCAAATGCTGAATACAAATAATGCCTTTATCCTATTCTACTTTAAATGTGCCTGTCAATGAACACTTGTTCTTGAATCCGTTTCAGTCCCTCTTTAATCGCTCTCGCTCGAACCTCGCCAATCCCTTCCACTTCGTCTAATTCCTGAATCGTTGCCATCATGATTCGAGGCAGATGATGAAAATGTTCTACCAGATTCGAGATGATCGTAACGGGCAGACGCCTGATCTTGTACAGGATCCGATAACCTCTAGGGGAAACCGATTCATCCAGCATACTGGCATTGGAGGAATACCCCAGCGTTCGCAAAAAAGAGGTGAGCTCCAGCATTTCCTCCGAGTTTAATTTTTTCATGTCCCGCAGCACAAGATCAGGTGAATAGGATGCATCTCGGGAATAATCCCGGATAAGCATATGAGCCTCTTCCTCAATGTTTGAAACCAGTTCCTCCAACTGCATACTGACGAGCCTTCCTTCTACTCCTAGCTCGCATATGTACTTGGAGACCTCTGTCTTAATACGTAACACCATCTCAATCCGTTGCAAAACCGAGGCAACTTCGTGCAAAGTAACGAGCTCCTCGAATTCTAACGCACCGAGATTCGTCAAAGTTTGATCAAGCACGGCCTTGTATTTCTCAAGGGTAGATACAGCTTGATTCGCCTTGGCCAAAATGACACTAATTTCGCTTAAAACATACCGGAAATTCCCCTGGTATAGCGTGATTACATTGCGACGCTGGGAGATAGCAATGACCAGATGATTCGTTTGAATGGCCGTGCGTTGTGCTGTACGATGCCGTGTCCCCGTCTCGCTCGTGGGGATTGAGGAGGGCGGGAAGATTTGCGTATTTGCGTACAGGATGCGTTTTGCGTCTTCACTTACTATAATCGCCCCATCCATCTTCGCTAATTCATACAAATGGGCAGGAGAAAAATCACAATTGATGGAAAAACCGCCATCGACAATCGACTTCATCTCCGGACCGCACCCAATAACGATCAAACCCCCGGTTTTGGCCCGTAAAACATTTTCCAACCCTTCACGAAGCTGTGTACCGGGTGCCACGAGACGAAGCACATCACCGATTTGCGGAGTTCTTTTGATGTTCCCCTGCATGCCCACTCCTACCTCCTTATCACCTCGTTCAACGCATCGGCAATATTGCTCACACCAATTACTTGAATATCTGCTGGGGCATCCAGACCGCGGATGTTTTTCTCTGGTATGATGACACGCTTAAAGCCCAATTTATGTGCTTCTCGTACTCGTTGCTCAATACGAGAGACACCGCGTACCTCACCAGTCAAGCCAATTTCTCCGATAACAACATCATGCGGATTGGTAGCGTGGTCACGGAAGCTGCTTGCAATGCTTACGGCAATCGCCAAATCAACTGCTGGCTCATCCAGTCTGACCCCACCTGCTACGTTTACATATGCATCCTGATTTTGCAGCATCATGCCCATGCGCTTTTCCAACACTGCCATAATCATCGCCACACGCTGATGGTCGACCCCTGTTGCCGTTCTCCGTGGGGTTACAAAGCTGGTCGGGGCAACGAGAGCTTGCAGCTCAACCAAAACGGGACGTGTGCCCTCCATACTGGCTACGACCGTGGAACCCGCAACGCCAAATGGACGCTCTGCCAAAAATATCTCAGATGGATTCGCCACTTCCTCCAAGCCGCGATCCTTCATTTCGAAAATACCGATTTCGTTTGTCGAACCAAAACGGTTTTTGACGGCGCGCAAAATTCGAAACGTATTATGGCGCTCCCCTTCAAAATAGAGAACAGCATCCACCATGTGCTCAAGCATACGCGGACCGGCGATAGAACCTTCCTTGGTTACGTGACCGACAATGAAGGTACCGATCCCTTTTCCTTTTGCAATTCGCATCAATTGAGCAGTAGCCTCGCGCACTTGTGCGACGCTCCCCGCAGCCGATTGGATCGTCGGGTGAAACACGGTCTGGATCGAGTCAATAATCAGCACATCCGGGTCTACTTGATTAATATGCTGTTCAATCAAATCCAAATCATTTTCTGCCAATACAAACATCGGCGGCGTTTGCATATGAAGTCGATCCGCGCGAATTTTGATTTGTTTTGCCGACTCCTCTCCCGATACATAGAGAACCTTCGCCCCTTGATGAGCCAAGGCAAAAGATGTCTGCAAAAGCAATGTCGACTTTCCGATTCCGGGATCTCCCCCCACCAAAATGAGTGAACCCGGAACAAGCCCTCCACCTAGAACACGATTCAATTCTCCTATCGTCGTATCCATCCGTGGCTCTTCTTCACTGGCTACCTGGGTTAATGGAATCGCAGATTGGCGCTGGCCTCCGCTCAGCCCTTCGTGACGATGGGCATTTTTTACCGTCACTTCCTCTACCAACGTGTTCCAGCTGCTGCATCCTGGACATTTCCCCATCCATTTTGGCGATTCATAGCCACATTCTTGACACGCGTATTTCGTTTTATACTTTGACATAATCGCACCCTCACTTGGATTTCTTTCTCTACTTTTATCATAATTACGCACCCAAAAAAAGAATACCTCCTGAATCAGGAGGCATTCTATTACGTTTCAACAGCTTACGATTTCGTTTTTTCGAGGCGCTTGACTACCAGCTTGCCTTCTTCGGCTTCGATATTGACGGTATCGCCTTTACTGATCGTACCCTTGAGCAATTCCTCAGACAAATTATCCTCGATGTGGCGCTGGATAGCACGACGCAGAGGACGTGCACCATAAGCCGGATCAAAGCCTTCTTTTGCCAGTACTTTCTTGGCTTCTTCGGTCAATTGGAAATCAATGTCTTGCTCTTTCAAACGTTTACGCAGCTCTTCTGTCATGAGCGATACGATTTGCTCGATGTGCTCTTGCTCCAAAGAGTGGAATACGATGACTTCATCGATACGGTTCAGGAACTCAGGACGGAAGCTCTTCTTCAGCTCATCCATGACTTTGTCCTTCATATCCTGATACTTTCTTTCCGAATCGTTGGTCGTAAAACCAAGCGTCGTATTTTTCTTGATCATGCTGGCTCCGACGTTGGAAGTCATGATGACAACCGTGTTGCGGAAATCGACGGTACGCCCCTTGGAGTCTGTCAGACGGCCATCATCCAATACTTGCAAGAGGATGTTGAATACGTCTGGGTGAGCTTTCTCGATTTCGTCCAGCAAAATGACGGAGTAAGGCTTGCGACGAACTTTTTCGGTTAGCTGGCCGCCTTCGTCAAAGCCTACGTAGCCAGGAGGGGCACCTACCAAGCGAGCGGTGGAATGCTTCTCCATGTACTCAGACATATCCACACGGATCATGGCATCCTCGTCACCGAAAAGCGTCTCCGCCACAGCACGAGCCAATTCGGTTTTACCCACACCGGTAGGTCCCAGGAAGATAAACGAGCCGATCGGGCGTTTTGGGTCTTTCAAGCCAGCACGGGCACGGCGGATCGCACGCGAGATGGATTTGACTGCTTCATCTTGGCCAATGACACGATCGTGCAAAATCTCTTCCATCTTCAGCAAGCGCTCTGTTTCTTCTTCCTTCAGCTTCAACACAGGAATACCCGTCCAGCTCGCCACTACTTGAGCGATGTCTTCTGGCGTAACCTCCATGTTCAGCTGGCCTTGGCGCTCTTTCCAGTCTTTTTTCGTTTTATCCAGCTCTTCACGCAGTTTTTGCTCCTGATCGCGAAGTGCTGCTGCTTCCTCGAACTCTTGTGATTGTACGGCAGCGTCTTTTTCCTTGCGTACCTCTTCCAGACGTCCCTCCAGCTCTTTGAGGTTAGGTGGAACCGTAAAGGATTGCAAGCGAACTTTGGAGGCCGCCTCGTCAACCAAGTCGATGGCCTTGTCAGGCAGGAAGCGTTCCGTAATATAGCGGTCAGACAGTTTTACTGCCTGCTCAATTGCTTCATCGGTAATTTTGACGCGATGGTGGGCTTCGTAACGATCACGTAGGCCATGCAGGATACGAATAGCATCCTCCGCTGTCGGTTCATCAACCTGAATCGGTTGGAAACGACGCTCCAGTGCTGCGTCTTTTTCGATGTACTTGCGATATTCATCCAGCGTAGTAGCACCTACGCACTGTAGCTCGCCACGTGCCAGAGCAGGCTTCAAAATGTTGGAGGCATCAATTGCGCCTTCTGCTCCACCGGCACCAATCAAGGTGTGCAGCTCATCAATAAACAGGATGATGTTTCCTGCTTGGCGAATTTCGTCCATGATTTTTTTCAGACGATCCTCGAACTCACCGCGATATTTGGTTCCCGCAACAACAGTTCCCATATCGAGGGTCATGACGCGCTTATCACGAAGGGTCTCCGGAATTTCGTTGTTCACGATTTTTTGGGCAAGACCTTCTGCGATAGCTGTTTTCCCGACGCCAGGCTCCCCAATCAAAACAGGGTTGTTCTTGGTGCGTCTGCTAAGTACTTGGATCACACGCTCGATTTCTTTTTGGCGACCGATGACTGGGTCCAGCCCGCCATCACGAGCGATTGCAGTCAGATCCCGAGCCAAGCCGTCCAGTGTCGGCGTATTCGCAGCTGGATTCCCTCCAGACGGTTGATGAGATGCCATCATTTCCGAGCTGCCAAGCAGCTGAAGCACCTGTTGACGTGCCTTGTTCAGGCTAACGCCCAAATTGTTCATGATTCTTGCAGCAATGCCTTCTCCTTCACGGATCAAGCCAAGCAGAATATGTTCAGTCCCCACATAGGTATGACCCAGTTTGCGAGCTTCGTCCATCGACAGTTCAATGACCTTTTTGGCGCGAGGTGTATAGTTTGGTGTGTAATTGCTACCGGACTGCTCTGTTCCTCGCCCGATTAACGACTCCACTTCACTCTGGATTTTATCGAGGCCAAGCCCAAGTGATTGCAGTGCCTTTGCAGCAATCCCTTCGCCTTCTCGAATGAGTCCCAGCAGCACATGCTCTGTCCCAATATCTTTGTGCCCGAGACGAACCGCCTCTTCAAGGGCAAGCGCCAGTACTTTTTGTGCTCGTTCTGTAAAACGTCCAAACATCATATCGTACACCTCCGTATAACCGTGTTTTTTCTCTATATGGTTAACAATTGCGTGATACCATTACTCTTGCGATTCTACTACGCGCAGACGCTCGCGGATCAACCTTGCCCTTCTTTCGTCGCGTTGGTCCGGAGTGAGCTTTTGACCAGCATGGTGTTGTAAAAACCCTGGCTGTGTCGTGACCAACAGTTCGTTTAGGACCAGCGGAGACACGTTTGGAATGATGCCAAGATCAATCCCCAGACGGACATCGGACAGGCGCTGAGCCGCTTCTTTGGACTCTACCGTGCGAGCATACATCAAGATGCCAAATGACCGAAAAATCCGATCCTCCAAAGAAACCCGTGTATGCTCCAGCAAGTACGTACGTGCCACACGCTCTTGCTCAATAATCTGTCTGGCTACACCGTAGAGATTGGAAAGGATATCGGACTCAGACATCCCCAGTGTGACCTGATTGGATAACTGAAAAAGATTCCCTAGAGCTTCGCTGCCCTCTCCGTAAATTCCTCTAACGACCAGACCAACTTGATTAATCGCCTGTAAAATTCTGCTGATCTGCTGCGTCATCACCAGAGCGGGCAAGTGCAGCATCACGGATGCACGAATTCCCGTACCCACATTGGTTGGGCAACTTGTAAGATATCCACGTGTCTCATCGAACGCGTAGTTCAAGTTTTTCTCAAAAATGTCGTCTATCTTCGTACCTATTTCCCATGCCTCGTTCAAACGAAACCCGGGTAATAGTACCTGTATTCGAATGTGATCTTCTTCATTAACCATAATGCTGACAGACTCATCTTTCCGAAGTAATACGGCACCTTTGCGAGATTCCTCTGCCAGATGGGGGCTAATTAGATGCTTTTCTACGAGCACGCGTTTTTCTAACGGGTTAATTTGATCCATATGGATAGCCTGGAGCTGATGCCGTTTGCGCATTGCCTCCGAATCGCTTACTTCCGTTACCTTTCTGACGACTTCCTCGCCCTGCGAGTCCGTTGCCAATAACGGAAAGGGGTGCTGGCGCAGGTTACGGGCGATACGCAGCCGTGTACTAATGACAATGTCGGAATCAGGACCTTCTCCTTTCATCCAATTGCTCCACGGGTTTTGCATAAACTGCTTTTGGGACATAACCAGCTAACCTCCCTTGCTACGATTGGGCCATTTTTTGTTCCAATGCTCGAATTCGATCACGCATTTCTGCTGCCTTCTCGAACTCTTCACTGGCGACATGACTTTGCAGCGCTTGCTTTAGTTGCTCCAGCTCTTTACGGATCTTCAGTTTGCCACCGGTGCGCTCTGGTACTTTTCCACTATGCTGTGTGTTTCCATGAATCCGGCGGAAAAGTGGGTCCAGTCGATCTCCCAAAAAGGTGTAGCAATCACTACAGCCAAATCGGCCGCTTTTACTAAATTGAGCATATGTGAGTCCACATGTTTCGCATTGAAGCGGCTTATTCGTTGCCGTTTCGCGTCCATTCTTTTGCATGGGATCAAATTTTAAAAGTCCTGACAGGAGATTGTTGATGCTGAAGTTGTGAAAGCCGGTAAAGACGTCCCCTTTTTCATGAGCACACTGCTCGCAAATATGGTATTCGGTTTTTTCGCCATTGACGATTTTCGTCAAATGAAGTGTCGCCGGTCGTTTTCCGCATTCCTCACAGTTCATATCATCATACCTCCTTTTACTTCAACAAGATTGCTGCGATCATCTGCTTTAAAATATTTGCCCGCAAACGATCCCGCAATTCAGCTTCTAAGGTCAATACGTTTCTCGAGGTAGCGATTTTCATCAAGGTGGCTTCTCTGATGTTGACTAATCCTTCCTCAAATAGTCTTTCTACGATCGCATTTCCCACGCTTTGACTGATGCTCTCACCAATCAGTTCTTCTGTTAGCAATTCTTGCAAGCGTGCTTTGCTGACAATCTGCACCTTGCGTATGCGAATATACCCGCCGCCCCCGCGCTTACTCTCTACGATGTAGCCTTTTTGAACGGTAAAGCGCGTATTGATGACGTAATTGATCTGAGACGGCACACATTGAAAATGGTCGGCAAGCTCACTACGCTGAATCTCGATCGATCCATTGGGACTGTTTGTAATGATGCTTTTCAAGTGATGTTCAATGATGTCCGAGATGTTACGCAAGTCATCGCCTCCTATTCCTCTGTGTATGTTCTTATGAGGTACCTATTGACTTTGACTATCTTTGACTTTAATTATAATGGGTTTAGTGCGTGCCCGCAAGTGTCCCTTACACATTCTAGTGTGGGCAAAAGAGGGTCGCTTGAAACTTGGACATGATCAACAAAAAAACCACTCCCTGAGGAATGGTTTATGCCTGTTTTTGTGTATTGGTGTCGATTGCTGGCAAATGATTTAGTAGCTGTGAGAAGCTGGTAATGATGATATCTGCCCCATCAAGCTCGCCTGGTTTGGCAAAGCCAAAGTCGCATCCAATGGTAAATAAACCGTTTGTTTTGCCTGCTTCCACATCGGAGTGACGATCTCCTACCATGACGGCTTGCCCGATTTTATAATCAGACAACAATTTTGCTACCAGATCATTTTTGGAATGCGTACGGAAACGGCCAGCGGAGTACAGGTCGGTCATCAGCGGTTTTAACTCGTATTCCTGACAAATGGCATCGATATATTCTTCCTGCCCATTGCTTGCTACAAACAATGCAAATCCTTTTTCATGCAGCTTTTCTAAGGTTGATTTTACATCCGGGTATAGCTCAGTCACTCGTTCTTTGAGTAACTGGATTTCATTGTCTAGCAAGAAGGCGTCTGCTGAGTGAATGGCTTCCTCACTCGCGCCCGGTAGCAATTTGTCCCAGATCTGCTCGATCGTCATTCCCAATACATTGATCAGTTCACTTTCGTCAGGGGTTTCTCCTTGCCATAGCCCTTTTTGACGAAGCTGGTCAAACGTTCGGATAAATGCGGGGGTCGACAGCTTTTCAGTTTGCAGTAACGTGCCATCCATATCAAATAATATCGCGAATGGTACAGTCATGGGTTCCTCCATTTTGTCTGGCTAGGCAGCTATTCTATTTTCCCTGGCAACATATTCATATCATCCATGATAAACTCAGTAATTCGTTGTGCAGCATCTGGCTTTGAGATTTTCTGTCCCATTCTGCGCATATATTCCACCTTGGACGGGCTATGCAATAGTTCATCGATAAAGTAAATCAACTGCTCGGATAGATTCGCGTGCACTGCACATCCATTATTGAGCAAAAAGTGGCTGTTCCTCTCTTCCTGTCCGGGCAGAGGGTTGTAAACAATCATGGGTACCCGTTTACTCATTACTTCAGCTGATGTAAGTCCGCCTGATTTGGTGACAATTAAATCAGCAGTCTCCAAGTATTCGTGGAAGTTATTGATGAATTTTAGCGGAACGACTTCATGGCGATACGTACGATTTGTCACTTTATTGTACAGCTTGTCGTTTGTCCCTGTTAACACAAAGGTTTTCAGAGGAATGTTAATCTCTTCTAACCCATCTAATACCTTTTCCATCGAGCCGAGACCCAATCCGCCCCCCGAAAGAATAATGCTCTTTTGTCCAGGAGCGAGGCCCAGCTTTTGCCGAATCAAATCGGCGTCCAATGGCAAGCTGAATTTTTTCATGATGGGAATGCCCATCGGAATGAATTTTTGATGATCCTGTCGATAAACGTCTAACAGGTAATACAGTTGCTCATGGCCGATGAAGTAATAGTTGATATGATGATTAATCCATGAAGGATGGATGGTATAGTCGGTAATAATTGTATAGATTGGTTCCTTCCAGTCATTTCTTCCTTTCAGTACGGAGAGCATACAGCTTGCAAATGGATGCGTAGCAATAAAGGCATCAGGCTGTACACTGTTGATCAGCTTTTTTAGTTTGTTTGCTAATAACTTATTCATCAGCACATTCATATCGAAGAAACGGGTTTTTTCTGTATTATGATAAATTCTGCCCCACATCTTGGGTGACAGCCTTAACAGATTCATATAGCTTTCCAGCAAAATCTTGTGAAAGGTGGGGCTAATATATTCCAGCGTATCGATGATCATTGATGTGCAACCACTCTCAGCCAAGCTTTCTTGCATAGCCCGCGCTGCCTGGTTGTGTCCGTTACCGATGGAAGCGGAAAAGATTAGAATTTTTTTCATGAACGATTCTCCTTCATAACCTCGCCTACTCCAACGCTTGGATCAGGTACCTTCTCATGTTAGTCTACCCCAAGACCCGTCTGCAAGAGGGAACTTGTCGGTCATTCGGCCTAACTTATCGACAAAATAATCGCGAGTTTGACTTTTTGCTGTAAAAACGAAAAACCTCCTTACCCATTCTGGGGTAAAGAGGTTGGATTCATTCCCTGAAAACTGAATACGCATGATTGCTAAGAGTGTGTGGATAAGTCCTCGACCGATTAGTATTCGTCAGCTCCACGCGTTACCGCGCTTCCACACCGAACCTATCAACCTCATCGTCTATGAGGGGTCTTA